>NZ_JBFJHD010000355.1:0-1505 GCF_041613455.1 Pseudoalteromonas sp. | reverse complement strand
TAGTGTAAAGCAGCAAGTGTTTTGGCTGTTTTGTTTTGCAATAACGGCGCTGGTGGTATTGGCCGTGGGTGTTTATGTAGTGCAACGCAGTCAGGTGTTAACGCCGCTTCGGCAATTACGCGATGGTTTTGCATTTTTAATTGAAAGTAATCAGCTGAAAAATATCGACAGTCACAATGCTAAAACGGAAGTAGGTGAAATAGCACAGTATTTTAATCAGCTCATTGAGCGGCAACGCATTGAAGTACGTGAGCGCGCGCAAATGCTTAAAGTGGTAAACGATTTTATGCAACAAATGAGCGAGCATTTATATACTATTAGCCAGCAAACAGAGCAAAGCCATGGCCAAGTTGAGAAAAACCAAACGTTATTAAATGACATTCAATACATTGGCGAGCAGGTGAACCATATTAACTCGCAAGTGGCCGACAACGCACAAGGTACGTTTGCAGCGATGGAGCAAAGCTTAGGTTTTTCGAAAAACATGTTAAATGCCAGCGCAAATACAGAGCAACGAGTGGAGCAGGGGCTGCAGAGCATTCAGCAGTTACTGAGCGGAGTAGATGGTGTGGGTAAAATTATTGAGGTGATCAATAATATAGCTGACCAAACAAATTTATTAGCGCTCAATGCCGCCATAGAATCGGCGCGGGCGGGAGAGCATGGGCGTGGCTTTGCAGTGGTCGCCGACGAAGTAAGGCAGTTGGCTCGGCAAACTCAGGGGTCGCTTGGTGATATAAAAGATCAGCTTAATTTACTGAGTGAGAACTCGCAGATAGTAGCAACGCAAATATCGGCCCTTGCTGAGGACGCGCAATTACAAACACAAAATGCGCAAGAGCTAAAGTTAAACTCTGAAGGGGTGGCGAACAATGCTCAAGCCGCTAATAACGTGGCGATTGAAGCAACCGAGCTGGCAAAACAGCAAAGCCAATTAGTTAATAACTTTAGCCAGTCGATGGCGTCGATGAAAGTTCAAGTAAGTGAGTCGAGCATCCTTGTTGATGACATACGCCAGCAATTACAACAACAAATGCACAGCATAAAAAATAGCTTGGGGTTGTGAATGAGGGAAACAACAGCTTTCAGTTTGGAGCTGTCAGCGATTAGTAAAAGATAAAAACAAGGTTTTAGGTGTCAGGGTTCAGGTTTCAGGCAGAAATTAGCCAAGTGCAGTTTTTGGGTTACCCGTAGGCGAGTAGCTTGCTGCCGCGCGCACGTAGTGCGAATGTTTTAAAAAATCACAGATAACAATGCAGAAGCCAGATGTCAGAAAAAGATCAGGTAAATGCAATATTTGAGTTTTATATCGATGTGGTTTTACATCTCGCTTGTTAAAGGCAAAAGCATATTTACCACAGAGAACACAGAGCTCACAGAGGAAGTGATGCTAAAAGCGGGGCTGGAAAGCTATTTAGCAATTTATCATGTGTTCTCAGTGTAGCGCGCAGCGCCTCGGTGTTCTCTGTGGTGCAAAATCACTTAATGTATTTCTTTGGAAAGGG
>NZ_JBFJHD010000354.1:0-1560 GCF_041613455.1 Pseudoalteromonas sp. | reverse complement strand
GCATGTCAGCGAGGTGGCCATACCCCTCATTTACTCGAAGAGGCGTTTAGCTGGCATATTCGCCTTGAAGAACAAGGCAGTATGAAAAAAGCGTAACACGCTCCTTACTACAAAAAACGCCCCACAGCTGGGGCGTTTTTTATTGCTTGCTAAAGCGGGTTGGTGTTGGCTAACTAAATAAAATCAAGCGTTAATAATAAGCGCTGCTCGTTAGTGGCCATAGGCGCAGAGCGATGCACAAGCCCCGCACCTTGGTTGTCATCCCAGTATTCACCTTTAAGCAGCGCTATATCACCGCTGTTTAACTGTTTTATATTACTTAAGTGTTTAAATAATCCAGACTCTTCATCGGGTTTGCCTAAATTACCAGCGCCAAGTTTTGCGCGATCAACATGGTGATGCTGCAGCCATTGTGTTCCGATACCTTGATAGGTGGTGACTAAGCGGCACGGAATTTTGTCAACATGAAAACGTGGGCACATTGGTCGATTTAGTACAGCAAGCCTTAACCCGGCACGTTTTAAATCAAACAAGCAACAAAACATCTCGACTAATAAGGCAATATCGCTACAAAGCGCGCTTATTTCAGCTTGCTGTGTGTTGCTGACTGTTATTACCTGGCGTAGTTGCTGGTAAGCAGCTTCAGGCGTGACAGCAAGCTCGACAGGTTTTAATGCGGGTGACGTTATCAGAGTATTAACCGCCTTTGTGAGTTTTTCAGCTAACGCTCGTTGCCATATCGCGATGTTAATATCGTGGTTATAAATGTGCGCCAATATATCGGCACTGCTGCTGTGGGCGGCTTTGCGCGACATTGGTGTCGAATTAACAAGAGTATGAGTGAGCGGGGCAAGGGCGTTCATTACACCTCCTGCCAAATAGGAAACGGGTCATTATAGCGGCGCCAAAAATCTTTACCTTTAAGGGCGGCATCTTCGGATAATAAGCAGCTATCGAGGGCATTGATCATCGCTTGTTGATTGAGTGATTGGCCAATAAACACCAGCTCTTGACGCATATCACCAAAGGGCTCGACCCACTTACTGTTAATGTCGGCAAGCAGCTCAGGCTCAGTGGGCCAGTCTTTTTTAGGAATCGCTTTAAAAAACATTCCGGCAAAGCCATAGTGCGCAATCCCGCCCGCTTGGCTCCATTGTCCGCAAAATAACGGGCGAGTGGCTAACCAAAAATAGCCTTTAGAACGAATTAATTTACCAAATTGCTCGGTGTTGTGCAGAAAGTTGTAAAACTTTTCAGGATCAAATGGACGCCGTGCTGTGTAGTTAAAACTGCTAATGCCATATTCTTCGCTTTCGGCAATATGCTCCCCACGCATTTGTTTAAGCCAGCCAGGGGCTTGCTGGGCACCTGCAAAATTAAATAAGCCGGTGTTTACTACCTCATTAATATCAATATTTCCTTTAGCGATAGGAATAATGTTGGCCTGCGTATTAAGTGTGGTTAAAATTGTGCGCAGCGTGTTTAGTTGCGCTGCGCTCACTAAGTCCGTTTTACTAATTAAAATAACATCGGCAAATTCCACTTGATCGACCAATAAGT
>NZ_JBFJHD010000353.1:0-1606 GCF_041613455.1 Pseudoalteromonas sp. | reverse complement strand
GTGTTGATTCAAGTGAATATCAGTTTTGAGCCAGCAAAGTCTGGCTGCCACCCTAATGAAATCACTGAACTGGCTGATTTTATTAACCAATGTGAGCATTTAACCCTGCGAGGCTTAATGGCTATTCCCGCTAAAACCGCGGATCCTCAGCTGCAACTACAATATTTTGAGCAATTGCAAACTTGCTTTGATAAACTACAGGCCTTATATCCTCAAGTAGATACTTTGTCGATGGGGATGAGTAACGATGTAGAAGCTGCAATTGCTGCAGGCTCAACCATGGTGAGGATCGGCACAGACATTTTTGGCACACGAACTTAAAAGGTGATAACAGACATATGTCAGATAAAACAATCGCATTCATAGGCACAGGAAACATGAGTTATGCCATTATTGGTGGCATGGTAAAAAATGGCTTTAAGGCAGATAACATTATTGCCACCAACCGTAACCAAGAAAAATTAGCCAAGGTTGCCGCCGATTTCAAGGTACGTACCACCAGTGACAATAATGAAGCCCTGCGTGATGCGGATGTCATTGTACTGTCTGTTAAACCTCAAATGATGGGCGAGCTATGTCAAGCGTTTCAAGACTCAGGCGTTGATTTTAGCGATAAGCTGTTTATTTCAGTGGCGGCGGGCTTAACGGTAAAGCGCTTGCGAGAAATGCTCGGCCAAGATGTAAAGATGGTACGTTGTATGCCTAACACCCCGTCGTTACTTAGCCGTGGCGTATCGGGTTTGTATGGCGCGGGCGAAACACAACAGGAACACGAATTTGTACAACACGTATTTGAATGTACTGGGATTGTAGTGTGGGTTGAGCAAGAGTCGCAAATTAACGATATTATTGCTGTAACCGGCTCGTCTCCGGCATACTTTTTCTTATTTATGGAAGCCATTGAAGCAAAAGCCAAAGCACTGGGCTTTAGCGATAGCGACGCGCGTCGCTTAGTACAACAAACTGCGCTGGGAGCGGCCGAAATGACGCTCAGCCAGCCTGAGATAAGCATTGCGCAATTACGCGCCAATGTCACCTCTAAAGGCGGCACCACCCATGCAGCCGTTGAGCACTTAAAAGACAATGGGTTAACCCAAACCGTTGCCGATGCCATGGATGCCTGTATTACCCGTGCTCAGCAAATGGAACAAGAACTCTAAGAAGGTTAAATTATGAATGCCATGCAATTTTTGATAAGTACCCTATTTGATTTATTTTTAATGGTGGTATTACTGCGCTTTTGGCTACAGTGGGCAAAAGCCGACTTTTACAACCCAATGAGTCAGTTTGTAGTGAAAGCTACCTCATTTGCGGTCACGCCGCTGCGTAAAGTTATACCCGGTTTTGCTGGCCTCGACTTTGCCTCTTTGTTGCTGGCCTTTTTTGTTGCGGCCGCAAAAATCAGTATACTGATGTGGCTTATTTATCAAACATGGGCTATACAACCAGTACTGCTGCAAGCAGTCATTACGGTGTTAAAAGAAGCGTTGAACTTAGTTTTTTGGGTATTGATTATTCGCGCTATTTTAAGCTGGGTGAGTCAAGGCTATAACCCAATTGAAGCGGTATTCCACCAGCTTACAGAGCCAATGCTGAAACCTATCCG
>NZ_JBFJHD010000352.1:0-1626 GCF_041613455.1 Pseudoalteromonas sp. | reverse complement strand
GGTAAACATATCTCGATTAAGATTATATTTACTCATTTTGTCATAGAGGGTTTTACGCGCAATCTGTAACGTTGCCATGGTATTTTTGATACTGCCATGGTTAAGCTCTAGGGCTTCTTCAATTAAAGACTGTTCATAAAAGCTAACCTTTTCGGCTAGGCTTAAATCCAATGATAACGAACCGCTACTGCTTGAATCACTTTGTGCAAATGCCAGATCGGGGCCAAGTAATACCGCGCGTTCTGCCTGATTTCTTAGTTCACGTACATTGCCTGGCCAATCATGGGCAAGTAGGCGCTGCTGTAATTCTATATTAAGTGCACCTAAAGGTTTATGAAAACGAGTGGCCGCAATAGAGCTAAAGTGTTTAAACAACAAGGGGATATCGGCTTTTCTGTCTCTTAACGCGGGAATACTGACTTTAACTAAACTCAATCGATAATATAAATCGGCTCTAAACTCACCTTTTTCTACCAACGAAAGTAAATCAACTTTGGTAGCCGCGACAATACGAATATCAAGCTCGATGGCTTTATTTGCACCCACGGGGGTGACTTTTCGCTCCTCAAGCACTCGTAGCAACTTAACTTGAAGCGATAAAGGAGTGCTTTCAATTTCATCTAAAAAAACGGTGCCGCCTTGTGCAAACTCAAACTTACCTTTGCGATCTTGTGTTGCGCCAGTGTATGCACCACTAACAGCACCAAACAATTCGCTTTCTATTAATTGCTCAGGCACCGCACCACAGTTAATAGCCACAAACTGACAGCTTGAGCGGTTACTATGATCGTGTAAATAACGGGCAACCAATTCTTTCCCTGTGCCAGTTTCACCTTCAATCAGCACATCAGCCGGTGTATCAATCACCGTGTTGAGTAAGTTCATCATGTGCTGCATTTTAAGGGTCTCGCCTAAAATACGCACACCGGGCGCGGAGGTCTTTTCAACTGCGCGCTTCAGGGCCCTGTTTTCCATAACTAAAGCACGTTTGTCTAAGGCTCTGGCAATGCAATCTAATAAATTTTCGTTCAGGGGTTTTTCAAATAAATCATACGCGCCTAATTGCATTGCTTTTACCGCAACAGAAACATCAGCATAACCTGTTAAAAATATTACCGGAAGTTCACTGTCGAATGCTTTTACCTGCTCAATAAAGGCTAAACCATCCATGGTGGGCATATTTATATCACTGAGGACCACACCATAAAAATTACGACTTAAACGGCTTAAGGCAACAGTCGCATCACTAAAGCACTGTACCTCATACCCTTCGAGGGTTAAAAGTTGATTTAACGAATCACGGATCATCGCCTCATCATCAATAACAACCACTTGCTTACAAACAACGGCTTCAATCATTTTTTGGGGCCTCTATGCTTGATAAACTAATAATAAATTGTGCACCGCCTTGAGGACGGTTGTGCGCCGTTAAGTAACCATTAAATGAATCAATAATTTGCTTTGATATTGATAAGCCCAGCCCTAAGCCATTACTTGACTTGGTACTGTAAAAGGGTTCAAAAATAGATCCCAGCACATGGTGTTCAATACCTGGACCACTATCTAAAATAGAAAGCTTAACGCGCTCCTCAAAACACTCAACATCGAAACTAAGCTCTCGTTTAG
>NZ_JBFJHD010000351.1:0-1630 GCF_041613455.1 Pseudoalteromonas sp. | reverse complement strand
TCGTTGTCACTAGGTAGCATGTAGCGGTTCACCAGCGGCATAATAATAAATAGCCCAACCAATATGGCAATATTAAAACTGGCAAAGAGGGTTTGCTCGGTACTCACTATTCCCATGCTCGATTGTAAAAAGTGCCCTTCGGTGGCAATTGTTAAAGGAATAGATCCTGCTAACCCGCCATGCCATACCACAAAGCCCGAATAGGCACTGGCAACCAATAAGCGGTAGTCAACGCGTGTATGTTTAGCAATGGCTTTGGCAAATAGCGCACCAATTACTAAACCAAACCCCCAGTTAAGCCAGCTAGCGAGCAGTGATATCAGCGTGACTAAAATAATTGCTTTAGGCGCGGTGCTAGCAAAAGTGGCAAGTTTTTCTAATAGCCTACTAATCGGGCCAGTGCTTGCAAGCATATAACCGGTAATTAATACCAATAGCATTTGCATGGCAAAGCTGAGTAAGTTCCAAAAGCCCGCGCCCCATGCTTGCAACACATCTATACTGGTTGCGGGGGTAAACAGGGTGGCAATCATGAGGGTAATAATGCTTAGCAGTATCACAAAAATAAAGGGATCGGGTAGGTAGCGTTCAACCAGTTTAGTAAACGGGGTGGCAATTTTATTAAGCATAAACAAGGTCTTTTTTGATTTTATTATAAGCTTAATTAATCATGAAAACAGGGCGTTAGCAAATCGCATTTAGTCGTATAGGTGCGCGGGGTTAAATATTGCTTAAAGCCATGGCATCAAGTAACGTGGGGTTTATAGATAATTTACTAACGAAGATTTTGTATTATGCCGGTGATTTTTAAAAGGCTAGTGTTACTTGTACGTGCTCATATTGATCAATTGAGTTGGCAAGCCGTGGCACTGGCTATGTTGGCTCATATGCTGCTAACGTGGAGCTTGTTATATATAGCGAATGAGCAAGCACTCACTAACGTTACGACCTTTTTTTACTATTACACGGTAACCACCTCAACCGTGGGGTATGGTGACTTTAGCCCCACCACAGAGCTCGGCCGCTGGGTGGTGGCATTAATACAAATTCCGTTTGGATTGGCTTTATTTGGTGTTCTGTTAGGAAAAACAGGGCAAATAGTAACTTACTTAATTAGGCGCGCTATGACAGGTGATAAAAACTTTGCTCACAGTAACAACCACATCATTATTTTTGGCTGGCATGATACTCGTACTAAAAAAATAATTGATTATATTTTGGCAGATACTAAACGCACTCAGCGGCGTATTTTATTAGCCGTTACAGAGCAAATGGAGCATCCATTTTTAAGCAATGAACAGGTCGATTTTGTGCGCTTAAGTAGCTTTACTGATTTAGATGAGCTGGCGCGCGTTGCCATTAGCCAGGCCGATAAAGTTATTATCGACGGTCAAGATGATGACCAAACTTTTACCACGGCCCTGCGCATTAGTCGTTTGGTAAAGCAAGACTGCCATATAAGCGCGCACTTTTTAGATGAAACCAAAGTCGATATGCTGCTAGAGCATTGCCATAATGTGGAATGCAGCAGTGTTAAGTCTGCAGAAATTTTAGTGCGCTCAATGCAAGACCCCGGCTCGAGCCGAGTGCACGAAGAGTTACTGTCTATTTTACATGGCGACACGCAGTT
>NZ_JBFJHD010000350.1:0-1659 GCF_041613455.1 Pseudoalteromonas sp. | reverse complement strand
TCACCATTAGCGAGCGGCTCAATCGCCCATGGAACAGTGACGCCTGCTGCAACTGTAATGGGTTTAACATTAAGCGTTAAGGTATCCAGTTGTTTAAAGTCAACAGCCTGTGCAGATACAGCAGTAAGCGTTGCAAGGGCCAATACCCAAGCGGGGAGGGGGAGTAGTGGCGTTTTTTTATTTAATGTTACTGTGTTCATAATGGTTGCCAAAGTTAACGTATTATTAACCACTTTAACACGCGCTTCATTAGGGGGTTAATTATTTGCGATAAATAAAGAAGCCTAGTAATGACTTAAGATACAGCTAAGTTTGCGCACCGTTATTTGCATAATGCCTGCATTAAATAATCAGGCAGGATTAAAAGCTTAGCTGATTATTGCTTTAGAATGTTAATAATGGCTTATTTGATTAATTAATCACCACCACATGCAAAAAACTCTACCAATTAATTAAAAAACCGCTTGGTTTGCTATGGTTAAATAGTAGCTGGTTGTCATACAATGGAGAAAAATAGACCACACAAGAGAGAATAAAAATGGCCGCATTTGGTACTGTGTTTATGCCACAGATGATTCAAGCTAAGTTTTCTGACAATCAGTGGGGCAACAGCACGATTGTTCCTTGCGATAAGCTTGAGTTACATGCAGGTGCACACGTTCTGCATTATTCAAGTACATGTTTTGAAGGCTTAAAAGCCTTTCGCCATGAGGATGGCTCGGTAAATATTTTTAGAATGGATGCCAACATTGCACGCATGCAGCAAAGCTCTGAATTGTTGAGTTTACCGCCTGTTGATGGTGAGATGCTGAAAAACATGATTATCGATATTGTGCGTAAATACGCCGATGACACGCCGTTACCACCAGGCTCTATGTATATTCGCCCTACGCACATTGGTACAGAGGCGGCGATTGGTAAAGCGGCCGCGCCTTCAATGAGTTCATTGCTATATACTTTATTATCTCCGGTGGGGGATTATTTTTCCGGCGGGGCTACCGCGCTGCGAGTATTATTAGAAGAAGATGGCATGCGCTGTGCGCCGCACATGGGCATGATCAAAAGTGGCGGTAACTATGCCAGTGCACTTGGGCCGATTTCAGCAGCACGGACTAAATATAAAGCCGATCAAATTTTATTTTGCCCAGGCGGTGATGTACAAGAAACCGGTGCCGCTAACTTTATTTTGATTGATGGCAACGAAATCATCACTAAAGCACTCGACAGCACCTTTTTACACGGTGTAACCCGCAATAGTATTTTAACCCTTGCTAAAGACTTAGGCATGACAGTGAGCGAGCGCAACTTTAGTGTTACAGAACTATTAGAGCGCGCTGCAAAGCCAGGTACTGAAGCGGCACTTTCGGGTACAGCGGCAGTGCTTACCCCAGTAGGCACCTTTATTCATAACGATACTGAGTATAAAGTAGGTAGCGGTGAGCCAGGCCCCACTACAGCGCGTTTACGCCAAGCATTGAACGATATTCAATGGGGTAAAAGTGCAGATACCCACGGTTGGTTAACAAAAATTTAGTAGTTCAACTATTTAGTTTTATACCAATAAAAAGCCACCGCATGCGGTGGCTTTGCTATTTTAATTCAGCTTAAAACTTCATTACTATTTTACCGTATAGGTAGCGGCCATTAAAGCCGTAGGGT
>NZ_JBFJHD010000349.1:0-1668 GCF_041613455.1 Pseudoalteromonas sp. | reverse complement strand
TGCCAGCGCCTCAAGGTGCACTAACGGGCTTAACGCTACCGGTTTCCCGCCCAATGTAATGCTATTAATACTGCGTACATAGGGGGTGTTTTGATACATCGGCATGGCTAAACTATAAAAACGCGCATCGCCGCTTGAGCGGTAAATGGGCAAGCGCAGTTTAAATTCGTGTTGTTTTGGGACCAGGCCTTGTTCAAACAGGACCACCACCTCGCCTTGTGCAGCATTAACCTTTGGCGCGTCACTAAAGCGCTGACTGAATTCAATAAACTCTTGTTCAAACCCTTGTTGTTTTGCCAAACGCAATACATCGTGTTGTAAATAAATGTTGTCGGGTTGAATTTCCAACGCTTTTTTATAATCAATATACGCATCATCAAACTGCTTACTGCTTTGATATAATAGCGCCGATAAATAAAAGGTGTACGCGTTTTGAAAACCATTTTTTACGCCGCGAGTCACCTTGTCCATACTCGGATAATGCTGTTGCGCCTCATTTGCGGCGGAGTCGAGCGCCGCTTGGTTTTCTTGCAGTGCATCTAGCTGCACTTTATTGGCGCGGCGCACTTCAACTAACGCGGCTTCAATATCATTGTTATATACATAGTTAAGCGCTTTATAGCTGTGCAGCATGCTCATTTCGTACGCAGGCGGTATATAGGTAATGGCCGAGTCATTGGTAAATAACGCATTACTTTGCTCCAGCCCAGCACCTAGCTGTACTTTTGCCGCTTCACGTTTGGCTTGCATCTGTTGATACACAGTTTCAAAGTGACTTTGTGCAATGTTAGGCGTGTTGGCTAAATCGGCCAAGCGGGCGTGCTCTAATTGGTTCAGCAAATAGCTACTGTGAAGCGCACTGTTAGTGGCTAGCAGCGACTGCGCTTGACTGATATTATTGTTTTCAACGGCCTGCCTGACGGGGGTGATGTGAGTCGCATAGTCATTAAACAGATCGTTCAAGCCTATGGTACTGCAACCACTGGTCATAAAAAGCACACCAAACATGAGACTGCGTCGCACAGAGCACTCCTATTAATTGATTCAATAAGATTAACATACACCGATAAAAAGAATATGTGAAACATTGTAAAAAAGCGTAGGATACCCTCCATGCGTGAACAAGGCGTTAAGCCTGACAATATTGCACGATAAATCTAAATTAATAATGGCCTGGTAGGGAGTTTTTTTGAAAACCACACTGTACACAGTTATTGCTTTAGTGGCTTTTGCTGCTAATTCGTTATTATGCAGAATGGCACTCGCGGGGGGCTATATTGATGCGTGGAACTTTACTGTTTTACGCTTACTCAGTGCAGCGGTGTGTTTAGCGGGTATAGTGCTTATTTACGATGCAAAAGTTAAACGCAATGCAGTCGATGTATCGCTGTATAGTAATGAAACAGGCAGTTGGCGCAGTGGGATAAGCTTACTCATTTACGCTTTGTGTTTTTCTGTTGCTTACCTAGAGCTAGACACGGGCAGTGGCGCACTGATTTTATTTTCAGCGGTACAATTAACCATGATAGGCTGGGGTATTTATAATAAAGAGCGGCTTAGCACCGTGCAATGGATAGCGTTTGTGGTTGCATTTGCGGGGTTTGTCTATTTAATCTTGCCTTCTGCGACAATGCCTTCGCTATTTGGTGCGGCATTGATGGCAATCAG
>NZ_JBFJHD010000348.1:0-1697 GCF_041613455.1 Pseudoalteromonas sp. | reverse complement strand
TATTAGCTCAATGATCATGATAATGGCGGGTATTGGCGCCAAAAACGTCCCTTCTCGAATTAAAATGGGCTTGGCTGTTGTAGTCACATTTTTAGTTGTGCCTGTTCTACCTCCAGCTACATTTACTAATTTATTTTCTTTTGAAATGGTTTTAGTGGTGCTACAACAAATGCTGATTGGCGTTGCGATTGGTTTTGCATCTACACTATTGCTCAATACATTTGTGTTAGCCGGGCAAATTCTGGCTATGCAAACTGGTTTAGGTTTTGCGTCTGTTGTTGACCCCTCAAATGGAATGAGTGTACCTGCTGTAGGGCAGTTCTACCTCATTTTAGCTACCTTGTTATTTTTTGTATTTAATGGCCACTTAATGATGATTCAAATGGTGGTGCATAGTTTTCAGGTACTGCCAATTGATGGTAATTGGTGGGCGGTTGATCATTACTGGGACATAGTAACTTGGGGTGGGTGGATGTTTACTACCGCACTGGTGCTCTCGTTAGCGCCATTAACGGCCATGCTTGTAATTAATATGTCATTTGGCATCATGACCCGTGCTGCCCCGCAGTTAAATATCTTCTCTATAGGCTTTCCGTTTACCTTAGTGGCAGGGCTCGTTATTATTTGGGCTACCCTCGGTAACTTTATCACTCAGTTTGAGTTCCAATGGCTAAAAATGGTTGAGCTGATGTGTACTCTAGTTGGTTGTTCCCCTTAGGAGAGTGTAATGGCTGAAGATTCAGGACAAGAAAAAACCGAAGAACCCACGCCCAAAAAAGTTGATGATGCCAAAAAGAAAGGCCAAATAGCGCGCTCTAAAGAGTTAGGTACTATGTTTGTACTTATTTTTTCTGCTATTTCTTTATTAATGTACGGCCCTGAAATTGGCAAAGGCTTGTACCGAATTATGGGCAGAATGCTGAGTCTTAATCGCAATGAAACCTACGACACCACAAAAATGTTTGCGGTGTGGGGGGAGGTGGCTGACGTACTGTTATTTCCTATGTCGATGTTTGTACTTATTATTGTACTAGCTGCGTTTATTGGTAACACCATGCTTGGCGGCTTTAATTTTAGCTGGCAGGCAGCCGCCCCCAAAGCCAGTAAAATGTCGCCAATGAAAGGTTTCACTCGGATGTTTGGTCCGCAAGCGGCTATTGAATTACTAAAGTCACTATTAAAGTTTGGCTTAGTGGCAACCTTCGCCGTATTTTTAATTAATACCTTTTTTGATGAAATTTTACATTTAAGTATAGAAAGCGCGCCGGGCAATATCGTGCATGCTTTGGAAATATTAGCGTGGATGTTTTTAGGGTTATCTTGCACCTTAATTATTATTGCGGCTATTGATGCGCCTTTTCAAAGTTATAGCCATAACAAACAGCTTAAAATGACCCTGCAAGAAGTAAAAGACGAGTATAAAAACTCCGAGGGTGATCCGCAAATCAAAGCGCGTATCAGGCAAACTCAACGTCAAATGTCGCAAAAGAGAATGATGCAGGATGTTCCTGATGCCGATGTTATTGTTACCAACCCTACTCATTACTCAGTGGCTTTAAAATACGACACAGAGCGAGCTGGAGCGCCTATTGTACTAGCCAAAGGCGTTGACGAGCTTGCTATGCAAATTCGAAAAATTGCGTTGGGTAATGAAGTGCCCATTGTTGAGTCACCTACTTTAACGCGAGCGCTTTATC
>NZ_JBFJHD010000347.1:0-1715 GCF_041613455.1 Pseudoalteromonas sp. | reverse complement strand
GCTCACATTGTATTTGGTCGTGAAATAATAGAAGTAGCTACCATGCGCGGGCACCACGAAGCGCCAGAGGACAAAAACCAAATAAGCCAATCGAGTGAGCAAGGACAATTGCTACGCGATAACGTATTTGGCAGTATTGAGGAAGACGCAGAACGCCGTGACTTTTCAATCAATGCACTTTATTACTCAATTAACGATTTTTGTATTTACGATTACGCCAATGGTTTAGCCGCAATAAAAGCTAAACAAATTGAGCTAATTGGCGATCCAGAAACGCGTTACCGTGAAGATCCGGTGCGCATGCTACGTGCGGTACGCTTTGCCACTAAGCTAGATATGAAAATTGCACCAAACAGCGAAAAGCCGATGACTGCTTTAGCAAGTTTGCTAGATAACATTCCACCGGCGCGTTTGTTTGAAGAAATACTCAAACTGTTTTTAAACGGCAAAGCACAAGCTAACTACTTAATGCTGCGCAAATACGGCCTATTTAACTCACTGTTTCCAGAGCTAAACCGTATTTTAGATAATAATCCTGGCGGGCTTGAAGCCACTTTTATTGAAAACATGTTTAAAAATACAGACGATCGTATTAACGCAGATAAAAAAGTAACCCCTGCGTATGTATTTGCTGCGCTACTTTGGTTTCCGCTATTAGAGCGCACTAAAACAGTACAAAATGAAGAGCAGCTCTCTGAATACGATGCATTTTCGCAAGCAATTAATAGTGTACTTAGCGATAACGCCCAGCACATAGCTGTTCCTAAACGCTTTACTTTAGGCGCACGCGACATTTGGCATATACAGCATCGTTTAGATAAACGTGCCGGCCAACGTGCATACAGATTAACGCAGCAACCTCGCTTTAAAGCCGCATACGACTTTTTATTAATGCGTGTAGAGGCAGGAGAAACACAACATAGCGAGCTTGCTCAGTGGTGGACACAATATTTGAGCCTAGATATTAATGGCCAAAAAGAAATGGTAAGAACCTTGGGTCAGCCTGCGGGGCCAAAACCACGCAGACGCGCTCGCCGTCGTACACCTAAAAAGCCAACAGAGTAACTTCTATGCACTGTGTTTATTTAGGTTTGGGTGCCAATTTAAACTCACCAAAAAAGCAGCTTGATAACGCTATTGCCGCGCTTAAAAAGCTGCCAGATTGTGAATTTATAAGTGTTTCGCATTACTATGCGAGTAAGCCCATGGGCCCACAAGACCAACCTGACTATATTAACGCCGTTGCCTGCATAAACACTACGCTTAGCCCTGAAAAGCTGCTTGATTTAACCCAAGCAATTGAGCTTGAGCATGGCCGTGTTAGAAAAGCCGAGCGTTGGGGGCCACGTACTTTAGATATAGATATGTTATTGTTTGACGCACAAACAATTAATACCGAGCGCCTTATAGTGCCTCATTATGGTTTAACTGAACGTGAGTTTGTTGTGTATCCACTGCTAGAACTTGCGCCAAAACTTATTTTACCCAGCGGCATTGCACTACACACTATTGCAAATACATTACCGCTTAACAATTTACAACAATTACCACAGTAATTAACTAAGGCTTATGCCGGTGAGAAAATTATGTCTAAAATAACAGTTTCAACTTTAAATAAAATGAAAGCAGAAAAAAATAAAATTACTGCTTTAACAGCTTATGATGCCAGTTTTGCTAAGTTATTTCATGATAACGGCGTTGAAGTTATTTTAGTT
>NZ_JBFJHD010000346.1:0-1738 GCF_041613455.1 Pseudoalteromonas sp. | reverse complement strand
TGCTAAGTGCTCTTTGTTTAAACTATTAAATGGCTGCATTGGGTTATTTAAATAATGAAGTTTTGACTAGTTTACCGCACTTGCAGGCGGTTTTTAATGCGATTAAATTGCTTTATTTTTGCTCGTTCACTTGCCATTTAATTAGTTTCGTTTAAAATTGCGCATCTTTCGAAACGAAACTTAATTAACTATCACTTATGACTAAACGAAATACCCAGCAGCGACGTCACAATATATTGGCTCAGGTTAACGAGTTAGGTGAAGTGGCGGTGGAAAAATTAGCTGAGCAGTTTCAAACCTCAGAAGTGACCATTCGAAAGGATTTAACGGCGCTGGAAAAAAGCGGCCTGTTACTGCGCCGTTATGGGGGTGCTATTGCATTACCAAAAGAAATCGTCAGCGATGAAATAGATTCAAAACGTAAAGTGGCTATAGCCAAAGCGGCAGCAAAACTTATCAAAGATCATAACCGCATTATTATTGATAGCGGCCGTACTACCGCAGCGATGATCCCAGAGCTTGCTAATAAGCGTGGGCTAGTGGTAATGACGAATGCCATTAAAGTGGCGAGTCGGTTATTAGCGCTCGAAAATGAGCCAACACTACTGATGACCGGTGGCACTTGGGATCCGCATTCAGAGTCGTTTCAGGGGCAAGTGGCTGAAAGCGTACTGTGCTCTTACGACTTCGATCAGCTATTTATTGGTGCCGATGGTATCGATGTAAAGCGCGGTACCACTACTTTTAACGAGCTGGTTGGGTTAAGCCAAGTAATGGCAACCGCCGCGCGTGAAGTTATCGTGATGGTTGAGTCAGATAAAATTGGCCGCAAAATACCTAATTTAGAATTACCGTGGAAAATAGTAACCACATTAATAACCGACAGCGGCTTAGCGCAAGATAAACGCGAAGCGATAGCGGCATGTGGTGTAAAACTAATTTGCGCAGAGATTATGGAATAGCCCACTAACTTGAATTCAGGTTATAAGCGGGCAAATATTTAAAAAATTAATGGAGACACTATGTGTGGAATAGTTGGGGCAGTTGCAGAACGTCCAGTAAATAAAATTTTAGTTGAAGGCCTTAAACGTCTTGAGTACCGTGGTTACGATTCAGCAGGCGTAGCCCTGCTTGATGGCAACACGCTTAAAACGGTCAAAGCGGTTGGTAAAGTAGTTAACTTAGAGTCGGCACTGGAAGAGTCTGGTGTTAGCGGCCATACCGGCATTGCGCACACGCGCTGGGCAACTCACGGCAGCGTTACCGAAGCCAATGCACACCCACACGTGTCAAACAGCCAATTAGCACTAGTTCATAACGGTATTATTGAAAACCACGTAAGCTTACGTGCCGCACTTAAAGGTGACGGTTACGAGTTTTTATCAGACACCGACACCGAAGTGATGGTGCATTTAATTCATCAGCTGCGCCAGCAACATAAAACCCTATTAGCCTCGGTACAAGCAGCGGTTAAGCAGTTTGAAGGTGCGTTTGGTACTGTAGTATTTGATAAAGACAATGATAACGAAATTATTGTTGCGCGTTCAGGTAGCCCACTGGTAATTGGTTTAGGCCTAGGCGAAAACTTTATTGCTTCTGACCAATTAGCATTATTACCGGTTACGCGCAGCTTCATCTTTTTAGAAGAAGGCGACGTAGCACGTATTACACGTGACACAGTAGAAATTTTTGATGCCGATGGCAACGCTGTAGAGCGTGAAGTGGTTGAATCAAACAT
>NZ_JBFJHD010000345.1:0-1750 GCF_041613455.1 Pseudoalteromonas sp. | reverse complement strand
CCGCTGACGTGGTGCGGTTGGCATGATGCCCTGGCGGGCGCACCGAGCAAAACGCCGCATCGAGGTTACCGGCCAGTATTTCATCCACCGCTAATAGCCCCGCGCCCACTGCTCGCTCAATGGCTTTTAGTGAATCGGGGCATAGCCATGTATCACCATCTAAATCGGCTAAACCGGCTTTAGGCAGCCTATTTTCAACATAATTAACCAATGATTCGTCATGCGCTAATAAATAGTGCTCGCGGCGGGCTTTAGGGGCTTGTTTTTGCTCAATCGCAATGTCTAAACCACTGGCAAGTAACCGGTCGTTAATCGCATCTAAACGCTCTGGGCACTCTGGATGATCATCAATCATTTTGTGTTTACGACAATGGGGGTGAGAGATAATCGCGGTACGCATGGCCAGCTTCCTTAACTTGCTTATGTAATGAGTATAACAAAGCCACCCTAAGGTGGCTTTGCGACTTTGGTTTAACCGTCATTGCTGCTCAGCTTAGACGCGCTATTTAGCGGTTAACTGTAAGTTTCTAAAGTCAAAACTAAAGTCGGTTACTTGCGTCGAAACGGCGCGCATCGCGGCGCTAGCCACTCTATTGTCGGTATTCATGTTAAAGCTAATAAAGGCGTCTGCTTCCAATAGTTTTTCATCCCACTGTACAATAAAGGTATTGCCGGTGTAATGCTCAAGGGTGCCTTTTAAGCGCTTGGTATGGGTAAAATCAATATGTAATTTACCGTCAAGTTGCTCAATCACCACATCACCGTACCAGTTATCATGTAACGTCCCGGTGTAGTTAATATTGGGTAGTTGCGGCTGATAATCGGCGGGTGCGGCAGGCTTGGCATTGGCGTAAGCTTGCTCTTTAGCTGCAAAGTGCTTTTTAGCTAACTCTTCCACCCAGTCTTTATCTTCTAGCTGCAGCACATCTTCAAGCACTTCGTGGGTAATCGCCGACAGCGCACTAAATGCTTGCTGGTTGCTTAAAATAACAATACCGAGGTTTTTTTCGGGTACTAAGGTAACCTGCGATACCATACCTAAAATCCCTCCACCGTGGCCGAGTTTTTTAACGCCGTGGTAATCTTCGATACTCCATCCGAGCCCATAGCCTTTAAACTGCTGACGATACGCTTGATAGGCACTACTAGAGGCCATAGACGTAATGTGTGGGTGCCACATTTGCGCCTGTTGCTGTGCACTAAACAATTGCTGGCCATTAGGCATTTTGCCCGCTGCCAACTGGGTGCGGAGCCATTGACTCATATCGCTGACACTTGAGGCTATCGCCCCTGCGCCCCTAAAGTCTTCAAGGTAATTGACAAAAAACGGATGCAGCTTGCCATCCATCGGAATATGCCCAATTGCCCAGTTATTATTGGTTTTTTCGATCCGCGAAAAACCGGCCCGTGAGTCGTGCATCTGTAACGGCTGCAAGATGTTTTTTTCTATAAAATCGTTCCAGCTAACTCCTGAAACGCGTGCCACTACTTCCCCCGCAGTGACAAACATCAGGTTGTTATAAGCGTACTGGCTGCGAAAACTACTTGCCGGTGTTAAGTACTTAAGGCCGGCTAAAATATCTGCGACTGACTTATCGGTGCTTGGCCAAATCATCAAGTCGCCTTGACCAAGTCCTAAGCCACTACGATGACTTAACAAGTCACGAATACGCATCTCGCGTGTTACATAGGCATCATATAACTGAAATTCAGGCAGATGGTCAATTACGCGGTCATCCCAGCTTAATTT
>NZ_JBFJHD010000344.1:0-1764 GCF_041613455.1 Pseudoalteromonas sp. | reverse complement strand
CCGTGGCATGGAAAAGAAAGGTATTAAAGTAAGAGGCTAATTAAGCTCCTACTTATATAAAGGCGACTTCGGTCGCCTTTTTTATTACCTGTTTTTCACCACAGCTATTCGCTACAAATAAATCCATAGGTTACAATACCGCCATAAAGTTACTCATTGTTGGCAAATTAATAGCATGATCAATCAAGACACAATTGCAGCACAAGCAACAGCCCCCGGACGTGGTGGTGTTGGTATTATTCGCGTTTCAGGCAGCCTTGCTAAAAGTGTTGCCGAAAAAGTAGTAGGTAAAATACCTAAAGTTCGCTACGCCGATTATGTGCCATTTAAAAGCCTTGCTGGCGAGCAACTTGATCAAGGTATTGCCATTTACTTTGCCGGCCCTAACTCATTCACTGGTGAAGATGTACTTGAACTACAAGGCCACGGCGGTCCTGTAGTACTGGATATGTTACTTAAAGAAATTAGTAAAATAGAGGGCGTTCGTTTAGCAAAGCCTGGGGAGTTTTCTGAACGTGCATTTATGAATGACAAGCTTGATTTAACACAAGCAGAAGCCATCGCCGATTTAATTAATGCAACCTCAGAGCAAGCCGCTAAAAGTGCCCTACAGTCTCTTCAAGGTGAATTTTCTAAGCACATAGAAACACTTGTAGAAAAAGTAATTCACTTGCGTATGTACGTAGAAGCCGCAATTGATTTTCCCGATGAAGAAATCGATTTTTTATCTGACGGTAAAGTTTCTGGCGATTTAGATGCCATTATTGCCCAGCTCAATACGGTAACCGATCAAGCTAAGCAAGGCAGCATAATGCGCGAAGGTATGCGGGTTGTTATTGCCGGTCGCCCTAATGCGGGTAAATCAAGCTTATTAAATGCCCTTGCTGGGCGAGAAGCCGCTATTGTAACCGAAATTGCCGGCACTACACGTGACGTACTACGTGAACATATACATATAGATGGCATGCCACTGCATATTATAGACACAGCAGGTCTGCGTGAAAGCCCTGATTTAGTAGAACAAATAGGTATTGAGCGCGCATGGGATGAAATAAACCAAGCCGACCGAGTGCTGTTTATGCTTGATGGAACCGACACTATTGATACTGATCCCCATAAAATTTGGCCAGAATTTATGGCTAAATTACCCGTTGGATTAGGGGTTACAGTGATTAGAAATAAAGCCGATTTATCGGGCGATGTTGTTGGTATGGAGCAAAATCAGCAATACCCGGTCATCAGTTTAAGTGCTAAAAATGCCGATGGTATTGAGCTGGTTCGCGAGCATTTAAAAGCCTGTATTGGTTTTGATGGTGCAACAGAAGGCGGCTTTATGGCACGTCGTCGCCACCTTGATGCGCTTGAGCATGCAGCGTACCACTTAGATACAGGTAAAGCTCAGTTAGAAATGCATATAGCGGGCGAAATACTCGCCGAAGAATTGCGTTTAACCCAGCAATATCTAAACGAAATTACCGGTGAATTCACCTCTGATGACCTACTTGGAAAAATATTTAGCTCGTTTTGTATTGGTAAATAAGTTGCCAAATATATTTTAAAGAGCCCTAGAGGCTCTTTTTTATTGTCAAAATCCCCTGCTTTCACTACCTATTTCCTCCCTAAAAACAGCTTTATTGCGCTAATATTAATGCCTGATAAGAGCTGGCCAGTCTTTATTTGTTAGAGTAATGTCGTTTTAACTAAAAATAATGCCACTTTAATAGCTATAAAACGGCTAATTTATAGCATTAACGCAGTCTGTTT
>NZ_JBFJHD010000343.1:0-1826 GCF_041613455.1 Pseudoalteromonas sp. | reverse complement strand
GGTTAAGCATACTGAAGGGTTTGAAAACGAATGAATAAACCAGTCAAGATGGAACCAGGTGTAAAACTACGCGACGCAGCAAAAATGGCGTTGATCCCCGTAAAAGTTTTACCAACAGAAAAAAACGAAATGTTACGCAAGCCAGAGTGGCTAAAAATTCGCTTACCTAAATCAACAGAGCGTATTGAGGGCATTAAACAGGCGATGCGTAAGCATGGGCTGCACTCGGTATGCGAAGAGGCTTCGTGCCCTAACCTATCTGAATGCTTTAACCACGGTACAGCTACCTTTATGATTTTAGGTGCAATTTGTACTCGTCGTTGCCCATTTTGTGATGTTGCCCATGGTCGTCCATTAACACCTGATGCAACTGAGCCTGAAAAACTAGCGCTTACAATTAAAGACATGAAGCTAAGCTATGTGGTTATTACCTCGGTAGATCGTGATGATTTACGTGATGGCGGCGCGCAGCATTTTGCCGATTGTATTAGCGAAATTCGCAAGCACAGCCCAAATATTACTATTGAGATTTTAGTACCCGATTTTCGTGGCCGTATGGACCGCGCACTCGAAATACTAATCGAAACCCCACCAGATGTGTTTAACCATAACCTAGAAACTGCGCCGCGTTTATATAAGCTTGCGCGTCCAGGGGCTGATTACAAATGGTCACTTGAGCTACTGCGTCGCTTTAAAGAAGCGCACCCAGAGATTAAAACTAAGTCTGGTTTAATGGTTGGTTTAGGTGAAGAAATTAGCGAAATAGAAGAAGTACTTCGCGACTTACGTGCCCATAACGTTGATATGCTTACAGTAGGCCAATACTTACAGCCTTCTAAGCACCACTTACCAGTAAAACGTTACGTGCCACCTGCTGAGTTTGATGCACTAAAAGCCTACGCTGATGAAATTGGCTTTACTCATGCAGCCTCTGGCCCATTTGTGCGCTCTAGCTACCATGCTGACCAACAAGCGGCAGGTAAAGAAGTAAAATAAGTCGTTTTTGGCATAAAAAAACCGCTCGCTTTTATTAAGCAGCGGTTTTCTATTAGGCACCTAGCATTATGCTAATTGCTTAAACCAAAACAAATCCGCGCATAATTATCTCGCTTGTAGCCACCACTGGCTAAACTATTTTTACTGATCGCAATTTATCGTTAGGTCAATCGGCTTTTACTTGAGACAATCGCGGTAGTTATTTTTAAAACATGGTTCATTATGAAACTATTAGTTCGCAACTTATCTCGTGCTACTTCTGAGCACGACCTTCGTACTTTATTTGCAGAGCACGGTAAAGTGACTACCTGTAACTTAGTACTTGATAAAGAAACTGGCCAATCTAAAGGTTTTGCCTTTGTTGAAATGCCAAACGACATAGAAGTTAAAGGTGCAATTAAAGCCCTTAACCAAGCAACTGTTGATAAAAGCAAAATCCGCGTTAAATTGGCAGATGCTTAATTAGTTAGCCGCGGCTATTATTGCCCTTAATATTATAAACACAGATGTGTTTTATTATTAGGGCAGTATTAATTTAGCCTACATTTATAACACTGCCACAACTAATTTTTGCTCCTTGCTCCCCCTCCTAAGTTCAAAGTTCAAAGTTCAAAGTTCAAAGTTCAAAGTGGCCTGCGGCTTGCGGCCGAGGTCGGCAACAGACTGCAAGTTACCGCACTTCAAATCTATTATTTGCAACATTTATTTGGAGTGCGGAAGCTCGCTTCCGCCTTGGTACTCGGCAGCCCGGTCCGCGTCTTGCGGTCCTGTAACAGCCTACCGGGCTGCGATCATGGCGGACGAGGACGTCCACCTTCCACGTCCTGACC
>NZ_JBFJHD010000342.1:0-1906 GCF_041613455.1 Pseudoalteromonas sp. | reverse complement strand
GTTAATGCTGGTCACGCTCCACTACTTACTGCCCTTAAACCTGGTATGGTACGTTTAGTTAAGCAATTTGGTGAAGAAGAGTTCATCTACATTGCTGGCGGTACATTAGAAGTACAACCTAATCTAGTGACTGTTCTTGCTGATACAGCTGTTCGTGGTGAAGACCTTGACGAGCAAGCTGCAGAAGCTGCTAAACGTGACGCTGAAGCTCAAATGGCGAAAGGTGCATCTGCTGAACTTGATTATAATCAAGCCGCAGTGCAACTAGCTGAAGCAATTGCTCAGCTACGCATTATTCAGCAATTACGTAAAAAGTAAGCCTATCTGGTTTTTAAAAGCCCACATAACGTGGGCTTTTTTGTGCCTGTAATATAAATCAGCAATGTTATAAAAATTATAAATTTACTTTTTGTGCTCACTATTTATCCCTTGTTACTTATATCCATCACTAATCCCCGTTACAATAACGCCATTGAAGTGTCTGAGTGTTTCAGCCAAGATTCAGTAGTCAGTAATTAAGCTACTGAGTATTTGCACATGATGTGATTTACATAATCTACTGTGCACCAGTACGCGCTTATTTAGCTAAAACAACGAAAAAAGGAAATTGTTTTAATGTCTCTAACAACGGTTATTCTTGCAGCGGGTAAAGGTACTCGCATGCGCTCAGCGCTACCTAAAGTTCTTCATAAAGTGGCTGGCAAACCTATGGTGCAGCACGTTATTGATAACGCAAAAGCACTAGGTGCAACTACTACTAACTTAGTTTACGGTCATGGTGGCGAACTATTACAACAACAACTGGCCAACAACAACGTAAATTGGGTACTCCAAGCTGAGCAGTTAGGTACGGGTCATGCAGTAGCGCAAGCCAACTCTCATGTTAATGACGATGATACAGTGCTGATTTTATACGGTGACGTGCCTTTAACTAAGCAATCAACGCTTGAACGTTTATTAGCTGCGACACCTAAACATGGTTTAGCGGTATTAACCGTAAATTTAGCCAATCCAAATGGTTACGGACGTATGCTACGTGTTGATGGCAAGTTAGTGGGTATTGTTGAGCAAAAAGATGCCAGCCCAGAGCAATTACTTATTAGCGAAGTAAATACCGGTATTATGGCCGTTAATGGTCGATTGCTAAAAAGCTGGTTAGGCAACTTATCTAACAATAATGCACAAGGCGAATATTACCTAACCGACATAGTGGCAATGGCGCATAGCGAAGGTGTCGAAATTACATCAGCTCAGCCAGATCACCCAATGGAAGTAGAAGGCGCTAATAATCGTATACAACTAGCTGGCCTTGAACGTGCGTACCAAGCATGGCAAGCACAAGAATTAATGCTTAATGGGGCAACACTTGCCGATCCTGCCCGTATAGATGTTCGCGGAACAGTCACCACCGGTGAAGATGTACTAATAGATATAAACGTGATTTTTGAAGGCAAAGTGACTATAGGTCATAACGTTGAAATTGGACCAAACTGTGTGCTCAAAAACTGCAGCATTGGCGATAACGTTATAATAAAAGCTAATACACTCATAGAAGATGCAACAGTTGCTGCTAAATGTACGCTTGGTCCCTATGCCCGCCTTCGCCCAGGTGCAATTATGGAAGAAGACTCACATGTTGGTAACTTCGTCGAAATGAAAAAAACCCGTTTAGGTAAAGGCTCTAAAGCTAATCACTTAAGTTACCTAGGTGATGCTGAAATTGGCGAAAAGGTTAATATTGGCGCGGGTACTATTACCTGTAACTATGACGGCGTTAATAAAGCAAAAACCATTATTGGCAACAATGCCTTTATTGGTTCTAACTCATCGCTTGTTGCACCCGTAAATATTGGTGCAATGGCAACAATTGGTGCAGGCTCTGTTATTACGAATACAGTAGCAGATG
>NZ_JBFJHD010000341.1:0-1909 GCF_041613455.1 Pseudoalteromonas sp. | reverse complement strand
TCACGCCGCAAGCCACTAAACCAAGTACCGGCAGCAATATCCTTTAGTGCTCGAGTCATCGGCTCCACTTTATTAAGCTGATTATAATGCTTAATACCCGCTTCACCTTGCTCCCATAATTTACCATATTTCGCTTCTTGCCATGCCGGTGTTAGTTTCGCGCTGTATACCTTTAAATTAAGTGATAAACGCTCGGTCATCTGCTCAATAAACTGATACGTTTCAGGAAATAAATAGCCAGTATCGGTAAGCACAACGGGGATATTGGGGCGCTGCACCGTGACTAAGTGCAGCATCACGGCGGCTTGAATACCAAAACTCGAGGATAAAAAAGCGCTCTCAGGTAAGTTTTCTAATGCCCATGCAACACGCTGCTCAGCACTCATAGGTGCCAGTATGCCGTTTGCATCAGCCAGTAAAGCCGCTTGGCTTTGCTGATCAAGCTGTAATATGTTTTTAAATGCACTCATGGTCAATTTTAAACCTCACCCGCGCGCAGCACGGGTATTTAATTAAGCGTGAAAATCGGTTACTGATACCTTTACTTCAGCAACGATGCCTTTGCGGATCACAAAATCACCAAAACCTTCACCGCTATTACGTTCACTAACCCATTGCGCAATTAACTTATCAAAGGCCGCTAAATAAACGTCTTCTGCGACATTTTCTAAATAAAGCTTAGGAATACGTGTGCCTTCGCGATTACCGCCTAAATATACATTGTATTTACCTGGGCCTTTACCCACTAAGCCCGCTTCGGCAAGCATGGCACGGCCACAGCCATTTGGACACCCTACAACACGCATAATAATGCTGTCATCGGGTACACCATGCTTAGCTAATAGCGCCTCTATTTTTTCAACTAGGCTTGGTAAGTAACGCTCTGCTTCAGCCATCGCCAGTGGGCAGGTAGGTAATGCCACACACGCCATCGAATTTTTACGTTGCTCAGTATCTTTGTCGTCAATTAAACCGTGGTTACGCGCAATCTCCTCAATTACTGCTTTTTGATCGGCAGCGACACCGGCAATAATTAAATTTTGATTCGCCGTCATACGCATATCACCTTGGTGAATTTCGGCAATTTTACGACAACCGGTTTTTAACGGTTTGTCTGGGTAATCTAAAATACGGCCACTTTGAATAAATAGCGTTAAATGGTGCTTGCCATCAATGCCTTCAACCCAGCCGATACGATCACCGCGATGGGTAAACTCATAAGGGCGACTTGGAGCAAAACTAACACCAGCACGTTTTTCTACTTCGGCTTTAAACACCTCAGTGCCTACACGATCTAGCGTGTATTTTGTTTTTGCATTTTTACGATTTGAACGATTACCCCAATCACGCTGTACCGATACCACATGCTCGGCAATTTTTAACGTATGCGCTAATGGAATAAAACCAAAGTCATCGGCTTTACGCGGGTAGGTCGCCGTATCACCATGAGTCATCGCAAGACCGCCACCAACCAGTACGTTAAAGCCAATCAGCTTACCGTGCTCAGCAATGGCTACAAAGTTTAAATCGTTGGCGTGCACATCGACTTCGTTATTCGGCGGAATAGTGACCGTGGTTTTAAACTTACGGGGTAAGTAAGTTGCCCCTAAAATGGGCTCTTCGGTCGTCTGTGCTTTTTCGCCATTAAGCCAAATTTCGGCGTAAGCTTTGGTTTTTGGCAACAAGTGCTCTGAAATTTTTGCCGCCCACTCATACGCTTCTTGATGCAGTTCTGACTCAACCGGGTTAGTAGTACACAACACATTGCGGTTAACATCGCCTGCGGTAGCAATCGAGTCAATGCCAACACTATCAAGTAATTGGTGCATACCCTTAATGTTAGGCTTTAATACGCCATGAAACTGAAACGTTTGTCGTGTGGTTAAGCGAATACTGCCATAACTGGTTT
>NZ_JBFJHD010000340.1:0-1915 GCF_041613455.1 Pseudoalteromonas sp. | reverse complement strand
GAAATATGCGGGGGATTGAGCGCAATGATCTGTTTTAAATCACTCAATGCATCGTCAAGCGTTTGCCCGGGTAAACCGTGCATTAAATCTAAGTTGAAGCTGTTAAGACCGGCTTGTTTTGCTTGCTCTGCCGCGTAACGTGCTTCATCGGCGCCATGAATGCGCCCTAATGCTTTAAGCTTGTCGTTTTGCATGCTTTGCACGCCAATCGAAATGCGGTTAATCCCGGCCTTTACATAGTCTTTAAAACGTCCGGTTTCTACTGTTCCAGGGTTAGCTTCAAGGGTGATTTCACAGTTGTCTGCTAGACCAATTAGTGTGTCGACTGCGTTTAACAGGCGCGTATAAGCCGCGCCTGTTAATAAGCTTGGCGTGCCGCCACCAATAAAAATACTGTGTATTTTTCGCCCTTGCACTAAGTGCAGATCGGCGGTTAAGTCATCTATTAGGTGCTGCTCGTATTCTTGTTCTGGAATTTCACCTTTTTGCCCATGGCTATTAAAATCGCAATATGGGCACTTTTGCACGCACCAAGGTACGTGCACATATAAGCTCAGGGGAGGAAGGTTCACAGGCCGCCTTTTAGTGTTAACTCGTGTAGTAATTTTTGCAGTGCTTGACCACGATGACTGAGGGCATTTTTTTGCTGTTTACTCAGCTCGGCACTGGTGCAATTAAGTGCCGGTAGAAAAAACACCGGATCGTAACCAAAGCCGCCTGCGCCGTGTTGCTGTTGAGTGATCTCGCCTTCCCAGCTCGCACTGCAAATCAATGGCGTGGGATCATCGCTATGGCGCATTAACACTAATACACACCAAAAGCGTGCGCTGCGAATTGGGTTACTACCCAGCTCAAGCAGTAGTTTATCTATGTTAGCTTGGTCAGTTGCACCAGCTCCGGCAAAGCGCGCAGAGTACACGCCCGGAGCACCATTTAAGCCATCAACCTCTAATCCAGAATCGTCGGCAATGGCGGGCAACCCGGTTATTTTTGCCGCATGGCGAGCTTTTATAATGGCATTTTCTACAAAGGTGGTGCCAGTTTCGGCCACTTCAGTGACGTTAAAATCACTTTGTGGCACCACGTTAATATGTAGCGAGCTAAGCATGTTTGCCAGCTCGTTTACTTTGCCCGGATTCCCCGTGGCAAGGACTAAGGTTTTGCTCATAATATTTTTAATCTACGTAAAATTTTTGCTGAAATTGGAGTTTTTGAATTTGCGACCCTTGTTGGATATCAATGTCAAAGCGTAAAATTTCTTCATTGGTGTATTTAACTTGCGCTAAATAATAAATCGACTCGCCTTCTTTCACTTCTTTAAAATTAAGCGTTTGCTTATTGCCTAAGAGGTTTTTTGCGCTGCCGGTTAAGGTGACTGCCTGCGCTGTTTGTGCGGCATCGTTAGTGAGGATTGAAATGTTCACTATGCCCTTATAACCACTGCGTTCGAGGTTATACGCCTGAGCAATTTGTGGCTGAATAAATGTCGAGGGGAAAGCAATATAATGTACTTGCCAATCACCAAGCTCTTTATATTGGGCACCTTGTTGTTCACTGTGCGCATTAAAGGCGAAAGCCATACAGGCAACAAAACACCATTTAATTAAACGTTGCATCATTAACTCCAAAGTTATAAAAAAGAGGTCTGTTGACCTCTTTTATTAAATTAACTGCTTAGGCTAACAGATCCATAAGCAGCATTTGTAAAAACTGAATACCAATAATAAGCACTAATACCGATAAATCTAAGCCACCCAAGGGGGGGAGTATTTTACGGATAGGTTTCAGCATTGGCTCTGTAAGCTGGTGGAATACCGCTTCAATTGGGTTATAGCCTTGACTCACCCAGCTTAAAATAGCGCGAATAATCAATACCCAAAAAACTAAGTTCAACGCTTCTTTTAACACCGTAATG
>NZ_JBFJHD010000339.1:0-1916 GCF_041613455.1 Pseudoalteromonas sp. | reverse complement strand
TAATTAATCGCGATGGGGCTCGCATGTTGTTGATGTATTAACACTAACGATGGAAACCCTTGAATGGGCAGGCTGCGTACATAATTTAGCTCATCGATAAGCTCATTATTAACGTCAGTAGCATGCAGAGCTCGGCTAAAGTGTGTTTTGTCTAAGCCAATTTGCTCCGCAAGCGCGATTAAGGTACTGCTATTCGAGGGGTTTTGCGCCTCTAAATAATAAGCCTGTTGAATGGCTAAGATCATTTGCGGCTCTTTATTGTATTTACGGGCAATCAGCGCGGCTCTACACGCCGGATAAGTTGAACGCCTAGGCGCACAATCGCGCCAAAAATCAAAGTTAAACTGCGTCCCTAGTTGCGCCGCGATAGTATGCCAGGTTTTTTCTAGCATCTGTTGCATCGCTTGCGGCATCGGCGCTTGGCTGTCGGGCGCAAGCCCTCCCACTCGGTATTCAATGGCTATTTTATGCTGTAACGCGTCTTTCAATTTAAGCCACGTAGGACGATAGCCCCAACACCAACTACACATAGGGTCGTGTACATAAATCAGTTTAGTTTCGCGCATGGTTATTCCTATTTGGGCGACGCGGTGTTAGTGCACCGCCGTTGGCATCACGGTATTTCTGCCGGCGGCTTTTGCATTATATAGTTCGACATCGGCTTGATTCAGCCCGTGTTGATATTCTGATGTGTTATTTACTTGTGCCACCCCAATACTGCACGTTGGCATACAGTGGGGCCCATCCGCTATGAATAGCCGCTGCTTAGCCACCTGTGCACGAAACACATTCGCCATTTTCAGTGCCTTTGCTAACGACACTTGCGGTAAAATAACCATAAACTCCTCGCCGCCGTAGCGGGCTTTAATGGCATTAGCAGGAAACTGTGCTTCCAGTAACCGGGCAAATTCCACCAGCACGCTATCGCCTACGCTGTGGCCAAAAGTATCATTTAATTGTTTAAAGTTATCTAAATCAAGCAATAAAATAGTAAACGGCACATACTGCTGCGGATGCGCATCGGCTTGTGGTAAAAAATGCTTCGTAATATAGCGCCGATTGGCCACCCCCGTTAATGGGTCGGTATAGGCATCTTGGGTTTGCTCTAAGGTAATGTCTGTAATGGTTAAATGGCTTTTATAACGAAAATATTCTCCGATATAAGAAAATATCGATACCAACGAATAAGACGCAATAAAGCGGGTTTTTTCTACTGCGCCATACTGTGCTTGCCCCACATCTGGGCCATAAATAAGGCCAATACAACAGACCAGTAAGGTTAAGCTCAGCCAACTTCCCTGCTTTACCCCTAATACAGCAAACGTCACCACAGGGTAAAACATCAACCAATATAATGCCGTGTTTTCTTTGCCGCCGGTATAGCCCAAGCAAATACATAAAACAAACACGCCCCCCATAGTGAGTACGCTAATGGTGTGTAAATTATTGCTTTTAAAGTAATATATTGTACAGCCAATAAAAGTCACATTAATTAAAATTAACATTGTGGTGAGTAACGGGGTATAGAGTTGATAGTTTAATACAATCAAACTAGTAACCAATACGATGGCAATGGCGATCATAGTGGTGAGCGAAAACAACTGACGTTGTTTATCACTGTGATCAACACGGTCGGTATTGATTAACTTAAGCCAATGCTGCTTATGTGAAGTATTGTCATTCATAGTTAAACTTTAAACTTCTTTACCATGTGCTCTAAGGCACTAAATTGCTGTTTTAGTTTAGTGCATTCCGCCAGCGTTTGGTTCAAGTTTGTTTTACCTTGCTGCGACAGCTCACTCATACTATGAATATCTTCACCTAACGATTTTACCAGCTGATTTTGTTCATCGGTGGCATTTGCCACGGTATGATTAGCATGGTTAATGTGTTGGATTGCCTCAATAACGTGCTGC
>NZ_JBFJHD010000338.1:0-1925 GCF_041613455.1 Pseudoalteromonas sp. | reverse complement strand
GGAAAAATTAAGTTTATTCAACTGCATTTAGAGCTGGATGATCATTTAAGTTTAATTCGCGCACATAACGTAGCCGATGAAGTAGAAGCAATGATCACCCAAGAGTTCGGCTCAGAAGTGGATATTCTTATTCACCTTGACCCTCTATCATCAATAGACAGAAGCAGTTTGCAACCGCCGGTTGTCAGCGACAAGTAAAACACCCGGCAAGGGTTTTAGCGAAGTAATATAGACAGCGGCCAAACCGATGGCTGCTCTTTTCTACCTGAAACCTAGTGCCTCTCAAGCTCTTTGTGAGTAGTTTACTTATAAACATTCGCACTGCGTGCGCGCGGCAGCAACCTACTCGCCCACGGGTAAGCCAAGTACCGCACTTGGCTGTTCTCTGCCTGACACCTGAAACCTGATACCTTGTTTTATCTCTTACTGATCGCTGCTCTCTCCCACCGACTCGCAAAAGGCATAAAAGTCTGCAAGCAGCGGTTGGCGTATTTCATCACGTTCAAATAACAGCTCGTGTTTGGCGCCGTTAAAGGTTTTTACCGTGACATTTTTTTGTTTGTTAGCTAGCAAATGGTGAGCGCGGTTATCGACTACTTCGTCAAGCTCTGCACTGGCGATAAACACCGGAGTGGCAATGGCTAAACTATTAAGCGAGGTAATAAAGCGAAAGGCCGCGTGTAACCAGCCGTAAGTCACGCCACCTAGTTGTAACAGCGGTTGCTGCTGATAAATTTGGCGAGAACTCGTATAGCGCGTTTGACTACTGGTTAAGCAATTTATGGCAAAATCATCGGGCATATAATCCCGTTGCCCTAAGGCATAACTTTTTGAAAAGCCCAATAACGTCGCTAAATTAGCGATCAGTTTCGCCAGCGGTTTAGGGGTGTTTTTAGTGTGAATATCAAACATGGGCGCCGATAAAAATACGCCACTAAAGTTATTGTCATAATGGGCTAAGTAATCAAAGGCAATGGCGCCACCCATAGAGTGGCCCAGCAATATTTTTTTCCCCTGCCAGTGGCTGTCTACAATTTGTTGGTTAAATAACTGCAGATCGCGGCGGTAGTCGGAAAAATCTTTTACATAGCCTTTATGCTTATTGGCTAATAGCCGATAAGAGCGCCCTTGGCCTTGGTGATCAACAATAAATACTGCAAAATTATTGTTATATAACTCCCACAACAGTTCTTGGTATTTATCCAGTGCTTCTATACGTCCTGAGCTAATTACAATGGCGGTATTGGCCTGTTTTGGTTTTGCATAAGCATAAAACAATTGCCCCGCGGGAGTGTTTAAGTAGCCTTTAATTAAGGTGTTATTATAAAACTCATGGATGGCGGCTTGATTATCACTCAGTACGGCTTCACTACTATAAAACATATTTACTCTTTAATTATGGGTAAACTAATGGTGGCACACAGGCCACCATGCGGCTTATTCGCTAATGTTAAACTGCCACCGTGGGCCATAATAGCATTTTTAGCAATGGCAAGGCCTAGGCCGGTACCACCGGTTACGCGGTCGCGCGCATCAGACTGCCTAAAAAATGGTTCACACAACTTACTTAACTGGCTGTCTGGTACACCGGGGCCATCATCACATATTTCTATGGATACCTTATCACTGTGCTTTAAGCTCAGGCTAATGGTGCTAGTAGCATAGTGAATAGCATTACGTAACAGGTTTTCCAGTGCACTGGCAATAAGCGCTTCATCACACTGAATAAACACTTCAGCAGAGCCCGTTACATGTAACTGTTTTTTAAGTTGTTTAGCTTCAAAAGTGGCGTCGTTTAATACGTGGTCAACAATGTCTTGTAGTGGTTGTTGTTGCAGTGATAACGTTTGGCTATTAGCTTCTAAGCGCGACACTTGCAGCACATCGGCAATCATTTTGTCGAGCTGATTGGCTTCTTTTTCAAT
>NZ_JBFJHD010000337.1:0-1931 GCF_041613455.1 Pseudoalteromonas sp. | reverse complement strand
GCCCTCAATGGTAGTCTTATTGGTCCTCTCGCAACACTAGCAGGCGAACCTGGTCAGGCCCGGAAGGGAGCAGCCACAGTTTGTGACGTGTGTGCCGAGATGTGGCTGGTAAGACTGCCACCCAAATTCCTCATTTGGGTGAATATTTATTAAATAATCCTACTCTAATTTATCTGCAGTTAAACATATGCTTTTTCAGAGTTTTTGGCTAATTTAGCTATATCCCAGCGATTTTCACTCACTAATTTGCTTTTTATTTACGTAAAATAAATAAAATAACTATTCATGGTTTGCAATTAAATATCTAGTTTTAGTAAATGCGACCTAAGTCTATATTGCGAACTTGCCTGTAATACTTAGAATAACGCCAAATTAAAAAGGGGCTCAGTAGTATGCAGTTAGAACGTATTCGCAATAGCAATCTGCACCAAAAAATAATGTCAGCAGATCAGGCTAGCCAATTTATTACAGATGGAATGACCGTTGGCATGAGTGGCTTTACTCGTGCAGGTGAAGCGAAAGCGGTGCCAAGAGCACTGATAGAGCGCGTTAAAAACAACCCAATGAAAATAAACTTAATGACCGGTGCGTCGTTAGGTAATGACCTAGACAAATTACTCACCGAAGCGGGTGTGTTAGCGCGTCGTATGCCTTTTCAGGTAGATAGCACGCTACGTAAAGCGATTAACGACGGCGAAGTCATGTTTATTGATCAGCATTTATCAGAAACTGTTGAGCAACTACGTAACCATCAATTAACCATGCCCGATGTGGCGGTGATTGAAGCGGTAGCCGTGACCGAAGAAGGCCACATTGTACCGACTACCTCAGTAGGAAACTCGGCCAGTTTTGCAATTTTTGCTAAACAAGTGATTATTGAAATTAATATGTTACACCAACCTGAGCTTGAAGGGTTGCACGACATTTATATTCCATCGTATCGCCCAACGCGTACCCCAGTACCGTTAGTGAAAGTAGATGACCGTATTGGTAGTACAGCAATTCCTATTGATCCGGCAAAAATTGTTGGCATTGTATTTACTAATCAAAGCGACTCGTTCTCAACCGTGACCGATCCGGATGAAGAAACCGCCGCCATTGCCAGTCACTTAGTGAACTTTTTTCAACAAGAAGTAGCACAGCAGCGAATGGCAGCTAATTTAGGACCGTTGCAAGCAGGCATAGGCAATATTGCTAACGCGGTAATGATGGGCTTGTTAGATTCTGACTTCGAAGATTTAACCATGTACTCGGAAGTACTACAAGATTCGACGTTTGACTTAATTGATGCGGGTAAACTTAAGTTTGCATCAGGCAGCTCGATTGTTTTATCTGAGCGTTGTAACGCAAAAGTGTTTAATAACTTAGCGCAATACAAAGATAAACTGGTATTACGCCCACAAGAAATTTCTAATCACCCAGAAATCGTTCGTCGTTTAGGTATTGTGGCTATTAATACCGCGCTTGAGTTTGATATATACGGCAACGTTAATTCAACCCACGTGTGTGGTACCCGCATGATGAATGGTATTGGTGGCTCGGGTGACTTTGCACGTAATGCCCATTTAGCAATTTTTGTGACTAAATCGATTGCTAAAAATGGTGATATTTCAAGTGTGGTCCCTATGGTTAGCCATGTGGATCATAACGAGCATGATGTTGATATTTTAGTGACTGAGCAAGGCTTAGCAGATTTACGCGGTTTAGCGCCGCGTGAGCGTGCTGTGCAGGTGATAAAGCATTGTGTGCACCCAGATTACCGAGATGCAATGCTAGATTACTATGAGCGCGCATGTCAGCGAGGTGGCCATACCCCTCATTTACTCGAAGAGGCGTTTAGCTGGCATATTCGCCTTGAAGAACAAGGCAGTATGAAAAAAGCGTAACACGCTCCTTACTACAAAAAACGCCCCACAGCTGGGGCGTTTTTT
>NZ_JBFJHD010000336.1:0-1970 GCF_041613455.1 Pseudoalteromonas sp. | reverse complement strand
GTTTGATCAGCCGTTACCTTTGCCATGGTTACAGGTTGTAAAAACTTACCTTGGTAAGCACCCGTTAAACCAGCAGCTTGGTACTGTTTTGCTAAATAGTTAATCGTTTTTACTTCGCCCACGGTAAGGGGGCCACGACCTGCAAACTCGTCAGAGGCAAGTGTTTTAATATGCTGCTTAACATGGTTAATATCCACATTAGTCGAGTTTGAAAGTTTTGTGGTGTCTGCAGCTTGCTCAAAGCAGCCGGTTAACGCTAACAGTAAAAAAAGGGGGGTGGCTTTTAAAATTGACATAATTATTAGGGTTGGATAATACATAACACAGACTATATACAGGGCGTGTGAATGTGTCCATTAGCTTGCGCGAGTTATAGACTTAAGTGTTATAGCAATTAGTCTAAGGCGAGCTGATCTATGTCGGTAAAGTAAATAATTGTTTTAAATAGGGGCTTAATAAGTGCGCCTTAATAAAACAGCGAACTGTGATATCAAGGGCAATCTGGGGCGCAACAACTAGTTAGGCGTCGGCCAGCTTTACGCGTATTTTGCTTTTATCAACACTGGTTTGGTTAAGCGCGTTAATGGCGGCTTTCACTTCAATGTCGTTTGGCATTTCAACAAAGGCAAAGCCTTTAGATTGCCCTGTTTCTTTATCAAGCACTAAGTTACAGCTAGTCACTTTGCCGTGCGCTGTAAATAATGTACGAAGGTCGTGCTCTGTAGTGGCACGCGATAAGTTACGAACTAATAATTTCATATTTAACCATGTTTAAAAATAACGCAGTGATTATCTCAAGTAAACGGACTTTGACCTAATGTTTAATGACAATCAGTAAAAATAATTCTCTACAGCTAAGCAATCAGTTATTAACCACAATAAAAAAGCCGCTAGCTTAGTAAAGCGAGCGGCTTATTGATATCGGGTAAAGGTAATTATTTTACTTCTTTGCCTGCCGCTTGTTGATCGGCATGGTAGCTCGAGCGAACAAATGGCCCAGACGCGGCATGGGTAAAGCCAATTTCATCTGCGTACTCTTTTAGTGCATCAAACTCAGCCGGTGGCACGTAACGTTTAACCGGTAAGTGATGCTTAGACGGTTGTAGGTATTGGCCTACGGTTAACATATCCACGTTATGGGCACGTAAATCGCGCAGTACTTCTTCGATTTCGCTAATTTCTTCACCTAAACCAACCATTAGGCCCGATTTAGTTTTAACTTCTGGGTGCGCTTCTTTAAAGCGACGCAGCAGTTCAAGTGACCATTTGTAGTCAGCACCCGGGCGCGCAAGCTTGTATAAACGCGGCGCAGTTTCTAGGTTATGGTTAAACACATCGGGCGGCGTTTCAATGAGTATTTCAAGGGCACGGTCCATACGACCACGAAAATCAGGCACTAAAATTTCTATAGTGATGTCAGGATTGTGCTTACGAATTTCGCGAATACAGTCGGCAAAGTGCTGTGCGCCACCATCACGTAAATCATCACGGTCTACAGAGGTAATAACCACATAGCTTAACTTCATGTCTTTAATTGTCAGCGCGAGCTTTTCCGGCTCAGCGGCATCAGGCTTTAACGGACGACCATGGGCAACATCACAAAATGGGCAACGACGTGTACAAATAGCACCTAAAATCATGAAGGTGGCCGTACCGTGGTTAAAACACTCGGTTAGGTTAGGGCATGATGCCTCTTCGCATACCGAGTGCAGGCCGTGCTTACGCATAGCTTGCTTGATGCCATCGATACGCTCGGTTGATTTAGGTAAGCGAATTTTTAGCCACTCTGGCTTACGCAACATTTCGGTTTTTTCTGTTGGTAAAACTTTAACGGGGATCAACGCCATTTTTTCGGCATCGCGTAGTTTTACACCTGGTTCCATTTTGACTGGTTTATTCATTCGTTTTCAAACCCTTCAGTATGCTTAACCTGTGTTGCATTAAGCTTTTTAATCATGTGTTTTACCAGC
>NZ_JBFJHD010000335.1:0-2068 GCF_041613455.1 Pseudoalteromonas sp. | reverse complement strand
GGTGCGCTACTTTATGCCACCTAACAGTGTTGCGCCTTTAGCATTTTATTTTTTTGGTGACTTACTAAACGATTACACCAATTTAGAACTAATAAGCACCATTTGTACCATGGAGACATTTCAAAAAATCTACCGCCCGGAAATTTATAATGCCAATGCGGCGGCTGGAAAGTTATATAAACCTGATCTGAAAAACGGTGATCATTCAGTAACACAAATTGTTTATGACCGAGAAGAACGCAACCAACTCGCTAACCAGCAAGGCAAGTTTACCGAGCAGCACTTTATTAAACCTTATAAACAGCTGCTGGAACAATTTTCAGCCAGTGCGCTTTAACTGTGACGCGACGAATAGCGTAAATAACAACATTCGTCGCTAATTAATTATAACTTTAACATACGGCATTATTTATTATGAAAACTCTGAAAAACACCCAATTATTACCCACTTCAACTGCAGGCAGTTTACCAAAACCCATTTGGCTTGCAGCGCCACAAACGTTGTGGTCGCCTTGGAAATTACATGGTGATGACTTAATGACCGGCAAGCACGATGCACTGTGTTTATCGTTGCAGCATCAGCAACACGCAGGCATAGATATAGTGAGTGACGGCGAGCAAACCAGACAGCACTTTGTGACAACTTTTATTGAACACCTGAACGGTGTTGATTTTGAAAAGCGTAAAACCGTTAAAATTCGCGATCGCTATGATGCAAGTGTACCCACCGTAGTGGGCCCGGTAAGTCGTCAAAAGCCGGTATTTGTAGAAGACGCTAAGTTTTTACGCCAGCAAACCAAACAGCCAATAAAATGGGCCCTACCTGGCCCAATGACTATGATAGACACCCTGTATGACGACCATTATAAAAGTCGCGAAAAGTTGGCGTGGGAATTTGCCAAAATTCTTAACCAAGAAGCCAAAGAATTAGAAGCGGCTGGAGTGGATATTATTCAGTTTGATGAGCCGGCATTTAATGTATTTTTTGATGAGGTTAACGCTTGGGGTATTGCCTGTTTAGAGCGGGCCATTGAAGGCCTAAAATGCGAAACTGCGGTGCATATATGCTATGGCTATGGTATTAAAGCCAATACCGATTGGAAAAAAACCTTAGGAACCGAATGGCGACAATACGAAGAAGCATTCCCTAAGCTGCAGCAATCAAATATCGATATTATTTCACTCGAATGCCACAACTCTCATGTGCCGATGGAGCTGCTTGAACTTATTCGTGGTAAAAAAGTGATGGTGGGGGCTATTGATGTAGCAACAGATACCATTGAAACCCCTGAAGAAGTGGCGAATACGCTGCGTAAAGCGCTGCAGTTTGTTGCGGCCGACAAACTTTACCCATGCACTAACTGTGGTATGGCGCCACTCGCCGGCAAGGTAGCCAATGCCAAGTTAGCCGCGCTAACTGCAGGAGCTGCAATAGTGCGTAAAGAGCTCGAAAACAGCCTGCAGCCGGCACAGGCAGAGCCGCTTGCTTCGCTAGATAAAGTATAATTAATTAGTTAGTCAGCTTAGCGTTGGCAATGCAACTTTGCACTCGTTGCCACCGCTAATCGCCACACCAGCTATAAAAAAAGCTGCGCCAGCATACGTCCGCCGGTGATCAACAGTACACACGCAAAGACTTTTTTTAGTTTGCCCGCATCTAATTTTGCAGCGAGTGACGTACCAAGCGGTGCAAACACCACTGTTAACGGCACAATACACGCAAAAGCAACTAAATTGACTAACCCCCATGTGCCCACAGGCGCATCAACGGGCGTAGTGCCTACAAGCAACATAGTGAGCGCACCGGGGAGTGAAATAATTAACCCGATTGCCGCCGCTGTACCAACAGCTTTATGGGCCGGGTAGTTATAAAGTGTAAGCAGTGGCACCGAAATCGTACCGCCACCAATTCCCACCATGGCACTAAAAAAACCAATCGAGGTTCCCATTACACTTTGCCCTACGGTGGCGGGAAGTTCGCTATACAGCGCCGACTTACCGGTTCTAAATAACATATTGGCTGCTGATAACAACGCAATTAGGCCAAACAACACCGTGAGTACCGTGC
>NZ_JBFJHD010000334.1:0-2101 GCF_041613455.1 Pseudoalteromonas sp. | reverse complement strand
CGCCAGAAGATGCTGAAACGCTTCACGAATTTTTAACCACTAAAAAAGCGCCACAGCTCGATGGCGTAAAAGTGGCGGTGATTGGTTTAGGTGACTCCAGTTATGAATTTTTCTGCCAAACGGCAAAAGACTTTGAGCAGCGTTTAAATAATTTAGGTGCAGAAACACTCTATCAGCGTGCCGATTTAGATGTTGATTATGAAGAGGAAGCTGCAACGTGGATCACGGGCGCGCTTGATGCCTTTGAACCCGACTTAAAAGCACAGCAGGGCGGGGCCGGCGCACAAGTGGTTGCCTTTGGCGCACCAGCGACGGGAGCCAGCCAGTACACTAAACAAAATCCATTTGCCGCAGAGCTTAGCTTAGTGCAAAAAATTACAGGGCGAGATTCAAGCAAAGATGTACGTCATGTGGAAATTTCACTTACCGGTTCGGGGATCACCTACACACCAGGCGATTCGCTTGGCGTGTACTTTTTAAACGACGCAGCCCGTGTTGAGCAATTGCTGGTAGATACGCAAATTGATGCGGCAAGCGTTGTGACCGTTGCAGATGAAACATTACCTGTTCGTGAAGCGCTGATTGAAAAACTAGAGTTAACCCAATCATACCCAGGCTTCGTAGAAAAATATGCGATTGCGACCGGCACACCACAGCTATTAAAACTGGTTGAAGATAAAGCGGCAATGCATGCATACATAGAGCCACGACAAATATTTGATGTGGTTGCACAAAATCCGGCTAAGCTGGATGCACAAACGTTAGTAGATTGCTTACGCAAGTTACAGGCGCGTTTATATTCGATTGCTTCTAGCCAAGCTGAAGTTGACGATGAAGTACATTTAACCGTGGCAGTGGTTGAGTTTGATGCCTTTGGTAGCGAGCACTTAGGTGGCTGTTCGGGGTACTTAGCTCATCGTGCAGAGGAAGGCTGTAAAGTAAAAGTATTTAGCGAACATAACGATAATTTTCGTTTGCCAGCAAATGACGACACGCCAATAATTATGGTGGGGCCAGGGACTGGCATTGCACCGTTTCGTGCCTTTTTACAAGAGCGTGATGCGCGCGAAGCGCAGGGTAAAAACTGGTTATTTTTTGGTAATCCTCATTTTACTCAAGACTTTTTATACCAAGTGGAAATTCAAGGTTATTTAAAGTCGGGCTTATTAACGAAAGTTGATGTGGCGTTTAGCCGTGACCAAGCCGAAAAGGTATACGTACAAGATAAGTTACGGGCACAGAGTAAAGAGGTGTTTGCCTGGTTAGAAGCCGGCGCGCATTTTTATATATGTGGCGACGCTAATCACATGGCAAAAGACGTGCACCAAACGTTACTAGAAATAATTAAAGAGAACACCGGCAAAAGCGACGACGATGCCCAGCAGTATCTAAAAGATTTACGCAGCGCAAACCGTTATCAGAAAGACGTTTACTAAAGCTAACGATTTACCCCAGCCGTCACTGTCACTAATTTAGGATTGAACATGAGCGAACAAGATAACAACGTAAAGCTTGCTGATAACGAGCGTATGAAACGCGAAAGTAACTTTTTACGTGGCACTATAGAGCAAGATTTAAAAGATGAAATTACCGGTGGCTTCACAGCTGATAACTTCCAGTTAATACGTTTTCATGGCATGTATCAACAAGATGACCGCGATATTCGTGGCGAGCGTGCTAAGCAAAAGCTAGAGCCACTGCATAACGTGATGCTACGTGCGCGGATGCCAGGGGGTATTATTAAGCCGGAGCAATGGTTAGCAATCGATAAGTTTGCCGAAGAAAAAACCAGTTATGGCAGTATTCGCTTAACCACACGACAAACGTTTCAGTTTCATGGCGTATTAAAGCCTAACATTAAGGGTATGCACCAATTACTTGATAGTGTTGGCATTGACTCTATTGCTACCGCAGGCGATGTTAACCGCAATGTGTTGTGTACGACCAATCCTGTTGAGTCTGAATTACACCAACAAGCTTACGAGTGGGCGGCAAAAATTTCAGAGCACTTGTTGCCAAAAACCAAAGCTTACGCCGAAATTTGGCTTAATGGCGAAAAAGCACAGACGACCGAAGAGCCCATTTTAGGGGCAACTTACTT
>NZ_JBFJHD010000333.1:0-2116 GCF_041613455.1 Pseudoalteromonas sp. | reverse complement strand
CACGCCTGAGCTGAGCGGTATTGAGTATGTAATTAACGATATTCGTCAACATCAGCTGCAGCAACAATGGGAAATGCAAGAATATAGCCTTTCCAGCGACAGTAATATTCGCCAGTTAGCGCTTAAAACCTTGTTAGTGCAGTTAGAAATACAAGGGGCAATTACGCCGCAGTATGCTTACTACGCCGATTTTAAATATAAGTTTTTGGTCGATAAAGCCGAGTTACTGAGTCAGTTTGACGCGCAGCGCCAAGCGTTTTTAACGCAAATATTTAACCATACCGCGTTTAAAAAAATCTGGGGTACGCTTAATTTTGACAGCCTCACGCAAGCGGCGCAGGTAGAGCGAAAACGCGTGGTGGCGGCGCTTGACTACTTAGCCGAAAAACAGCTTATTGCACTTGAAACTAAACGCATTACCCAAGTATATAAAGTGCACAATGACGTGCTAGATAACCCGCAACTTGCCCAGCAACTGCATGATTACTTTAGTGATAAAGAGCAGGCCGAAATTAAACGTATTGCCGCGTTAGTACGTTTTTTTGAACTGCAAAGTTGCTTAAGTTACAACTTAGCGCGTTATTTTGACGATCACCATGCACCCGCGCAATGCGGTCATTGCTCGGTGTGTCGCGGTCACAGCGTTAAGCTGGAATATTCAATAGCGCCTACCCAAATAGACGCGGCAGTTATTTATCAAAAGGTGGATGAGTTTATAGCGCATATGGCCACTAAGGGCGTGCATAACGTGGGGATTGAAACTCAATGTCGCTTTTTAGCCGGCATGAGCGTGCCGTTATTTGCGCGTAACAAAGTACGCCAACTCAGTGGCTTTGCGCTATGTGAAGCGATGCGTTATAGCGATATTAAAGCGCAATTGCTGGCGCGATAATTTAATGCAATTGCTATTAGTTGCTGTATCCTAGTGGCTTATTCTAAAAAGTAAGCCACTATGCCGCACACTGTTATTCCAACGACCACTATTGAAACATCACTCGAAGCAATCACTTGCGCTAATTGCCAAGCCTGTTGCTGCCAATTAGAAGTACGTATTGTGACCGATACCGGTGTGCCTTTTCAGTTTATTGATTACGATAAATGGGGCAGCGAGGTCATGAAACGTGGCGACGACGGCTGGTGCCAAGCACTCGATAGAAATACTCTAATGTGTACCATTTACGAAAACCGTCCGCTGACGTGTCGTGAATTTGAAATGGCGTCTAACGAATGCATTACTGAGCGCGAGCTTGCGGGGATTTAAGCAAAACATGCAGCCAGTAAACTAAAAAAGGGGCCTGCGCCCCTGGTTTATCTGTGTTTGTTAGCGCGCCAGCAGTTAATCGTACTTGGCTTCTAACTCATTAGCAGTATGAAACTTCTCGTGGCTTTGTAATTGCTCATCGTAGTTAACGAGATTGCTAAAGTGGGCAAGTTGACCAGAGTTTTTCACAATTTCCACAATAAACGACATCATAAAATCGGCGCCGGTTAGCGTGTCGCCCACTAAATAGCGTTTTCCTGCTAAGCGGTCATTAAAATAACTAATTACTTTTGCGCTTTCGGCATCGGCATAGCCTGCTAAAAATTGCGTTTTAGCGCCATCTTTTTGTACAAACATTTTTAGCAGCAGCGGTAAAATGGCCGAGCTTTCAGCAAAGTGCAGCCATTGTTGGTAGTCTACATACTCAGCGGTACCCACTGGTGGTGCAAACTTGCCGTTGCCGTATTTAGTGATAAGGTAATCGGTGATCGCGCCCGACTCTGCTACAATCAGGCCGTCGTCTTCAATCACCGGTGATTTACCCAATGGGTGCACTTGCTTTAGTTCGTCGGGGGCTAAAAATGTGTCTTTGTTGCGTTGATAAGCCACAATTTCGTAGTCAACATTGAGCTCTTCTAGCAACCAAATTATGCGTTTTGAGCGTGATTTATTTAAGTGATGTAGTTTGATCATAGTAATCCTTGTGGCGCTGCAAGCGAGGCTCGCAACGCGTTATATTTAAAGTGGGCTATTAACTTTAACCACGGTTTTACCGAAGTTGTTACCGGCGATCATATCGTTAAAGGCAGTGAGGGTATTTTCAAGGCCTTCTACCATGTGCTCACGGTATTGAAT
>NZ_JBFJHD010000332.1:0-2166 GCF_041613455.1 Pseudoalteromonas sp. | reverse complement strand
TTAAAACGAGGCCTTTTTTCACCATACGAATTACTCGAATAAGTGGAAATGCATCCACGGTCACTGATAACAGTGGCACGCACCCGTGCCGCTCGAGTCCGGCGATACGCACTCACTATCATTTTTCAAAAGGCATAAAAAACCCCAACCAATTTGGTCGGGGTCATAAAAAGTGCTGCCGAGTGCTGGACTAGCACTGATAACAGTGGCACGCACCCGTGCCACTCGAGCCCAGCGATACGCACTCACGTCACTTTTCTAAAGGCATAAAAAAACCCCAACCAATTTGGTCGGGGTTATAAAAAGTGGTACCAGCGGCCGGACTCGAACCGGCACGCCTTGCGGCAGGGGATTTTGAATCCCCCATGTATACCAATTTCATCACGCTGGCATCATTTTTCTTTAACCTTCTAACTAAGAGAAGATAAAGAAAAACCACTTGAGAGCTAAGGTTTATTAATCTGCCTTCGTCTCTATGCTAAGCATTATACAAACAATCCCCCTAGCGGCAAGCGTTTTATGAGATAACCCTGATCAACCGCTTAACAATTAAGCAACCATTAACATTTAACGCTACGCAAGGCGCTAATGCCTGATTGCAGTGGTAGTATTTAGCCGTCTTTTTGCTAAACTAACGCGCATATTAATTGAGAGAGTGTATTTATGTCGGGTGAATTTCCACGGGCTGGTTTTTTACGGCGCTTTGCGTCTTTAATTTACGATTACTTAGTGGTGATTTCGTTATCTATGCTGACAGCGATACTCTACTTTGCCATTATTCAAATTTTTATCGTCATGGGCGTGATTGCGCCTACTGAAGATCCTGCCGCTTTAATTCAAGAGTCGCCGTTGTTGTATGGCATAAGAAGCGCATTATTAATCGCGGTTAACGTATTATTTTTTGGCTACTTTTGGACTAAAAGCGGGCAGACTATTGGCATGCGTGCCTGGCGCTTAAAAGTACAAACTTTAGAGGGGCAACTTATCAGCTGGCCGCAAGCGATTATACGTTGTATCAGTGCCTTATTAGGTATCGGTAATTTATTGGTATTGGTTGATTTTAAAAATAAAAAGGCGCTGCAAGATTACATTGCCAACACCGAAATGGTGGCGCTAAGTAAAGAAGAAAACAAACGTATTTATCGCGAGCTTGATTAAAAACGCTCGTCTCAACATAATTAACACACAAAAAAACGCGGCTACTTTAAAAGTAGCCGCGTTTTTTTGTAAGCTAAGCGATTAAGTTTTTTTATTCATTAGATAGGCTGCGAAGCAGGTAAAAATAATACTCGGCAGTACCGCTCCCACCACCGCGGGTATTTGGTACACCATCACTACTGGACCAAATATTTCATTAGTCAGATGAAATACAATACCGGTCACCACCCCCATGATAATCCGCGCGCCCATAGTAACGGTGCGTAATGGGCCAAATATAAACGACAAGGCCACTAGCAGCATCACTGCAATAGAAATAGGCTGCATTAACTTTCGCCACAGTGCAAGCTCATAAGTGCTGGTGTCTTGCTCATTTTGCTGCAAGTAACCTAAATACGACCACAGCCCCGTAAACGACAGTGCTTCAGGCTTTACCGAAACCACGCCAAGCTTTTCAGCGGTGAGTTGTGAAGCATAAAACTCTTCAGATAATTGCTCTGTAGTGATCTGCTGTTCGCTAATGTTAACTTTGTTTACTCCACGCAGTAACCAGCCACCGTCACGACTCACCGCATTTTTTGCTTTGGTTATTTGTGTCAGTTCTAACGAAGGATCAAAATGATACATGTGTACGCCATTTAACTTGCCACTCTGATCAACATCTTCAATATTGATAAAGTTATTGCCGTCTTTTGCCCATACCCCTTTTTGCGCGTTGAACACATCACCGCCGTGGATCGCCTGATTACGCATTTCTTTGGCATGCAGCTGCGCCTCAGGAGCGCCCCACTCGCCTAGGGCCATCATACACAGCGCCATAAATATTGCGGTTTTCATTACCGATGCAATAATTTGCAAACGCGACATACCCGCCGCTTGCATTACTACCAGCTCACTATTTGACGCCAACGCGCCTAACCCCGTTAAACCGCCAATCAGTGCAGCCATCGGGAAAAAAATAACTAAATCGCCCGGCATGCTATATAAAGTGTAAAGCAGCGCTGTCAT
>NZ_JBFJHD010000331.1:0-2228 GCF_041613455.1 Pseudoalteromonas sp. | reverse complement strand
TGAAAACATGTGAAGGCATTGCGAAACTTATCATGAATAAGTTTACCGCCGCGCTTGAAAAGCACCTGCTATATAAATGTTTGGCATTTATTCTGGCTCCAGTGATAAAAAAACTCTATAAAAGGGTGAACCCCGACCAGTATAACGGTGCAAGTCTGGTAGGATTGCGCGGTATTGTGGTTAAAAGCCATGGAAATGCCTCAGCTAAAGCATTTCAAGCAGCAATCGATGAAGCCGTAAAAGAAGTTGAACGTCAGCTTCCCGATAAAATAGCGGCTATTTTCGAACACACACATTCTAAAGACACGGTGACTGAGCAATAATTAAAGTGCCGTGTGTTGATATTTCATTTATTTGTTTAATTAAAAGAGCAAAATATGGCACAAAAAATTGCACTTCTCTTTCCAGGTCAGGGCTCACAAAGTGTTGGCATGCTAGCTGAGTTGCTTGAAAACTCAGCGATTGTTAAAGCAACATTTGCAGAAGCGTCTACAGCACTTGGTTACGACTTAGCAGAATTAGTCCTAAATGGCCCTGAAGAAAAACTCAATCAAACTCATCGTACTCAACCAGCATTATTAACAGCAAGCGTGGCTATTTATCGTCATTGGTTAGCTGCAAACCCCGATGCTGAGGTGGTGATGGCGGGCCACAGTTTAGGTGAATACTCGGCATTAGTGTGTAGCGATGTAATCAGCTTAACCGATGCAGTAAAACTGGTAGAAAATCGCGGTTTATACATGCAACAAGCCGTGCCGGCAGGCGTTGGCTCAATGGCGGCGATTATTGGTTTAGGTGATGATGAAATCAAGGCTGCTTGTGAGCAAGTTGCGCAAGATGAAGTGGTGTCTCCGGTGAACTACAACTCGCCAGGCCAAGTGGTTATTGCTGGGCATAAAGCGGCGGTAGAGCGTGCATCTCAAGCGTGTAAAGACGCTGGTGCAAAACGCGCACTGCCACTTGCAGTAAGCGTACCGTCGCATTGTGAATTGATGAAACCGGCCGCTGACAAACTAGCCGCCGACTTAGCAACTTTAACGTTTAATACACCTAAGTGCGCTGTGATCAATAATGTCGACGTGATTGCAGAACACAGTGCTGAGGCCATTAAAGCCGCACTGGTACGTCAGTTATATAGCCCAGTACGTTGGACCGAAACAGTACAAGCATTAGTGGCGCAGGGGATCACTCAAAGCTATGAATTTGGTCCTGGTAAAGTGTTAACCGGCTTGGCAAAACGAATTGATAAAGCAATGGTATGTGGCTCAGTTAACGACAGTGCCGCAATTGATGCAGCAAAATAAGAGTAAATAATATGACGAATTTATTTTCATTAGAGGGCAAAGTTGTCCTGATCACGGGCGCAAGCCGTGGTATTGGTAAAGCCATTGCAACGACGTTAGTCGCGCAAGGCGCAAAAGTAGCAGGTACCGCAACCAGTGAGTCAGGCGCTGCTAAAATTAGTGACTACTTAGGTGATAACGGTAAAGGTTATGCGCTAAATGTTACCGATCCGGCCTCGATTGAGGCGACATTAGCGGCCATTAAAGCCGATTTTGGCGATGTTGATGTATTAGTAAACAATGCCGGTATTACTCGTGATAATCTATTAATGCGCATGAAAGACGCTGAGTGGGATGACATTATCGACACCAACTTAAGCTCTATTTTCCGTTTATCTAAAGCGGTATTACGCCCTATGATGAAGAAAAAGAACGGACGTATCATTAACATCGGCTCAGTTGTGGGCACTATGGGTAATGCCGGTCAAGCTAACTATGCAGCGGCTAAAGCAGGCGTGATTGGCTTTTCTAAGTCACTAGCACGAGAAGTTGCTTCGCGCGGGATCACAGTCAATGTGGTTGCACCTGGGTTTATTCAAACCGACATGACCGATGAGTTAACCGATGAGCAAAAAGCAGCGACGCTTGCTAATGTGCCTGCAGGGCGTTTAGGGCAACCGAATGAGATTGCCGCTGCGGTATGTTACCTAGCATCTGATGCGGCTGCGTACGTATCTGGCGAGACTTTGCATGTAAATGGTGCGATGTACATGGTTTGATCGCCATGCGTTAACAATTACAATAAATATCGAGCAAGATCACGAAAAAGGTTGAATTATTTGCTATCTTGCTTTAAACATACTTGAAATCGCGGTTAAAATAAGCGATAAAAGATTAAATAAACACTCAAGAGGTTTGACCAGAGAATTATTTATGGTCAAAAGA
>NZ_JBFJHD010000330.1:0-2252 GCF_041613455.1 Pseudoalteromonas sp. | reverse complement strand
TTGCCCGCCGGTGAGGGCATACTTATCGTTTATAATAAATGTTGGCACTGAACTAATACCCATTTGTTTAATATTGTGTTGCTCTTCGCGTACCGCTTGTACGTATTTGTCTGAGTGTAATATGTTGCGTGCAGTGTCTTTATCAAGACCCACGTCTGCCACCACGTTGAGTAACGCCTGTTCTTGGTTTAAATAGATTAAATCGCTAAAGTGCGCTTTAAAAAACGCCAATTTTAGTTCGGTTTGCTTCCCTTGCTCAGCAGCCCACATTAATAAACGATGTAGATCAAAGCTGTTGATCATGATGCGTTTGCCAGCAAAATTAAAGGTAAACCCGGCACGTTGCCCTGCGGCAAGCAGATTGTTACGATTTTCATCGCCTTGTGCTTCGCTTAGGCCGTATTTTTGCATTAAGTGTTCATTTAAATCTTGCCCTTCAAGGGGCATATCTGGATTTAGCTCAAACGGTTTCCAGCTGATCTGTGCGTCTATCTCACCGTGTAATTGCTGCAGTGCTTGCTCAAGGTTTTTATAGCCAATTATGCACCATGGGCACATTACATCTGAGACAATATCAATTTTTAGTGTTGTCATTTTAATCCTATTAACCACGGCAATGATGCCAGTATATCTACATTATTGGGGTGAAAGTGGCGTTATCAATTGCTGCGACAAAATACTCATCTAAAACGATAGTTGGCAAATTATAGAAAAGTTATTTTTTTGCATAAGGCAGACGCTGTAATTTGTTAACACCGTGGTAGCTGTCGAGCCCACTTACCGCAACGGTGTCTACGGCTGTTAAGTCTAAAAAGCCATCGCTTTGCAGCGCAATTTCATCAAAGTAAACGTCGGTAATTTCACCTATCACCAGTTCAGTACCGTTAACGGCTAAGTGCTGATGCTCGAGGTATTTTACCGCATACTTTAATCGGCTTTGCTGTACAAAGGGAGCGTTAAACTCATTTAAATACTCAGGCGTAAGGCCGGTTGCCGTAAACTCAGATTCGTCTTGGTCGTAGCGCGCTGAGGTTTGGTGAGCCTGTTTATAAATTTTACTATTAACATGGTTAATGGTGTAAACACCGGTTGCTAAGATATTTTCAAAAGTATGGCGCGGCACACTGTGCGGGCGCATGATCATGCCAATCAATGGTGGGTGCGCCCCTAAATGCACCACCGAGCTGACAATCGATAAATTAGTATTTCCCGCCGTGTCTTGAGTGCCAATTAAGTTGGCGCTTTTAAAACCTGAAAGTGAATTAATAAAGTGAGCCCGGCTGTGTTTTTCCAGTGCCGCGATGTGCTGTTGCGTAAAATGCATTATACATCCTTACCATGCTATGGCTTTGCCTTGCCAATCTAGGTAGGCAGGCTCACCATTGAGCGCTAAATGAGGGTTGTGATGGGTGAGTGTAAACAATTGCTGCGCCACAAACTCAGGGGTAAATAACTTGCCTGCCGGTACATTTTTTTGAAACGGTTTAGACAGCGGCGTGTTGGTGGTGCCTGGGTGAAATAAAATCAGCTTAGTATTTTTAGCGCGGCGAGCCAGCTCAATGGCCGCTGTTTTAAATAGCATATTGAGTGCGGCTTTAGACGCACGGTAACTATACCAGCCGCCTAATTTATTGTCGTTAATGCTGCCAACCCGCGCACTCAGTGCGGTAATGGTGCACTGAGTGTGGTGATTCAGTAGCGGCAACACACTTTGCAAGCATAATAACGGCACAAGCGTATTAGCGTGCATTAAATGCATAAAATAGTCGCTATTAAACTCTTCGAGCTTTTTCTCAGGAAAATGATATTGGCTGTGCAATTGGCCATTAAATATGACCACTTGGGTGAGCTCAAGGGCCTGTAACTTAAGCATCTCAGTGAGGCTATTAAGGCTTTGCGCTGAATAATCGCTGTGCACATAGCGCACATGCTCACTGTTGGTAGTTAGCTCAGATGAGCTCACGCAAACAATATTAAATGGCGTTGTTTGTGAGTTCAAGTGAGTAATGTAAGCCTGTGCAATCGTGCTACTGGCGCCAAATAAAATGATCGTTTTCATTTTTCACCTTTCGCTTGGTTTGGGCATTGGCCACTACTGCATACTGAGTTAGGCATTAAAAATCGACTAATATGATGGCGGTTGTTAGCAAACACACGATACGCACTATTAGCAAAAAAACGTATCACCGGTAAGCGGATGATTTTAAGCCAAGGGTACTTGCCCACGCTACGCCATGCCTGATAGGTCACAT
>NZ_JBFJHD010000329.1:0-2284 GCF_041613455.1 Pseudoalteromonas sp. | reverse complement strand
GCATGGGGTACCGCTGTTTTTTTCCAGTAAGTTGCTCACCTCATCAGGTAATACCGTCACACTAATAATACTTTTTTCGTTAACGACATTAGTGGCGTACTGCGTGGCCATAATCTCGGTTATCGAGCTATCTAACGGATGTAATTCAAGATTCGCAAAGCGCTTTGCATCACAATAGATGTGTTCAAACATTACGGCGCGACCATTCAAACTGCGCACTCGTTGCAGGTGGTATAAAGTGCTGGCGCTTGTCATCGCTTTTATATGGGTGTTTGCTATTGTTTGGGTGCTAATTAGCTGAGTGTGCGCGACAAACCCTTGCTGTTGTGCAAGTTTATAAAAATTAACTTTGCTTGCAGGGTGCCACTGTAACTTTTTCGGCGTGACAAACCAGCCTTTGCGCTTTTGGCTAAATATCAGGCCTTCGGCTTCCAGCCTGCTCAAAGCTTCGCGTACAGTAATGCGGGTGGAGTTAAATTGCTGTTGCAGTACTCGCTCAGAAGGTAGCTTATGGCCTGCTGCAAGCGCATCGGTTTGTAGCAGGCTGAGAATGTAATGACGGATCTCTTGATATAAAAGCATAATGTGATTTGTTACCACCAAATTTAATCGCTAGACCCAGTATACTGATTATTTTAAGCCAAGGATATTAGGGCGTTGCTTGGCTGTCCACTTTAGCCGCAGCACCACTGAATTGGGCTAAAAATTTATCAATAGGGTGCGCGCTGCTATTGCGATCTTCGGCAGACTCTTTGCGCCTAATTGCATTTCGCACTAGATAAGCACCTGCGCTGCGGATTGGCTCAGGGGGAAACTGTGGCAGCGATTGGTTTACCAGCCCACAGTTTTGCCACTGTGGTGCATTATTGAGTGCCAAGGCACAGAGAATTTTTGCCCCTAAATAAGATTGCACAATGCCATTGCCAGAGTAGCCACCTGCATATAATACATTTTTTTGGTTGTTGAGGTGGCCAAAAAAAGGAAAGCCGGTGACGCTGCGATCAGAAGGCCCAGTCCAGGTACGTTCTATGGGTAAATCATGCCCGTTAAAAAAATAGTTGAGCGAGGCCTGTAAAATATCCCCGTATTGGCTCGGCATATCAAATCTAGGGTGTACCTTATTGTTAAAACTAAAAAAGTTACCGCCTTTACCTAACATTAAGCGCCCATCGCTGGTGGTGCGGTAGTAATTAACAAAGACACGAGAATCAATAATGGCACTGCCATGGTTTAACTTCAGCTGCGCTAAAATGGTGGGAATAGGCTGGGTGATCAGCATATCGCTAGAAACCAGCACCACAGCGCGAGAAAATTCTTTGCGTAAACTCGGCAGCCACGCGTTCACCGCAAAAATAAGCGTATTACACACTAAGTTGCCTTGGTTAGTGTGTACTGTAAGCGGCTGCTCGCCAAAATGCTGTTGGTACGCACACTGTTCAATTATATGCACTCCTAGTTGCTGTGCAACACGCTTTAAGCCTCTAACTAGCTTAGCCGGTTGAATACTGCCGCCGTGGGCAGAAAAGTGTGCACTGAGGTTTTGTTTTGAACCGGTTTTGCGCAATGCCTGTGCATCACACTGCTGCCAAGCGTTCACATTAAATTTATCTAAACACTGCAACGTCTGGCTCAATACGCCAACTTGACTGGGATTAGAGGCCGTATAAAAACAGCCATCAACACGGCAATCACAGTCAATCGCATGTTGCTGTGCAAAATGTTTAATACTGTGCACCGCTTGCTCTGATTGCTGCACTAAAAATAGCGCGTTTTCTATGCCCACTAAGTTTATTAAACTGGGGAGTTTAGTCGACCATGTCAACATGGCACCGCCATTACGTCCCGATGCGCCTTGGCCGCATAGCCCTTGTTCAATAATAGTGACTGTTTTGCTCGGTTGTTGTTGTTTGATTTGAATGGCGCTCCAAAGTCCGGTAAAACCACCACCGATAATACAAATATCGCTATGGTGATTATCAGGCAGCCGCGAAGGAAGCGCGGTTGCTGCCTCCGCTTTTAGCGCACTATCAAACCAAAAAGGTTGATAGTTCATTAAGGGCGTTCTCCTCGAGCGAGTTTTGCTTCAATTTGCAGCAAAATAGGCTCAATATCAGCTAAAGAGTCAATCACGTAATGTGCGCCTGCTTGATGTAATTGCTGATACGCTTGACGGGTCAAGGTGGCTTGCTCATCGGTTGAGCAGGCTGCCCACTCTTGCTCGGTTAAACCAACCGCATTACCACTGAGTGCCACCCCGACTGTCCACATGCCTGCATTTAACCCT
>NZ_JBFJHD010000328.1:0-2290 GCF_041613455.1 Pseudoalteromonas sp. | reverse complement strand
GCGGACGTGAGTCTGGCTCAGATGCTTGGAAGGCGTATATGCGCCGTCAAACCAATACCATCAACTACTCGACTGAATTGCCATTAGCACAAGGTATTAAATTCGATATTTAATGCGCTAGCTATGTTCAAAATATTAAAGCCACGTCATCACGTGGCTTTTTTGCCTTATCCTACAGGTCTTTAGCGAGTTGTTAGCTGTCGCCTGAACTAATACGTCTTAGGCAAGCCTATCGCGCCATTGACAACGCATTTAGCCTCGATAACAGCGATGCTACGCTTTTAAATGAAGACCGCGGTTCGCGTCTCAGGCGGGCTTACCAGCAACATCGGCGATATAACTTGAATCATTAGCGTTAATATCGCAGCAGATAACATGACTAAGTTTAAGTTATTTACTCTTTACTGTGCTTTGCTCTTACTGGCCAATAAGCGATTTTTAATATCTATTAAGGTACTAACATGGCTTACTGACGCCATAGCCGCACTGAGTAAAGCGGTATAACCTTGTTGCTGAAATTGCGTTTGCACCTCACTCGGCACCTTCTCTAACATCTCTTTATTTATGGTATACAGACCGGTCAATTGCTGTGCTTGACCATTATTATATTTAATATCTAACGATACCGACTCAAGCAAATTATACGCTAGCAACTCGTTGATAAAGGCACTGTTAAGTACAAATCCTTGAGTAAGCTCAGACAATATAACGCTTTGTTGTTGTAAATAGGGGCTAGCCTTGCCGTTGTTAAATAACGCCTCACCTTGTTGCTCATTTACGCGCGCGTCATTGCTATCAATTGCTAAAATCGGCCGCTGAGTGTCAAGGTCTTGGCTTAAATAAAAAGGGGTGCTTTGCAGTTTTAGCGGTAAATAGCACTTTTGCCACAAACCACTGTCATGGTAAATATTTTCATCCACCGCTAAGCCAAATAAGGCCACAGGTTGAAATTGACCGGTATCGCTGTCTTTCGCAAAAAAGATCGGGTAATACTGGGCAACCTCAGCAAACTCCTGCACGACAATATGGCTCATGTGTACTTGTCTATGTTGTGCTAACGTGCCTGCTTGCGATACTTTTGTGTTGCTGTGGTGCGCACTATTTACGGTTTCTAATTGATGCATAACTAACCTGCCGTGATTAAATTTTACTAAAGCCAAATTGATAAATTTTGTTTATCAACTCTCGATTACTTGGTAAAGCACTGACGTACTTCTCAGTTACCTGCTTATTTTCAGCAAACATCCGCTGCGCCATTTTTTCTTCCGCTTCACTAGCAGGGCGTTCGTTGGGCGTAAAGTTAAAGTCCATACCATAAAGCACATATTGATAACTTGCCGCTGAGAACACCTCACGTTTATAGTGAAAGTCATATTCTGACGGCGAGCGATGCTGCCATAAGGTCATTAATGACTTTAAGCTGTCAGGAATCGTGGCGGGATCACGGTTATCACGCCAAAATGCCGAGTCTTCGCGCTTACTAGCAATATAATGTAATTTAAGGAAATCAATGATGCGATCCCAGTTATAGTTAAAACGCTCATTAAAGCTTTGTGCCACTATATCCATGCATTCGCGATTTGCTGGCATTTGTTCAGCAATAGTGGCAACGGCCAACTCAATCATCACCAGCGCAGACGCTTCAAGCGGCTCTAAAAAACCAGCCGAAATACCTACCGCCACACAATTATTAACCCAGAACTTTTCTCGAATACCTGGGTTGATATCAATTTTTCGCAAGGCGATACTTTCGCTTTTATCACCAATAGAGTCCTTTAAATAACAGCGTAGCGCTTTTTCTGCCTCTGCTTGCGTGGTATGCCGGCTAGAATATACATGACCAACACCGCGACGCGACGGTAACCCTATATCCCATATCCATCCCGCCTCTTGGGCGGTCGAAATAGTGTGTGAGGCAATGGCATCAGCACCTTCTTCATAAGGCACTTGCACCGCGAGTGCGGTATCAATAAATAAAATATCTTTTTTACTGATAAACGGCACTTGGTAATGTTGACCAATTAACAAGGCGGAAAAGCCGGTACAATCAACAAACAAGTCGCCCGCAATATCACCATGCTCTTTGGTGCTTAAACTGGCAATATCGCCAGAGTCTATGCTGTTGATCTGACAAACATGATCTTGAATATAATCAACACCCAGCGTGTTTATACAATGCGCTTTTAAAAACTCGGCAAATTTACCAGCATTTAAATGATAAGCATAATTAGCCACGGCGGCGTATTCGGGTGAGGTGATTAATTTCGGCGCTAAGCCCTTTTCACACAGT
>NZ_JBFJHD010000327.1:0-2324 GCF_041613455.1 Pseudoalteromonas sp. | reverse complement strand
GCTAACAATATCGAGTAAGCCACAACACAGGTTTTACAAAAGTCGATACCATGGGTTACCGGCAGCATTGGGATTTTTGCCCGCTCGTAATCGCTTTTTCGTGCAATCGCCAATGCCCAGAAGTGTGGCGGAGTCCACGTAAATATAATCATCACTAACAGCCACGGTGCCGCAGCCATTTGCCCAGTTTCAGATACCCAACCAAGTAACGGCGGCATCGCACCGGCTAAGCCCCCAATAACAATGTTTTGTGGTGTTGCGCGCTTTAAAAACGAGGTGTACACAAAGGCATAACCCACTAACGCAAAGAGCGTTAATACTGCGGTAAGGGGATTAGCCCACAGCATGAGCATAATAAAGCCTGCCACCCCAATAATGGCCGCAAAGCTCAGTGCATGGGTTTTAGTAAGCCGGCCTTTTGCCACGGGGCGATGACGGGTACGCGCCATTTTGCTATCGATTTCACTATCAACCACATGATTAATCACCGCGGCGGCTGCCGATAATAAACCAATGCCGAGTAAACTAATAAACTGCACCGCCACACCTCGACCAACGTCGGGAGCAAGTGCTAATCCAACCCATGCGGTCAGTACCAGCATAGCCACCACTTTAAATTTACTAATAGCTAAGTAGTCTTGCAGTAAATTATAACTGCGTGTAACCCACACTTGAGAGCCACTGCCTATTATCGCTTTTTTATTAATTGTAAGTGCCATAAACAACTTCCTTCTAAGTCCGTACTTTTAAGTAGTAACACAACCTAACCATGGTCAATAACAGTATGGCAGCCATTAGGTTATGTGCCAGTGCCACACCCAAAGGAAAGTGCCAATGTACCACGGCAAGTCCCAAACTAATTTGACAAAATAAGGCAACTAACACACTAATAGTGCTACTTTTTATTTTTTGCGAGTAAGCGCGACTATAAATACGCCACATCACCAGTGCTAGCACGATGCAGGTCACTAATGCCCAAATCCGGTGCAGTAAGTGAATAGACATACGCGCTTGCTGCGACAGCACACCAAACTCGTAATTACTGTGCTCTAACGGTAATTGAAACACACTACTAAGCGAAAAAGGCTGTGCATAGCTACACAAAGGTAAGCCATTACAATGGGGAGCAGCATAATTAGCCGCCAACCAGCCCCCTAAGGCTATTTGTATGATCAACACACTCAGTGCAACTAAGCTCAAGTTAAAATAGCCTCTGGCACCGCTATCGCCGCCCATAATGGGTTTACTCGTTAAGCGTAAATACAATAAGCTGAGCAGCGCTAAAATACTAAAACCACCCAATAAGTGCCCCATTACAATTAGCGGTTGCAAGTTCATCGTCACCGTCCACATTCCCAGTGCCGCCTGAAAAATCACTAACACCAATAGTAATAACGTTAGCTTTACTGGGGTTGTAGGGTATTGGCGTTTTAAAAACGCAAATACAAATAACGCTAAAATTAATAACCCCAGCGTGCCGGCAAAATAACGGTGGATCATTTCTTTCCATGCTTTTGCTGTTTCAAACACCATATCGGGATAACTCTGTGCGGCCAGTGCAATCTCGGCCTCATGCTTAGGGACAGTTAAAAAGCCATAACATCCTGGCCAATCGGGGCAGCCCAACCCAGCATCACTTAAGCGGGTGTAGGCGCCCAACGCCACCACAATTAATGCCAATAAGCCGGTTGCTAGTACCCAGTTTTTATAATTTTTATACATGGCGTTTCCTTACTTAGCTGGAACGAGAATAATTAAGTAATTTTTTTAAATCTTTCAGTAAGCCCTTTTGTACTAACCTATTTTGCTGCGGCTCTGAGTTAAATGGGTACTCAAGCACCACCAGCCCCATATGATCAATTAAATACAAACTCGCTGGCTGTAAATTGGCTTGTGGCGCAATGGTTTTCCACGCGCTGTTAGCGTGTTTTGGTAAACCAATGACCGCCATATCAACTTTGTGTTGATTTTTACCCAAGGCAATATAGAGATTATCTAGCGCGGCCAGTTGTTCGGCGCAGGCACTGTCGCATTCATTACTGTAATTAAGGGCAATGGTCCATTGCTTAGGATTTTGTTGCGGCCAGTCGGTTAATTTAATTTCTTGCTGTAAAAACTCACCGTTATTGGTAACGGCACTGGGCAGCCACGCAAATTTAAGGGCGCTGTACGCCAAAATAAGTGGTATGGCACAACAGCCAATAAACAATAACAACGGATTAACTTTCATCTTGTGTCCTTTTTTTACTGGCAAAAACAGCCACTACAATGCATGCCAGCGCAATTAAAAACCATTGCAGTGCGTATGCATTATGCTTTTGTGG
>NZ_JBFJHD010000326.1:0-2356 GCF_041613455.1 Pseudoalteromonas sp. | reverse complement strand
GAGCTTGGTGTAATAAGTGACCAAATAGGTTCGCCTACTTATGCTAAAGGCTTGGCTGAAGCTTGTGTGGTAAGTTTAATGGCAAGTATTAATGGTATTTATCACTACACTGATACAGGTGTGGCAAGTTGGTTTGATTTTGCTGTCGCTATTCAAAATTTTGGCTTAGAGCTGGGCTTGTTAGATAAAAAAATAGCTATTAAGCCGATCACCACTGCGCAATATCCAACGCCTGCTAAACGCCCACATTATAGTGTGATGGATAAAGCGAGTTTGGCAAACGCTTTACCGGAAATATCGTTAACACACTGGCAAGGACAGTTAAAAGCTATGATGACAGCGCTAAAAGTAGAGCGTGAAGCACAATTAGCGTTTATTAATTAGAGATTATTATGAAAAGATTATTAGTTACAGGTGGTGCAGGTTTTATCGGTGCTAACTTTGTCCATTATTGGATGGCTAAATACCCAGCCGATAAAATTGTGGTGCTTGATGCATTAACCTACGCGGGCAATATTGCTAATTTAGATAGCGTAAAAGCTCAAGCTAACTTTACGTTTGTACATGGCAATATTTGCGATCAATCGTTAATTGAAACATTATTGCTTGAACATGATATTGATACTTTAGTACATTTTGCCGCCGAGTCTCACGTAGACCGTTCAATTACTGGTCCAGATGCGTTTATTGAAACTAATATTATGGGTACTTATAGCTTACTTAAAGCCGCTAAAAAAGTGTGGTTAGACGGCGAAAGCATTCTTGAAGGACATCGTTTTCATCATGTGTCTACTGATGAAGTTTATGGCACACTTTCACCTACCGACCCAGCTTTTACCGAAGATACAGCTTACGCACCTAATTCACCTTATTCGGCCAGTAAAGCGGCTAGTGATCATTTAGTGCGAGCTTATCATCATACTTATGGTTTAAATGTTACCACCAGTAATTGTTCAAATAACTATGGGCCATTTCATTTTCCTGAGAAATTAATACCACTGGTTATCACTAATATTTTGCATGATAAAGCCTTACCAATATATGGCGATGGTCAACAAATACGTGATTGGTTATATGTAGAAGACCATGCATACGGCATTGATTTAGTATTACAAAACGGTCGAATAGGTGAGAACTATAATATTGGCGGCGATAATGAATGGGCTAATATAGATATAGTTAAAACCATATCAAAACTGGTCGAACAAGAGTTTTTTAAAAATAAAGATTTAGCGACTCGTTTTCCGGCGGCTAAAGCAGCGATGGCGCAAAACACTGAATCACTTATTACTTATGTTAAAGACCGACCTGGCCATGACCGTCGTTATGCCATTGACGCGACTAAAACTAACAATGAGCTAGGCTATCAACCTAAAGAGTCTTTTGATAGTGGCATTGCTAAAACTGTGACTTGGTACTTGAACAATGAAGCATGGTGGCAAAGCGTCATGGATGGCTCATACCAAAACTGGATAGCAGAGCAGTATAAATAATTTAACTGGCTAACTGTCGGTAGAGAGTTATGTTTTTATTTTATAGAAATATAACTCCTATACGTACTTTGACGTTTTAACATTCAAAATGAAAGGAATAATATGAAAATAGCAATAGCAGGAACTGGTTACGTTGGGCTTTCTAACGCAATGTTATTAGCGCAGCACAATGAAGTGATCGCTGTTGATATCGTTAAAGCGAAGGTTGATTTATTAAATCAAAAAAAGTCGCCGATAGTTGACGTTGAGATTGAAGATTTTTTAGCAAATAAAGCTATTAACTTTAAAGCGACACTGGATAAAAATTTGGCCTATAGTGATGCTGATTTTGTCGTTATTGCTACGCCAACTGATTATGATGTTGAAACCAATTACTTTAATACCTCTTCTGTTGAAGCGGTAATTAAAGATGTCTTGGCGGTTAACCCAAATGCGGTGATGATCATTAAGTCGACTGTGCCTGTTGGTTACACAGAAAATATTAAACAAGAACTTAACTGCGCAAATATCATGTTTTCACCTGAGTTTTTGCGTGAAGGTAAGGCCTTGCATGACAACCTTTATCCGTCGCGTATTATTGTTGGTGAGCAAAGCGAGCGTGCCAAAGTATTTGCTGACTTACTGGCCCAAGGCGCAATAAAAGAAAATATCGATATCTTGTTTACAGACTCAACAGAGGCAGAAGCGGTTAAGTTATTCTCAAATACCTACTTAGCGATGCGCGTTGCTTATTTTAATGAGTTAGATAGTTATGCTGAGGCACATGGTTTAGATGCCAAGCATATTATTGAAGGTGTCGGATTAGATCCGCGTATTGGTAATCATTACAATAACCCGTCGTTTGGTTATGGTGGTTATTGTTT
>NZ_JBFJHD010000325.1:0-2399 GCF_041613455.1 Pseudoalteromonas sp. | reverse complement strand
GGCGGTGCAGTTTATTAGTTTACTCGGCATTGGTTTATTATCGGCAGCCGCCGCGGTGATTAATCATGTGGTTGATAGTGAAATCGATAGCAAAATGGCGCGTACCCGTCATCGCCCAGTGGCAAAAGGCCGGCTTACTAAAACCCATGCACTGAGCTTTGCGACCATCATTGGGGTGGCAGGCTTTGTTATGCTCATGCTGTGGGCTAATCCCCTTACCGCAGTATTAACGCTCTTTGCGTTAGTGGGTTATGCCTTTGTGTATACCTCGTTTTTAAAGCGCGCGACACCACAAAATATTGTCATTGGGGGCTTAGCCGGTGCGATGCCGCCGTTACTTGGTTGGGTATCTGAAACCGGGCAAATGGCTGCGGCACCGTGGCTATTAGTGATGATTATATTTACGTGGACTCCGCCACACTTTTGGGCATTGGCGATTGCACGAAAAAGCGATTACGAGCGGGCAAAAATCCCAATGCTGCCGGTAACCCATGGTATCGACTTTTGTAAAACCTGTGTTGTGGCTTATTCGGTGTTATTGGCACTGGTGTGCGTGTTGCCTTATTTAATTGGCATGTCGGGGCTGATCTATTTGCTGGGCGCGAGTGCGTTAAATGCGCTGTTTATTTATAAAGCGCTAAAGCTAAAGTTTGCCGCCAATGCCGATACCGCAATGGACTTATTTCGCTTTTCTATTATTCATTTAATGATACTCTTTGTAGTCTTATTTATCGATAAATGGTTTTTTATATGAAACGCTTATGGCTTGGTTTAGTGGTTGTTTTGACGTTATTTTTATCGGCATGCATGGATAATGATCCGCCAAATGTGGACGCGTTAGTATATGAAAATGCAAAACCTTTAAGTGACTTTAGCTTGCAGGATCAACACGGTGAGGAGGTTACTAAACAACAATTTATCGGGCAGTGGAACTTGGTGTTTTTAGGCTACACCAGCTGCCCTGATATCTGCCCAATGACGCTGGCGAAACTCAATGCGGTTTATAAAAACTTGCGCAGTGAGTACCCATTGCAAGTGTGGTTTGTTTCGGTTGATCCGCAGCGCGATACAGCGGCTAAACGCAAAGCCTACATTGATTATTTTAACCCTGACTTTTTAGCAGTGTCTGGGGATCATAAAGCGCTGTTTCCTATGGTAAGAGAGCTGGGGTTAATTTACGCCATTAGTGATAGTAGTCAGCCTGAGTACGCGGTTGATCATAGTGCGTCCATTGCGCTGGTGGATGGCACTGGCGCGGTGCGTGCTATTTTTAAACCTGAGTTTCAACAGGGCAAGGTGCCGTTAGTTAATATTAGCCAGCTGACCGATGAGTTTAAACAAATAGCCGATTATTATTCACTTTAAGCGGGGCATATAATGCAAAAAAGGAGCGCTAATGCTCCTTTTTTACTGGCTATGCTGAGTTCAGCTTAGCAATACACTGGCTTTGCTTATTCAATTACCCAAGGCTGTGAAAACCAAAAGTAATTGCCAGCATCGTTAATGGCCGGCGCGGTGCAATTAAAGCGAGAACGGCCTTTATTAAGTGCTTTGGGTGATGTGACAGTAACGGTGTTTTTATTGAGCCAGGTTAAATTGGCTTGCCCCACGCCCGATACGTAGCAGGCAAACTGGGTTTTATGAAAATCGCCCATTACAAATTCTATGGTTAAGTTAGGCGGGTTTTGTGTGGTAACACTGTCTTGGTATTTTAGATTGCTAATATTAAACGCCCGTGAGTTTAGCTTAGTTGTGAGCGTATCTAATTTACTGTAAAAGCCCGATGCCGGAAAACGCGGTAAGCGGCTAAAATCAGCATTTTTATCTACGGCGCCTGAGTGCTGGCCAATACCTACAAAACCCAGCTCTGTAACCAGTGCCTGTAAGTCATTATTAAACTCACCATATGGATAAGCTAAATACTTATAATCGTGGCCTATTTCTGCTTTGATACGCTGCTGAGAGTGCAGAATGTCTTGCTTAATACGTGCTTGCCACTGCGTCTGCGTTTCGCCCGCCAGTTTACGATGTAGGTAGTCATGTTGCGCAGTATGATTGGCAATCAGGGCGCCTTTTTGTGCCAGTTCCCGCAGTTGCTCCCAACCCATTACATAGCCCTTACCTTCGTCTATTAGCTTAGGGTTAACAAAAATAGTATAGGGGTAGCCAAACTTTTCCAGTATGGGTGCCGCTTGCTGATAATTATTGTTATAACCATCATCAAAGGTAATTGCTACGGTTTTTTCTGGTAGAGTCTGCTGTTGCTGCAACGCAGTAATTAATTCATCGAGCGCAATCACATTAAAGTTATGCTGTTTTAAATAACTTAAGTGTTCATTAAAGGTATCGGCACTAACACTGGTAACGGCAGGCAAGGTTTCACTTACGTGATGATACTG
>NZ_JBFJHD010000324.1:0-2474 GCF_041613455.1 Pseudoalteromonas sp. | reverse complement strand
TTGAAGCCGGGCACTCTGCAGCGCAAATAAAGCAAACGTGGCAGGCGGGGTTGCAACAATTTAAGCTGCGCAGAAAACCGTATTTACTGTATCAATAATTTAAGGAAAGCCAATGAAGCTAAGGTATTACGCTAACCAGTGCGGCTACGTTAAACGGCTTTTTATAGCCCTAATATGCGCTATTTCAGCGGCTTGTAGTACGCCCGAACAACCAGTAAGCGCCGGGTTAGCATTAATACCAAGTCAGCTTACGCCATTGCCGAATGCGCAAGTAGTGGCGACTTTTCCAGAGCCAAACCCAAGCAGCCGTGCTTATGTGAATAATCGTGGCACGTTTAAAGCGTATCAAGGGCGGGGGCAATTATTAATTGAAAACCACCAGGCTACCCGCGCCGACATTTATATTAATAATCAAAAGTTACCCTTCAAGCAGGCACTCAAGGCGAATGCGCTCTATCAATACAACTTAGCGCAGTATACCCATAATGGTATTAATAGCTTTAAAGTTGACAATGTACAGCCAGCGGGTGCCAGTTTAACGTTACGTTTTGCGTTTGCTACGTTAAAAAACACTGCAACGCAACAAGTGGATTTTAGTGCGGTAGATGCCTTAATTGAGCAAGACGTGAATAATGGCTTTCCTGGGGCGGTATTAGCAGTGGTTAAAAACGGCGAGTTAATAAAATTAACCGCCTATGGCGATGCGCGTCAGTATCAACAAGATGATTTAATGTTATTGCGCCCAGAGCCGATGCAAACCAATACACTGTTTGACTTAGCTTCAAATACTAAAATATTTGCCACCAATTTGGCATTAATGAAATTAGTGAGCGAGGGGTTACTTAACATCCATCAGCCGGTTCAGGCTTATATTGAAGAATACCAAGGTGCGGGTCGCGAGCAGCATCGAGTGAAAGACTTACTCAGCCATAGCGCTGGTTATCCTGCGGTATTTGATTTTCATCGTAAAGACACCGCAAAGGGCGATGCGTTTTTCTCGCAGCAAAGTAGCAGCACCAAACAATTGTTGCTCACTCAAGTGCCTTTTAGTGCTAATACTACCGGCGGGCAACGGTACTCCGATATTGATTACATGATTTTAGGCGTGTTGGTGGAGCGCATCAGCGGACTTACGCTTGATGATTACTTAGAGCAGCAGGTATATAAACCGCTGGGGCTAAATAATACCTTATTTAACCCGCTTAATAAGGGCTTTAAACGTGAGCAGTTTGCGGCAACCGAACTCAGTGGCAATACTCGTGGTGGACGCATTAACTTTGCCAATGCCCGCACTAAGGTTATACAAGGTGAGGTACACGATGAACGCGCCTATTACTCTCTTGGTGGGGTTGCCGGTCATGCGGGCTTATTTAGTAACGCACACGATTTAGCCATACTCAGCCAGTTACTGTTAAATAAAGGCGGTTATGGCGATCAGCAGGTATTTACTGCTAGCAGTTTAGCGCAGTTTTTAACCCCACAAGGTAGCGATGAAACCTACGGGTTAGGCTTTCGTTTGGCAGGGAATAATCAAGCGCGGCGCTGGCACTTTGGCCCTTATGCGAGTGCGCAAGCGTATGGCCATACCGGCTGGACGGGGACGGTTACGGTCATTGATCCCGCTTACGATCTGGCCATTATTTTGCTTACAAATGCCCGCCACACAACCATCACCGACACAAAACAAGGCTATCTGTTTAGCGGTAAAAGCTATGAAACAGCCAAGTATGGCTCGGTGGTGTCATTGGTATATGAAGCGCTTTTTAATCAATAATGGTTATTTGCTAAGCGCGTGATGTTAAATGATTAAAAAAGCTTAACGCCCGTGTGTTTAGTGGTTTACTTAAGCTAGTTTTGGCTGTAAAAGTTAAATTAGATAATAGTATGTGGCAAAGCCACACTGTGAGCGTGCTCACTCATAATAAAGGTTTATGTATGTCTTGGTATTCTATTTTACCACCGTTAATTGCCATTGCCGTGGTGTTTTGGCGTAAAGAAGTCATTATGGCGTTGTTACTCGCAGTGGTTTCTTCAGAGTTATTACTTGCGCTGCAAGGTGAGGGCAGTGTGCTGTTTAGCACTTTTTTAAATACCATTGAGCGTATTGTCAGTGTGGCCAGTGCGCCGGGTAATACGCGCATTTTGATTTTTAGTATTTTAATCGGCGCATTGCTTGCCTATATTCGCGAATCTGGCGGAGTGGCCGCCACCGTTAACGTACTAATGAACAAGGGCATTGCGAAAAGCAAACGCCAAGTGGGTTTTTTAACCATGTTTACTGGTATTGCGGTGTTCATCGAGTCAAACTTGAGCGTACTCACCTCGGGTATATTGTCGCGCGGATTGTTTGATAAATTTAAAATGAGTCGCGCGCGTCTCGCCTATATTATTGATAGTACCAGTGCGCCGGTGTGTATTTTAATTTTACTCAATGGCTGGGGCGCCTTTGTATTAGGGTTATTAAGTAATTACGA
>NZ_JBFJHD010000323.1:0-2486 GCF_041613455.1 Pseudoalteromonas sp. | reverse complement strand
TAGCACCTAGCACCTAGCACCTAGCACCTAGCACCTAGCACCTAGCACCTAGCACCTAGCACCTAACACCTAACACCTAGCCCCTAGCTTTTTAACTTCTTCTTTTCGAAAGCAGCTATTACTGTGGTCGTTAACCATGCCACAGGCTTGCATGTGGGCGTATACGGTGGTGGGGCCTAAAAACTTAAAACCGCGCTGTTTTAAATCTTTTGCAAATGCGTTCGCTATTTCGCTCGTGGCAGGGTAGTCCTCCAGCTTATTCAAATTACTAACTAAAGGCTCATTATTAACAAATCGCCATTGATACGCGCTAAAGCTGCCAAACTCGTGCTGTATTTTAATAAAGCACTGTGCGTTATTAATGGTGGCTGCAATTTTTAACCGGTTACGCACAATACTCGCATCAAGCATTAAGCGCTCAATATCTTGTTGGGTAAACGCGGCGACTGTATGCACGTCAAAATCGGCAAAAGCTTTTTTATAACCCGCTCGCTTTTTTAAAATAGTGTACCAACTTAAACCGGCTTGCGCCGATTCTAAGGTTAAAAACTCAAACAGGGTCTTATCATCATATACCGGCACTCCCCACTCGTTATCGTGATAGTCAACGTAGTCGGGTTTACTGGTGTCTAGCCATGGGCAGCGACACAATGTTTGCTGAGTCATAATTGCTCCTTATTGTTATTGTTTTATAAGCGCGTCATTTTTACGACGCCAGTTTTAAACCGCTAAGCTAATGATATTTCAAGTGATAAATAGTGGTACGAATCGTGCATTTACTCCGCTATGTAGATTAATTAGAGAGTTAATTATGGCACTTGCTAGTGTGTTAAAACCACAGTTTATTACTGCAAATCAGTATAACCCATGTTTACTACAAGAAGAGTATGTTGGGGAATTAAGTGATCTGCGTAAGCAGGCTAGTTGGCTTACGCACTTAGTCGATACTATGCCAGCGGGCGTCATTGTGCTGGATGGCAGCGGAATGATCGCTAAAGTAAATCAATTGGCGATTGATATGCTGGGCGAGCCACTTGAAGGTGAAAAGTGGTTTAGTGTTATTCAGCGTTCTTTTCGACCACAGCAAGATGACGGCCACGAAGTGTCGTTAAAAGATGGCCGCTTAATTAAACTCGATATTACTGCCTTGGCGCCCGAGCCCGGTCAGCTAATACTAATGACAGACTTAACCGAAACGCGCCGTTTGCAAAAACGTGTCGCGCATATGCAGCGCTTAAGTGCGCTGGGTAAAATGGTGGCCTCATTGGCGCACCAGGTACGCACGCCCCTTTCGGCGGCGATGCTTTACGCTGCTAATTTAGGCTCTAAACGTTTACCCGAAGCTTCCCGCGATAATTTTCAAACTAAACTGATGTCGCGCCTCAAAGACTTAGAAAACCAAGTGAACGACATGCTGCTGTTTGCAAAAAGTGGCGAACAACATGTGGTAGAACAAGTTTCAATGCAGCAATTGTTAAATGAAGTGAAAACCGGTGCCGACGCCATGGTAACGCTAAATAATAGCGACCTTAGCGTGGTGTTACCCGAGCCCGATATTAGCATTTTAGGCAATAAAACGGCGCTGGCCAGCGCGATTCAAAACCTGATCCACAACAGTATTCAAATTATTGGCAGCAGCGCACAGGTACAAGTGAGTGCCGCGCGCGATGCGTTAAATACCGAGCAGGTACGGATTAGCGTCAGTGATAATGGCCCGGGGGTCGATTTAAGCCAAGCCGATAAATTATTTGAACCCTTTTTTACCACTAAAAGCCAAGGCACAGGCTTAGGACTTGCCGTGGTGAGTGCGGTGGCAAATGCGCATCAAGGGCGAGTAGAAGTAACAAATAATGCCCAAGGCGGCGCCTGTTTTAACTTGCTACTGCCTATTAGTACCGCAGCTAAATGAGAGGAAGCGTTATGAGTAATACTATTTTAGTTGTCGAAGACGATGCAGGACTTCGCGAAGCATTAATTGATACCTTGGCAATGTCGGGTATTGAATGTGTCGCCGCCGACAGTGCCGAGCAGGCCATGTTATTGCTAAAACAAGCCACGTTTTCGTTAGTGGTTAGCGATGTGCAAATGGGCAGCATGAGCGGCCTGGATTTACTGCGCAGTATTAAACTTAATTACCCTGATTTACCGGTATTAATGATGACCGCCTACGCCACCATAGACGATGCGGTAGAGGCAATGCGTTTAGGCGCCATTGATTACATGACCAAACCGTTTGCACCCGAAGTACTGCTTAATATGGTGAGCCGTTATTTACCGGAAAAAGCCAAAGATACCGAGGGGCCCATTGTAGCCGATCCAACAAGTGTGCAGTTGTTAGAGCTGGCAAGTCGAGTGGCTAAATCGGATGCCAGCGTCATGGTATTAGGCCCCAGTGGTTCGGGTAAAGAAGTATTAGCCCGTTATATTCATGACAAATCAGCGCGTGCTGAGCAGCCATTTGTGGCGATTAACTGTGCGGCAATTCC
>NZ_JBFJHD010000322.1:0-2497 GCF_041613455.1 Pseudoalteromonas sp. | reverse complement strand
GCGACGTGTTATCGCGCTTAATGAACGGCACCACCTATACCTTTGGGTTATCGATTGTTGCCGCCCTGCTCACCACTATCATTGGCGTGTTAGTGGGCACGTTTGCCGGTATTAGTCATGGACTGCGTTCGAGCTTTTTAAATCACTTACTCGATATCACCTTGTCTATTCCTTCGTTATTGTTAGCCATTATTATTATCGCCATACTGGGTCCGGGGCTAATGAACACCGTGTGGGCCATTATATTAGCGCTGCTGCCACAGTTTATTCATTCAATTCGTAATTTAATTGTTGATGAGCTTGGCAAAGACTACATTACCGCCTACAAACTGGATGGCGCGTCTAATTGGCATATTTTATCGCGCGGTATTTATCCTAATATTTATGAATATATCGTGGTTATTTTTACCATGGCGTTGTCGACCGCCATTTTAGATATTGCTGCGCTTGGCTTTTTAAAGCTGGGTGCACAACCGCCAACGACCGAATGGGGCGCCATTTTAGCCGAAAACCTCGGGCTGATATATCTGGCCCCGTGGACAGTTGCACTCCCAGGCGTATTGCTGTTTTTAGCGGTGCTGTCTACTAACTTAGTCGGTGATGGACTTCGCCAAGTATTACAAGCGCGTAAGGCTGATTAAATGCAATTACTAGATGTGCGAAACCTAACCATTGAATTACACACCTCTGAAACGGTGATAAGAGCCGTAGACAGGGTCAGCTTCAGCCTAAAAGAAGGTGAAGTGCATGCTTTGGTCGGTGAGTCTGGCTCAGGAAAAAGCCTCATTGCTAAAGCGATTGTTGGCGTACTGAATGAGCGCTGGGTAATTTCTGCCGACAGAATTCACTGGCGCGGCGTTGACTTAATGCGCTTAACCCCAGAGCAACGGCGTAAAATAGTGAGCCAAGATATTGCGATGATTTACCAAGATCCCAGTCGCTGCTTGGACCCGACCGCGAAAATATTTGACCAAATAGCCGAAACGCTCCCAAAAACGGCTACTAAAGGGTTTTTCTTAAAGCGTAACCGCGAACGGAAAGACCGCGTTAAAGCGCTGATCCACAAAGTGGGTATTAAAAATCATGAGTCGGTGCTAAGCAGTTACCCCCATGAGCTGTCTGAAGGGGTATGCCAAAAAGTCATGATTGCCATGGCCATTGCTCGCACTCCGAAACTACTGATTGCCGATGAGCCAACCACCGCGCTCGATAGCACTACCCGCGCGCAAGTGTTTAGGTTACTAAAAAGCTTAAACCAATTAAAAAACATGTCGATTTTAATGATCTCCCACGAGCTCGAAGAAATTGTAAACTGGTCTCACGGTATTCATGTTTTATATTGCGGACAAATGGTAGAAGCCGGCCCCACAGAGCGTATTTTTAAACAACCGCGCCACCCGTATACACAAGCATTATTAAAAAGCTTGCCCGACTACGAGCACGGCTTAGCACACAAAGAACCTTTTTATGCGCTAAAAGGCACCATTCCCACCTTGCAACATTTGCCCATCGGCTGTCGCTTAGGGCCGCGTTGCCCGCAAGCACAAAAAGAATGCGTCATAGCCCCCAAGCTTACTAAACACCAAGGGCATAGCTATGCATGTCACTTTCCACTTATTAAAGAGATGAAATAATGCAACCGCTGTTAAAAGTACAAGCACTTTCTAAAACCTTTAATATACGCGCGGGGTTATTTAGCCATAAAAAGTTTGAGGTGTTAAAAAACATTTCATTTGGGGTTGGTAAAGGCGAAACCATTGCCATCATAGGCGAAACAGGCGCAGGTAAAAGCACCTTAGCAAAGTTACTGGCCGGCGCCGGCAGCGCCGATAGCGGGCAAATTCTGCTGGAAAATAATATTATCGAAAACAATGGCGTGCGCGATCCACAGTGTCGCTACATTAGGATGATTTTTCAAGACTCGGCAACCTCGTTAAATCCCGCGTTAACCATTGCTGATATGCTTGATGACTGCCTGCAATTTAACACCGACTTTGATAAGCAACAACGCAGCGAAAAAATAGACAGCACCATGTTAAAGGTCGGCTTGTTAGTAGACCACCAACACTATTATCCGCACATGTTTAGTATTGGCCAATTACAGCGTGTAGCGCTCGCTCGCGCGCTTATACTAGATCCTAAGGTTGTGGTACTTGATGAAGCACTTTCATCACTTGACCCGTCTGTGCGCGCGCAAATCGTAAATTTATTACTTAAGCTACAACAAGAAACTGGCCTCACCTATGTACTGATCACCCATCACCTCAGTTTAGTACGCCACATAAGCGATCAGCTCGTGGTACTGGATCATGGTAAAGTCGTTGAGTACGGCCCCACCGAAACGATATTCCAAAATCCGCAATCGAAAATAACGCAAAAATTATTGAGCTGTTGATAGCGGGCTTTGAGCTTTGAGCTTTGAGCTTTGAGCTTTGAGCTTTGAGCTTTGAGCTTTGAGCTTTGAGCTTTGAGCTTTGAGCTTTGAGCTTTGAGCTTT
>NZ_JBFJHD010000321.1:0-2551 GCF_041613455.1 Pseudoalteromonas sp. | reverse complement strand
TCTGGCTTCTGCATTGTTATCTGTGATTTTTTAAAACATTCGCACTACGTGCGCGCGGCAGCAAGCTACTCGCCTACGGGTAACCCAAAAACTGCGCTTGGCTAATTTCTGCCTGAAACCTGACACCTGAAACCTAAAACCTTGTTTTTCATCCCTTACAGAACGCTGTCCTTTTCCTGATACCAAAAACATAAATCACAACGCAAACCACCACCTCCTCTACTATCATGAAATATAAACTTTTATAACAGCCGTATTGAACGCTAGGATATTTTATGAAAATTACTGTGGTAGGTACTGGCTATGTTGGGCTTTCTAACGCTATATTATTAGCGCAACATAACGAAGTCGTGGCGCTTGATATCAATGAGCACAAAATAGCACAGCTGAAAGACAAACAATCCCCTATTGTTGATAACGAAATTAGTAACTATTTAACGCACAAAAATTTAAACTTTACCGCTACCACCAATAAAAGCCTTGCTTATAAAAATGCTGACTTTGTTATTATTGCCACGCCAACCGATTACGATGCCGAAACAAATCACTTTAATACCAGCTCGGTAGAAGCAGTTATAAAGCAAGCGTATAGCTTTAACCCAAATGCAATATTAGTTATAAAATCAACTGTACCTGTGGGGTTTACCAAGCGTATAAAAAGTGAACTTGCAGTGCCAAATATCATTTTTTCACCCGAGTTTTTACGCGAAGGTAAAGCCTTATACGACAACCTGTATCCATCGCGCATTGTTGTTGGTGAGCAAAGTGAACGCGCACAGGTATTTGCTAACTTACTTAAGCAAGCCGCTATTAAACAAAATATAGACATATTATTTACCGACTCAACCGAAGCTGAAGCCATTAAGCTGTTTTCGAATACTTATTTAGCCATGCGTGTCGCTTATTTTAACGAGCTCGATAGCTACGCCGAAACTAACAACCTTAACAGTAAACAAATAATACAAGGCGTAAGTTTAGATCCACGTATTGGCAACCACTATAACAACCCATCGTTTGGGTATGGCGGTTACTGTTTACCAAAAGATACCAAGCAACTGCGGGCAAATTATGCAGTGGTACCCAATAACCTGATTGGTGCTATTGTGGATGCAAACACCACGCGCAAAGACTTTATAGCAAAGTGTATTATTAAACGTAACCCAAATGTTGTAGGTATATACAGGCTGGTGATGAAGGCTGGATCCGACAATTTCCGATCGTCGTCAATTCAAGGAATAATGAAGCGTATAAAAGCAAAAGGGATAACGGTAATAGTGTACGAACCGGTACTGAAAGAAACTGAATTTTTTCACTCGCGAGTTATTAAAAACTTACACGAATTTAAACAGCTAGCCGATATTGTAGTTTCAAACCGTATGGTAGATGAGCTAAACGACATTGCAGATAAAGTGTATACCCGCGATTTATTTGGTAGTGACTGATTCAACATAAATAAGTGTGTCTTTATGCCTCTTGGCACAAATACATAATCCTGTTGCAGGCATGGCAGTATTTTTGTGTGAGCTGGAATATTAGCGACTTTAATCTTGATGCTCTGCTTCGCTATAATTTGTGCTCTGGCCCAATGACTATTGCCAATTTTTAAGTCGATATATTTTGAGGAAAAAAAACATTATCGATAACAAGGCAAAAATTTCGTTATTTAATTGCTCTCGGAATTGATTAAGTATTATTGCTAATTAGGAGCATAGCTCCCTGCAAAATCGAGTGCTTCACTATGGCAATTAAAGCCGTTATATAACCTAAAACTCGTCCAGCCTTGAAATACAATATCATCCTGCATACCAGCTTAACTTTTAAAATGTGAGCCTGTTTAACTTTGGCTTATTTTGCAGAGCCACGACAAATTTTGATAGTTTAAAAACTTTAAAGCCTATACAAACTAGTTTCTTCACGTATCATTTTAAGGCCAGTAAATTAAAAGGAGCCTTCTTGTTTAATCTTCCTCCCACTACCATTGCCCTTATTATCATTTGCAGCGGATCTATTATAGGGCCGCTTGGCATGGCAGGCGTTAATATCGCTATTCCAAATCTTGCTGAAGATTTAAACGCAAGCGCAAAAATGATTGCGTGGATGCCCACCTTGTATTTACTCAGTAGCGTTATATTTATGCTACCGTGCGGCAAAATTGCAGACAACTATGGCCGTAAACGTGTCTACGCTTTTGGTTTAGGCTTAAATGCACTCGCCTCGCTGATGTGTGCGTTAGCAAGCTCTATAGAATGGGTGCTGTTTTGGCGTTTTATGCAAGGGGCAGCAGGCGCGATGATTTTTGGTATTGGCGTTGCAATCATTACCTCTGTCACTCCTGATAATAAACGCGGCATGGCACTAGGTACCTCGGCGGCGTGTGTATACATAGGGCTGAGTGCAGCGCCTGCAGTCGGTGGCTGGCTCACTGAAATCTGGGGCTGGCGCGCCGTGTTTTACTCACAAATCCCCCTAGTGCTTATGCTATTAGTCGCCATTAAACTGTTTTTACATGGCGAATGGAAAAACGATAAAAAATCGCCGTTTGATTGGTGGG
>NZ_JBFJHD010000320.1:0-2556 GCF_041613455.1 Pseudoalteromonas sp. | reverse complement strand
GATTTCTGGCCCTGGATTTTTTGAAGTACTGCAACCTGATGGCAATATTGCCTACTCGCGTAATGGTCAATTTACTACCGATGGTGATGGCCGAATCGTTACTTCTGGCGCGGGTTACCCAGTGCAGCCCGAAATGAACGTACCCGACGACGCGCAATCAATTACGATTTCGCAAGATGGTGAAGTATCGGTGCGTATAGCAGGGCAAGCCGAAAACGTGGTGATTGGCCAGCTAGTGATTAGTGACTTTATTAATCCATCGGGTCTGGAACCAGTAGGGCAAAACCTTTATACCGAAACCGCGGTTAGTGGAGCACCAGTACAAGGTAACCCAGGGGTTGAGGGATTAGGGTCTATTGTTCAAGGATCGTTAGAGACATCAAACGTTAACGTGACCGAAGAGCTAGTAAACCTCATTGAAACACAGCGTGTTTACGAGATGAACTCAAAAGTAATTTCGGCGGTTGACGAAATGATGAGCTACATCAATCAACAGCTATAAAGAGTGGGAGGCTGTTATGCGTCATATAGTATTATTTACTGTGGCTATTTTAGCGTTAAGTGGGTGTGTGTCTAATCAAAATAGCGAAGTAGTGCAAGACGACCCTTACTATGCCCCCATGTATCCCGAGCCTATAGTCGAGCCGCTGGTGGCAACAGGTTCGCTGTTTAATACCCATGTATCAAACGATTTATACGCCGATAAAAAAGCGCTGCGCACTGGCGATATTATTACCGTTAAATTGCAAGAGTCGACCCAAGCGTCTAAAGCGGCAAAAACGCAAACCGATAAGCAATCAGAAGCTAAGCTCGACCCCGTGATTGGTTTAGGGGGCGTACCGGTAAATATTGGCGGCGACAGTATTCAGTTTGGTATTGGCAGTGACGCTTCATTTAAAGGTGACGCTAAATCTAATCAATCTAATAGCTTAGCGGGCGATATATCGGTAAATGTAATGCGCGTGTTGCCCAACGGTAATTTAGTTATTCGCGGCGAAAAGTGGCTAACACTTAACTCGGGCGAGGAGTTTATTCGTTTAGAAGGCTTAGTCAGACCACAAGATGTGTCTGCCGATAATACTGTGCAATCAAACCGCATTGCTAATGCCCGCATTCAATATTCGGGTAAGGGGCAAACGCAAGAAGCGCAAAGTGCAGGGTGGTTAACCCGCTTCTTTAGTAGCTCACTGTTTCCTTTTTAGAGGACACTCATTATGAATGGGTTCAAAATTTTTTGTTTATCTATATTAGTGCTTTGGCAACTTCCTGCCGCGGCTGAACGCATTAAAGATGTGTCTATGGTTGAAGGCGTGCGCTCTAACCAGTTAATTGGCTATGGGTTAGTGGTTGGTTTGCCGGGCACTGGTGAGCAAAGCCGTTTTACCGAGCAAAGCTTTAAAGGCATGCTGAATAGTTTTGGTATTACGCTGCCTGCAAGCTTAAAACCAAAAATTAAAAATGTGGCAGCCGTTGCCGTGCATGCTGAGCTGCCGCCGTTTAGAAAGCCCGGGCAAACCATAGATATTACCGTGTCGTCGATTGGCAGTGCGGGCAGTTTACGGGGGGGCACCTTATTACAAACCTTCTTAAAAGGGGTTGATGGTAATGTGTATGCGATTGCACAAGGTAGCTTAATTGTAGGCGGCTTAGGTGCAGAGGGGCTGGATGGCAGTAAAGTGGTGATTAACACGCCAACTGTTGGCAGAATACCCAATGGCGCTACCGTAGAGCGTGCGGTGAAAAGCCCGTTTATGCAAAACGACTACATTACCTTTAATTTAAATCGCCCCGACTTTACTACCGCGAAACGGCTAGAAAAAACCATTAATGATTTAATTGGGCCAAATAGTGCGCAAGCGCTTGATGCAGCCTCGGTACGTGTTATTGCGCCAAGGGATGCCTCGCAGCGGGTGTCGTATTTATCAACGCTAGAAAACTTAGAGTTTACGCCAGCCGATACCTCGGCCAAAATTATTGTTAACTCACGCACAGGCACCATAGTTATTGGTAAAAATGTTAAGTTACAGCCCGCGGCAATTACTCACGGTGGCTTAACGGTGACAATTGCCGAGCAACAAAATGTATCACAACCTAATGCATTAGCCGAAGGTGATACGGCTATCACCCAGCAAAGTATTATCGATATTAGGCAAGACGATTCGCGCGCCTTTGTATTTAACCCAGGAGTCAGTTTAGATGACCTCGTACATGCCATTAATGAGGTGGGCGCCGCGCCTGGTGACCTCATGGCCATATTAGAAGCATTAAAAGAAGCCGGCGCTATAAACGGCCAGCTGGTGGTTATTTAAAGTATCCTACAGTTATCAGTGGCAAGCTTAAACGCCGGCCACTGATAGCTTTACTCCGCTCACTGGCTCACTTTTTGCATTAGTTATTACATTATTCATTATTGTGTCAAAAAGCTGATGGAAACCAATCACCTCGATAAGCAAAACTTTTTTGATTTAGGTAACTTAAACGCTTTGCGTAAAGATGCTCTAAACAGTGGCGATGCATCGACAGATGCGTCTCGCGCTGCACTCAAAAAGGCAGCGG
>NZ_JBFJHD010000319.1:0-2567 GCF_041613455.1 Pseudoalteromonas sp. | reverse complement strand
ATCGTTGCGTTTAATGGTGGTTGATTGCTCAGCGCCCCCGGAATCCCCATAGCTAAACCACCAATATTGTTTTCTTCAAAGGTGGTTTCACTGCGCACTGCAGGAAGGTCGGGATTATAACGTTTTTGCGTTTCTTCGAGCGAGCTAAAGTCCATGCTTAAATCGACTTGCGCGGTGTAATTACTTAAGCCAACAATAGGAATTAAAATGCTATCTATTTTTTCTAGGTATTCTTGTTCGCGCTTTCGCTCTAAGTCGTATTCTTTGCGTGAGCGTGCTGCCAGCGAACTTTGCGAACCCGAGTTGAGTAAGCGCCCGTTTTGATCGGTCACTGTCACGCGGGCAGGCTCTAACCCCTGTACTGCAGAGGCGATCATATCGACCACCGAATCAATTTCTTCACGGTCTAAAGAGCGGCCACGTTTTAGCGTTAATACCACTGTGGCCGAAGGTTGCTTTTCTCTGCGCGCAAATACATTTTCTTTAGGAATGGCTAATAATACTTTAGCGCGAGTTATGTTGTTTAACTCTTCAATGGTCCGCGCCAGTTGCTGCTCACGGCCATGTTTAAGGCGCTCACGCTCTAAGCGCTGACTTACGCCAAAGCCCATGTCCTGCATAATAATATCTGAGCCTGAACTAGGCCCTTGATCTAGGCCTTCGCGAGCCATTAACAATTTAATATTTTGGTATTCACTTTCATCAACCGACACTACGTTGCCATCGAGTTGATAACTAATTTTTTGCGCATCTAAAAAATCGAGTGTTTGGATCAGCTCTTCGGTAGGCATTTTTCCAAGTGGACGCATATCTGGCTGGCGTGCCCAAATGATGACAAAAATAGCAATCGCCAAACAAATAGCCAACGCAATAATAAGGGTCACTTGGCGTAATACATCGACACCGCTTAGCGCACTTAAATAGCCCGACTTTTGCTGTTGTTGCTCGTCACTACCGCTTGCTTCAATATCGCCATCAGCCAGTGCCAGATCTGTAGATTGATTAGATTGCGCCACAATTATTCTCCACTACCTAATTAAACAGGCATATTCATGATTTCTTTGTAAGCTTCGACAAGTTTATTACGCACTTGTACCGTCGCTTCAAACGCAACAGACGATTTTTGCGAGGCAATCATTGCGTCGGCTAACGATACGCTTCTGTCACCCATTTCAACCGCTTTCACTTTTTGTCCGGTGTCTTGTTGTAATTCATGCACCGTATTAAGGGCGTTACTTAGCAAGTCACCAAATTGAGTGGTTGACGTTGGCTGTGCTTGAATCGGCAATGTATTTATTTGGTTGCTACGCCCGGCTTCAAGGGCCATAGACTGCATTTCTTGGAATATCGCACTGTTTTCAATTTTCATAATTTTCTCTAACTATACAGTTATCGCTTAGATGTAATAAAGCACAAAACATGCCAATTAAATAAAGCTTATAATACAGTGTGTTACACTTAACTTTTCTGGGATTTGTTTGTCAGAGTTTTGACAGCCCCAAATAAGGGGGTATTTAGGGCTGTATAGGGGTTATGCAGGTAGGGCAATACCTAAGTCGCGCATTTGCGCCAGTTTATAGCGTAACGTACGCGGGCTAATACCTAGTGTTTCAGCCACTTCTTTACGTTTTCCTTGGCAACGTTCGAGTGTTTCTAAAATAATACGGTGCTCTTTATCTTTAAGCTCATCTTTGTAACTGCCGGTGTCGGCAGCTAGCCGTTCTTGTTGGGGCTGCTGCGTTTTTATTGCATTCGCTTCATCATCAACGAGCTTATTATCTGCAGTATTGGCGGCGATGTTATCAGCGTCATCCTCCACAGCCGGCATGGCTGCTTGCGCACTTGGCTCCATAACAAAGTTACTCGCGACACTATTTTCGATAAAAATGGCATGTTCACCAATGGTATTACCACTGCGTAAAATTAGAGCCCGTTGAATAACGTTATCTAACTCGCGTACATTACCCGGCCAGTTATGGCTAAGTAACTTTTGCTCGGCGTGTTTGTCTAATCGTGCTAATGGCTGTTTAGCTTTGCTTAAGTGACGCTCAATTAAATGCTTAGCCAGCACAATAATATCGCCAGGGCGTTCATTAAGCGGGCGCCACATTAAGGGAAATACATTGAGCCGGTAATATAAGTCTTCTCGAAATTGATTATTCGCCACCGCTTGTTTTAAGTCGCGGTTACTGGTGGCCAGTATGCGCACATCTAAGGCAATGGTTTTACGACTGCCCAAACGCTCCACTTCGCGCTCTTGTAATACTCGCAGTAGCTTCACTTGTAAGCCTAAATCCATTTCGGTAATTTCGTCGAGTAAAATAGTCCCGCCTTGCGCTTGTTCAAACTTGCCTGGACACGCCTGGATCGCGCCAGTAAAAGCGCCCTTTTCATAGCCAAATAAGGTCGCTTCTAGCATGTTTTCGGGAATTGCCGCACAGTTAATCGCCACAAATGGCTGCTCAGCACGCGCTGATTTGTCATGAATATAACGGGCTAATACTTCTTTACCCGAACCACTGGGGCCTAATACCATGACGCTGGCATCCGATTTAGCCACTCGACTT
>NZ_JBFJHD010000318.1:0-2599 GCF_041613455.1 Pseudoalteromonas sp. | reverse complement strand
TAATGAAACCGCTCAGCTGTATGGCTTGCGGTTTCATTGCTTTTTATCTGTCACTCATTAATCTGAAATTGATTTAAACAATAACTAAAGAGTTTAACTTTAACTAAAGCAGACAACCCACCATAGCTATAGCATTGCCTATAAAAAGATCAACGCAACTCTTTCTACCTTGTACTCTCTACGTGACTCATTAACTATAGCTTGTCTACAGCGATAATATTTAGTGTTACTAATGGGCTTTGAATTTTCCACAGCTCAGGTTAGCTAACAGACTCGGTGAGCTGGTGATTCATCGTAATTATGTGAAGCAATAATATAAATAGTAGATTATTAGCACAGTTAGTGTGGCGTGTGCAGTAATTACCGCTATAGATTCGCTATAACAAATAATAAGGATATTAAGAATGAGAGTTAACGGTATGCTAGCTTTAATGGCTCTAATGTTTTGTATTACCAGCTTATTTAGTAAAGCGAGCGAGCAACCTAAGTATAAAAATTTAATCGACCGCAGTGGCACACCAACGTTTATGCAAGATTTTGCAGACGGCGGCCATCAACGCTTTAGCCCGCTGTTTGATTTAGGCGCGTGGCATGGACATTTATTACCGAATGAGGCACAGCAAGGGGGCTTCACTGGCCCAGCGATTGTTACCGAAGAATATTTAAACTTTATTGCGCCTTATTTAGAAAAGTTAACGGTTCACAAAAATGGGCAACCCGTGGCACTCACTATGCAAGCTTACAGTTTACCGGGCGCGTTAGTGCAACAGCTTACGGGTGAAGGGGTTGAAATTACCCTCACATTACGTTTTGTGAGTAGCCGTACTTCGCTGGTAAAAACCGAAATCAACACCTCTGAGCCACTGACACTGCGGTTTCAAGGTGAGTTAATCGGCCAGTTAGCGGGGCTCAATGGTGAAAAAACCGATAACCGTTCTCCCTTTGACGTATACCCAACACTGCTACCAACATGGCAAGTCACGCCAAATTCGATTGCGCTGCGTTTTGGCAAAGTACGCGCACAAGGGCATATTTTAACTTCTGGCAGTTCACAACTGCAATTACACAAAAGCCTCGCGGTAAAGACCACCCACGATGCATTAAGTTACACTAGCGAAGCCCATATCAACACCAGCACGACTTTTTATACCAGCTATTCATATTTACTCAATGAGCAAGAAGTAGCGGCAGAGCGCTCAATTATAGCGGCAATTTTTAAACAGCCCGAACAGTATTTAGCAAGCAGTGCGGCTCGCTGGCAAGGGTATTTAGAAAAGGCCACTGCACCGCTAAAACATGCAACACCAGTGGTTAAAAAGCTGGCAGTTAAAAGTGTCGAAACCCTACTTGGCAACTGGCGAGGAAAAGCAGGTGCGGTAGGTTACGACACCGTAACACCGTCGGTAACCGCACGGTGGTTTTCGGGCAATCAAACATGGCCTTGGGACAGCTATAAGCAGGCGGTAGCGCTTGCCAGCTTTAACCCCATATTGGCGCAGCAAAATCTAAATGCGGTATTTGAGCACCAGATAACGGCAAATGATTCGGTAAGACCTTGGGATGCAGGCTTTATTCCCGATGTTGTGGCGTACAATCGCAGTCCTGAGCGCGGCGGCGATGGTACAAACTGGAATGAGCGTAATACTAAACCCAGTTTAGCGGCATGGGCGGTGTGGCATGTATATCAAGCAACGCAAGATAAAACGTGGCTAGCCACTATGTACCCCAAGCTGCTGGCTTATCGCCAATGGTGGTTAACCAACCGCGATCATAACAACAACGGCGTTCCTGAATACGGTGCTACGGTAGATAAAGCGCATAATACGGGGGCAGGTGAGTTGTTATTTAAAGTTAAAACAGCCACAGGCTGGGTGCAGCAACAGGGGCTTTCGCAATATCAAGCTACGTTAACGGCAAGCCCCGAAGCACAGATAGCAATTCCTGCACAAACGGCCGCATCGTGGGAGTCTGGCCGCGATGATGCAGCAGTATTTGGCTTTATTGATAGCAAGCAACTGCAGCGCTATATAGCGAACGGCGGCAAAGCCACTGATTGGCATGTTGGCTTTGCGCAAAATTACGATAAAGCAGGGCGGTTAATTGGCTATTCTTTATTACAAGAGTCGGTTGATCAGGCATCCTATATGGCCTCTGATAACTTGTATTTAAGCCACATGGCGGATGTTTTAAAGCGTTCTAAGGATGCCGTATTCTTTTTACAACAAGCCACACAATTACGTGATTATATAAACCGCTGCATGTTTGATCAGCAAACAGGCTTTTATTACGATATTAGTATTGCTCAGCAACCTTTAGAAAATGGTTGTGCAGGCACACCTTTAGTGAACCGCGGTAAAGGTCCTGAAGGTTGGTCGCCATTATTTAATCAAGTGGCCAGTACTGAGCAGGCTAAAAAAGTAGCCGCTGTTATGCTTGATGAGCAAGAGTTTAATACCTATGTACCACTGGGTAGCGCCGCGCTAACAAATCCGGCTTTTGGTGCCGATATATATTGGCGTGGTCGCGTATGGTTAGATCAGCTGTACTTTGGCTTAGTGGGGATGAGCCAGTATGGTTACTGTGAACAAGCGCAGCAGTT
>NZ_JBFJHD010000317.1:0-2623 GCF_041613455.1 Pseudoalteromonas sp. | reverse complement strand
TCTTCTTCTAGTGCCGCTCGATCTAAAATATCTGCAAGTACATTGCTTTCAACATTCTTATTTATTGGTTCATTCAGAGCATTCTTAAGCATAGAAATTTCATCATTAACTTGGTTTATTATATGCCCTAATTGGTCTGTTTTTAAAAATTCATGCATTCCTTATATCCTATACTAAACATCAAAAAGGTATTTAAACTGTAAGCGTCTAGCGAACCACACCTAGCATCGATGTTCTGATTATCTAAAAATACCTGCTCAATGATAAATTCGGAGCAGGTGATGAAAACTTACAGAACAAGCGCACAGTGGCAGCAGCTTTTGCTGAAACGCAGTACGTTTAGTGGTACTAATATTGAATTCTGCCAACACCATAATGTCGCTATTACGACTTATTATAAACAACGTGCTTTACTGGCAAAAGACCAGCCTAATTCCACCTTGCCAGTGCACACGCAGTGCCTTACATCATCACGTTTTGTCCAGGTAAAACAAACTACTGAAGTCTGCGCGCAAACTCGTCAAAATACGCTGCAGTTTGATACGCTAACCGGCCAACTCACGTTTCCTATCGATTTAGCGACGGCCGATATCGTTGCCATTATTAAAGGGCTAACGGTATGAGGATGTTCGTTGATGTACCCACCGTCTATTTATGTGCCGATGCCGTTGATTTTCGAAAATCAATTAATGGTCTGGCGGCGTTGGTGGAAGCAGAGCTTGAACTACCCGTGCTCAGTGGTGCGCTATTTGTGTTTTGTAATAAAGGCCGTGACAAACTCAAACTGCTTTACTGGGATAACACCGGTTTTGCACTGTGGTATAAGCGATTAGATAAGCATAAGTTCAAATGGCCCAAACTCATGTCACCCACCATGACCTTAAGCGAGCAGCAATTACACTGGTTATTATCGGGTTATGATGTGATTGGACACAGTAAAATTGATGTCGCAGGTAAGCAAATGCTTTAATATTTGCGATCGATTGATGATCATCAAAGTGAGTTCAGTTAGCACTGCAAAGCCTTTGATGATGCCTTAAAATAGGCGTCATGAAAAATGAACTCGCCCTTAAACAGCGCATTGCTGAACTTGAAAAACTGTTAGCGCAGAAGGATGCCCAGATTGCGGCATTGGAAGAGCGCTGGAACTTGGCCCAACAAAAACAATTCGGCAAAAGTGCTGAAGGCTTTGCCGGGCAAGGCGAGTTATTCAATGAAGTGGAAGAAATTGTTGAGGAAGTTGAGGCAGAGCAACAATCCATTAGCTATACCCGTAAAAAGCCGGTGCGTAAGCCACTGCCAAAAGACTTACCTCGTGAGCAAGTTATTCACGACATCATCGACAAAACCTGTGATTGCTGTGGCGGTGAGCTACATAAAATGGGTGAAGATAAGTCAGAAAAGCTTGAGTTCATACCCGCTAAAATCAAAGTGATTGAGCATATTAGGCCTAAATACGCCTGCCGTCACTGTGATAAATCCTCAACTCAGACACAGATTAAACAAGCCTCAATGCCTGCCATGCCCATCAACAAAGGCATTGCAACCAGCAGTTTGCTCAGTCAGCTTATCACCAGTAAATACCAATACGGGTTACCGCTGTATCGCCAGGAAGCGATGTTTAAGCAATACGGTATTGAACTCAGTCGACAGACCATGAGCAGCTGGATAGACAAATCAGCCACACTCTTCGCGCCATTAGTTGAACGGCTTAAAGCCGAGCTGTTAAGGCAACCCACGCTGTTTGCCGATGAAACGCCATTAAAGGTGGTGAAATCGGACAAAGTAAACAGTTACATGTGGGTGTATTGCTCGGGTCGAGATTCACCAGACCCGAATAATCCCATCCCTAATATCGTACTTTACGACTTCCACAATAGTCGCGCGGCCGCCTGCGTGGTCAATTATCTTGATGGATATCAAGGGTACTTGCACGTGGATGGCTATCAAGCCTATGCCAGAACAGAGGCAACCTTAATCGGCTGCTGGGCGCATGCTCGTCGTAAATTTATCGACGCGAAAAAGCTACAAGGTAAAAACAAAACCGGCAAAGTGGATGTGGTATTGAGCCTTATCCAAAAACTGTACGGCGTTGAGTCACGCATCAAAGATAAAAGTGTGGATGACAAATATACGGCAAGACAAGAGGTTAGCCTGCCTATTCTTAGCAAGCTAAAAATATGGCTTGAGCAGGATCAGCCAAATTTAGTGGGGAACAGCAAACTGATAGAGGCAGCTAATTACCTGGCAAATCAATGGCACAAGCTCATACGCTATGTTGATGATGGCCGACTTAGCATCGATAATAATAGAGCAGAACGCGCGGTAAAACCGTTTGTGATAGGCCGAAAGAATTGGTTATTTAGCCAAACGGCTAACGGTGCCCATGCTAGTGCCTCCCTTTACAGCATTGTGGAAACCGCCAAGATAAATGGTCTAATCCCATTTAATTACATCTGTGCTTGCCTTGATGAACTGTGCCAGCCTGAGCCCGATATCGACAGCTTGTTACCCTGGAATTTTAAAACATAGGTGTAGTTCGCTAGACGCTCACCTTGTAAGAGGTTTTAGAAGTCTAAAGTGATCTAGTATCACAATGCTTAAACCGTTGACGACAAGAATC
>NZ_JBFJHD010000316.1:0-2635 GCF_041613455.1 Pseudoalteromonas sp. | reverse complement strand
GGTAGTAAAATTTGGACTTCTTACGGTGACAAATCCGATTGGATGTACGCATTAGTACGCACTGATGCTAAAGCCCCTAAACACCAAGGCATTAGCTTATTACTCCTCGATATGCACAGCCAAGGTGTGCAAGCCAAACCTATTGATTTAATTAGCGGTAAATCTTCTTTTTGTGAAGTGTTTTTCGATAATGTAGTCGTACCCAAAGAAAATCTTATAGGTGAGCTCAATGGCGGCTGGAAATTGGCTAAAGAATTGCTGCAACACGAACGCAGCGCAATGTCTAAGTTTGGTGAGTTTCAATTACCCACGCACTTTGACTTAATGTCACTAATGAGTGATTACATGCCAGCGCCACACAGCGCTAGTGAAGCCGCGCTTCTAAATAAGGCGGTTGCAGCCAATATGGAAGAGCAGGCATACAACTTAACGGTGCAACGCTTAGGTGCAGAAATGCAAGCGGGGCAAAGCTGTTTTGGTTTAATGTCGATTATGAAGTTAGTGCATACCGAACAAGAAAAAATTAAATTTGAATTATTACTCGATGCAATGGGTTACCGAGGTTTAGGTTGGGAAGATGATAGCTTTAGCGAGCAAGAGCAAGCAATTACTCGCGCTTGGCTAAATAGTTTTTCGCAAACCATAGCTGGCGGATCCTCAGAAGTTCAGCTGAACGTGATAGCAAAGCGTGTATTGCAATTACCTGAAAATAAAGGAGTAAGCTGATGAGTATGGTATATATCGAAGACGATCGCATGTTGGCAGATACCGCCGAAGAGTTTTTAAGTGCGCAAAGCCCTGTCGCAGCGCAGCGCGCATTACGCGATAAGCCAACCGCAGTTAATTTTGATGAAAAAATTTGGCAACAAATGCTGGAACTAGGTTGGGGAGCAATTACTTTTCCCGAAGAGCTGGGTGGCCTAGATTTTGGTTATAAAGGAATGGGCGCAATATTTGAAGCTATGGGTAAACACCTGAGTGCTTCGCCAATGTTATCGTCGGTAACCCTGTGTGGTTCATTATTACAACAACTAGCCAACGCAGAACAGCAAACCTGGTTAACAGCAATAATGAGTGGTGAAAAACGCTTAGCCTTAGCGGTTGACGAACACGCAAGGCACGATCCCGACAGCATGCAAACAACGGCAACAACAGCGGTAGATGGCTTTGTGTTAAATGGTAAAAAAACCATGGTTATTGATGGTGTCAGCCCCGATGGCTGGATAGTTGCGGCGCAGCATAACGCTGGCTGTAGTGTGTTTATTGTGCCATTTAGTGAGCAAGTAAAGGTTAAGCGCCTTAACCTTATCGATGCACGCAATTACGCCGAGCTTACTTTTAATGACTTAAAACTACCCGCAGAAGCCTTATTAGGCGATGCTGGCAATAGCTTAAAAGCACTGCAACAAGCACTCGATTTAGGTCGTTTATGTTTAAGTGCTGAAATGCTTGGTGCTATTAAAGCGCTGTTTAATATGACTATAGAATACTTAAAGGTACGTGAACAATTTGGTGTAAAAATTGGTACTTTTCAGGCATTACAACATCGTGCGGCACGCTGTTATGTAGAATTAGAATTAGCTCAATCTTGTGTTATAGCCGCACTTTCGGATGCAGATAAGGCTGACGCAAATTTAGCCTCAAGCGCTAGTTTAGCTAAATGGAAACTATCAAAAGTAGCCGATTTAATCAGCGGTGAAGCGGTGCAAATGCATGGCGGCATTGGGGTTACTGATGAGCTAGACATTGGTCTTTACCTAAAGCGCATTCGCGTAGCACAAATGTGCCTTGGTGATGCCGATTACCATCAAGCGCGGTTTGCAGCTTTAGCGCCTTAAAACTCATCTTGAGTTAAACATAAAAAACCAGCCAACAGTTATTCACTGCTGGCTGGTTTTTTTGTTCATGCACTGAGAGCCTTAATGCGCGTTGAAGGTCGCTATTACTGTGCTGGCGCGCCAGGTACACCATAATAATATTGACCAGCCGTTAGGCCGCCATCTACCACCATTTCGGTGCCATTACAGTAAGATGCCTGATCCGAGACTAAAAAGTTAACCATATTGGCTACTTCTTCAGGCTGACAACCACGTTGCTGTGGAATAAATTTATAGCGTGGGTTCAGCTCTTCGCTACTTAGCCCCTGTGGGTTAGTCATGGGGGTATTTACAGCACCAGGATGCACACTATTTACACGTATACCAAACGGGCCTAGCTCAAGCGCTGCGGTGCGAGTTAACCCTCTTACTGCATATTTACTTGCAGCATACGCACCTGTGCCATTGTTAGGTAAAATAGACGAGGCTGATGAAATATTAACAATAGCGCCACTGCCGGCTTTTTTCATGCAGGGGATCACGCTATGTAAGCCTAAAAAGGTGCCGGTAATATTAATATCGATTAATTTACGAAACTGCTGCGGCTCTGTGGTTTCGAGCGTTGCGAACAGTAAAATCCCCGCATTATTAACTAAAATATCTATTTTTTGGTGCTTTTCTAAAGTTGCTGATACGATCGACTGCCATTGTAGCTCATCGGTTACATCGTGTGTCATTGGCGTAACCTTGTCGCCAAGCTCTTGCGCCATTTGGTTAAGCTCTTCAGTTAAAATATCAGTGGCTATAACAGTGGCTCC
>NZ_JBFJHD010000315.1:0-2697 GCF_041613455.1 Pseudoalteromonas sp. | reverse complement strand
GTGATTTTCATTGCTTCACGAGCGGCGTCCACCGTGGCGGCATCGCCTACGGGCGGGCTCATGTAGTGCATAACGGGCTCTGCCACGCCAAAAAACATTAAGCCAATGCCCATTCCGGCACTGAACAACATGGAAAACCAACTGAGCTGGTTATAGTCGGGCGTAGAGTGATCGGGCCCTAACTTGATATTGCCATAGCGTGATAGGCCTAAAAACATCACGGTGATTAAAATGATCGCCACCGTCAGTACATAAAACCAACTGGCATTAACAACAATAATGGCTTGTAATGCATTAAAGGCGCTTTCGGCAGATTGAGGGACTAATGCGGTAAATAGCACCAGTAAAATAATCAGTGCAGAGGCTGTGTAAAACACAGGGGGATTGAGTTTGGATTGCGCTTCCACTGCGGACATTGAGATACCTTAGGTTAGCTGTTAAAAGTTGTTAAAATATAGCACAGCCTTGTTTTAAATACATATTCTTCTGTTAATTTACTGCGTGTTTGAGATTTATTCATGCCAGCGCCGCTGGCTGTGAACGCTGCGGTTAACGCTGAGACGGTTTATTATGTAGCAAAAGCGCACCGCCAGCGAGTGAACAAAAGATAATTCAGGGCATAAAAAAAGAGAACATCGTGAGATGTTCTCTTTTCTGCTTAACGATGCATACTTAGTCTTGTAAGTATTGCTGATGAAACGCTAAGTGTTGCTCAATAAAGCTACTAATGAAAAAGTAACTATGATCGTAACCTGCGTGCATTTCAAACGTAAGAGGGTAGGCTTTTTCGTTAGCGACCGCCACTAAGTTTTGTGGTTTGAGTTGCTCAGCTAAAAAGTTATCGGCGTCCCCTTGGCTTACTAGCATGGGTAGGTAGTTAGCTTGCTCGGCGTGGCGCATTAATTCGCAGCTGTCGTACTGTGCCCACGTTGCTTTGTCATCACCTAGATAGCCGCTAAATGCTTTAACGCCCCACGGACAGTTAATCGGGTTAACTATAGGGCTAAATGCCGACGCACTTACATAGGCGCTGGGGTTTTTAAGCGCGATCATTAATGCACCATGGCCGCCCATTGAGTGACCACTAATGGCTTTAGTGCCGGTGACTGGAAAGTGCTGTTCAATCAGTGCCGGTAGCTCATTCACTACGTAGTCGTACATATTAAAATGGGTATTGTATGGTGCTTGCGTGGCGTTCACGTAAAAGCCAGCACCTTGGGCAAAGTCGTAACTGTCTTCGTTAGGGACGTCTTCACCGCGAGGGCTGGTGTCGGGAGCCACAATAGCAATACCCAGCTCTGCCGCCTTTTTAAATGCGCCGGCTTTTTGCATAAAGTTTTCATCGGTACAGGTTAAACCCGACAACCAATAAAGCACAGGCACCTTATTGCTTTCGCTGGCACCGGGGGGTAAAAACACCGCAAAACGCATGGTACAATGGGTGCTGGTCGCATTATGGGTATATTGCTTATGCCAGCCACCGGCGACCTTAGTACTCGAAATATTTTCTAACATAATGTCCTCAAAAAAGCCGCTTACCTTATTCTGGTGCACGGCTTATAAACTTAACTATTAGCAGTATTAGTAATGAATGACAGTACGAATACTCTTACCTTCATGCATTAAATCAAACGCATCGTTAATTTCTTCAAGGCTCATGGTATGAGTAATAAAGTCATTAAGGGCAAATTCACCCGCCATGTAACGCTCGACGATTTCTGGCAGTTGTGAACGGCCTTTTACGCCACCAAATGCGCTACCGCGCCATACGCGACCGGTTACCAGTTGGAACGGACGTGTTGAAATTTCTTGACCAGCGCCTGCTACACCAATAATTACCGACTCACCCCAACCTTTATGACAACACTCAAGAGCTGAGCGCATTACATCGACGTTACCAATACACTCAAATGAGTAATCAACACCGCCATCGGTCATTTCAACAATCACTTCTTGAATTGGTTTGTCGAAGTCTTTGGGATTAACTAAGTCGGTCGCGCCGAGTTTAGTTGCAAGATCAAACTTCGAGGTGTTGATATCTACACCGATAATACGACTAGCACCGGCCATTTTGGCGCCAATAATGGCTGATAAACCAATGCCACCTAAACCAAAAATAGCGACGGTGTCGCCCGCTGTTACTTTCGCGGTGTTAGTGACTGCACCCATACCTGTGGTAACACCACAGCCAAGTAGGCAGATCTCTTCAAGCGACGCTTCTTTATTCACTTTCGCTAATGAAATTTCTGGTAATACCGTGTATTCAGAGAATGTAGAACAACCCATGTAGTGATAAATTGGCTCACCGTCTTTATAAAAACGTGTTGTGCCGTCTGGCATTAAACCTTTACCTTGGGTTTCACGTACTGCAGAGCACAGGTTTGTTTTACCTGAGGTACACATTTTACATTCACCACATTCTGCGGTGTATAAAGGAATAACGTGGTCACCCACTTCAACACTGGTGACACCTTCGCCTACGGCATAAACAACACCGGCACCTTCATGACCAAGAATGGCTGGGAAAATACCTTCTGGATCTTCACCGGACAAGGTAAATGCGTCGGTATGGCACACACCGGTTGCAGTGATTTTAACCATAACTTCGCCTTTTTTAGGCATCATTACATCAACTTCTTCAACCGAAAGAGGTTGGTTTGGGCCCCATGCGATAGCCGCTTTTGATTTAATAAATTC
>NZ_JBFJHD010000314.1:0-2701 GCF_041613455.1 Pseudoalteromonas sp. | reverse complement strand
GGATCCTTCCGTCGATGCACCGTATGTAAAAGTGTCGCTTACTGGTTTAACACTTGATAATTTTTTAGCCAATGTATTTAGCTTTAATAAACAAGTGTCGGCAACCGCATTGGCCGGGCCAAGTACGGCAATTAAAAACTGCTTTACTAATTTAGTGCCGATGCTGGTGTGCGCAGAAAACACCGACCCAGCAACAGATTTTGGCTTAACTAAAAACCAGTTATATATGATGAAGATAGGTTCAAACGCGTCTTCACCCATAGGGCCAGGTAATTTTCAACTGATTCGCCTCGGAACTAATAGCGGTGCTGATGATATTCGTTCTGCGTTGGCGGGAGAGGAAAACCTAGGTACCAATACTTGTACTTTCTTAGATACGGGAGCCACTGTACCAACCGAGCCGGGCAATACCGTTGGCCCTGTTGCCCAAGGGCTAAACACCCGTATGGGGAAATGGCAAGGCCCAGTCAATCCAAATGATCACCCTCGCGACTCTAATATTTGTCAAGGCGAGAAAATTTTGCTCGATGAAGACGATAGCACCAAGCTTGAAGATGATGCATTGGCAAAAGCATACCGCGCGAACGACTACCTTGCTGATAATGAAAGTGATGTATTAATGTGCACGGCACCAGAAAATGGTTTAACAGAAAGCAGTATTATTGAACCTACATCGGAAAAAATGATTGGCCGGCGAGTAATGAATGTAGTGATTGGGCAATGTGATGGCTTAACCAATGGTGCAAATAATGTACCTTATTTGGGGGTGGGGTGTTTTTTCTTAACGCAAAAGATTGACGGTGGAGGTAAAGAATCTTATGTGATTGGTGAATTTATGCATCAATGCCCCGGTGGCGGCAATGCGTCATTAGAGCCTGTAGATAACCCCGGGCCATATAAGATTGTATTATTTCATGTACCCGGCAGTCAGGATTCATAGGAGGGAGTTATGCAGCAAATAATTACGACTAAAGTGAGGCCAAATAAGCTCAACTCTCAGTGTTATGCGCGGCAAAAAGGCTTAGCCGCGATTGAATTTACCATTATTTTACCATTTTTGTTGTTGCTTATTTTCTCTTGTAGTGAGTTTGGTCGCTTGCTTTATCAGTACAACACCTTAAATAAAAATGTCAGAAGTGCGACCCGTTATTTAAGTAGCCATGTTAAATATGGCGATAATGGTGCATTGAGTATTAAAAGTGAGGTGGCCGCAGAGGCAAAAGATTTAGTCAGGTTTGGCCAAAGTGGTGGCTCGGTGGCATTGCTACCTAATTTAAATAACGATGATATTAATCTAGTCATTGATAGTGAATTTGTGGTGATAACGGTGACCTATTTGTGGCAGCCTATTTTTTCTCAAACATTGCCAACATTTGGTTTTGGTAATGACATTTCATTAAATTTTCCACTGGTGTCAACTTACAGCATGAGGGTGTTATAACATGAAGACTCAAAAGCATGCGTTAAATTTTAAAACCCAACGCGGTGTGTATGCCGTAGAATTTGCCATTGTTGGAGGGGTTTTCTTTTTATTACTTTTTGCAGTACTTGAAGTAGGGCGGCTATTTTTTGTATGGAATGTGTTAACGGAAGCTTCAAGACGTGGCGCCCGTTTGGCTGCTGTTTGTCATTTTGATCTAGCCGCAGAGCCATCATTTTTAGATTTAGCAGTGTTTAATGGTTTGTCACTGGCACCGCAGCTAACTGGTCAAAATCTTAAAGTAAGCTATTTACGCCAAAATGGCAGTGAAGTGACAGCGAGTGATAACGTAAATGATATTCGCTTAGTCAGGGCTGAAATTATTAATTACCAGCACCAATTTCTTGTTCCAGGGTTATTTTTGACCATTAACTCGCCAAGCTTTGCTACTACATTACCGCGAGAAAGTTTAGGAGTTACCAGAGAAACCACCACAACATGCTAACGGGTAAGCTAGCTTAGCGCGAATGTAACTTAGGGTAGGTAAATAATATGGCTTTAGACAATAGTAATAATGTGGTTGGTTTACCTGATGGAAAATCATTGGGGCTTAGTGGCGTAAACACTAAATTACCCTGTTTGTCGATTCAACTTAAAGCATTAACCATTTGTGATTCGCCAGAGACACAGCGTAAGTTAGCAGACTATTTTTCATTAATTCGTAATTTAGATGTTGAATTTAGTTACACAATTCCAAAACCATGTAACAAGTTTGACTTAGTCATTTTAGTCGCTGATGAGTTTAATAATGAAATCAAGCGGGTTTTTGAATCTTTAAATAGTAACAAACTCCCTGTTTTGTTAGTGGGTGATAACGTGCAAAACGAGCTGATCCGTTGTGCAATGAAAGCGAATGTGCAAGACATTATTCCACTCAGTAATATTGATGCTGAATTAATTAATGCCTTACAACAAATTTCGCAAACCATATTAAATCAAAAACAGGTCGCCCCGTTGATTTCGATTATTAACGGCAAACCAGGCTCTGGGGCAAGCTTTATTACTGGCTGTTTAGGTGAGATCTACGCTGATGTTTTCAGCGAGGATATCAGTTTGATAGATGCTGATCTTCATTATGGCTCGCTAGCCGATACCTTAAACCTTGAAACCAAGTACTATTTAGGTGATGCGTTAAATGACATAGACACCCTTGATAGCCACGCTATTAAGTCGATGATGAGCAAACGTAACAATTTAAACTTACTGCCTAGTAAAGCGTTT
>NZ_JBFJHD010000313.1:0-2726 GCF_041613455.1 Pseudoalteromonas sp. | reverse complement strand
CACTCGCCTAGGGCCATCATACACAGCGCCATAAATATTGCGGTTTTCATTACCGATGCAATAATTTGCAAACGCGACATACCCGCCGCTTGCATTACTACCAGCTCACTATTTGACGCCAGTGCGCCTAACCCCGTTAAACCGCCAATCAGTGCTGCCATCGGGAAAAAAATAACTAAATCGCCCGGCATGCTGTATAAAGTGTAAAGCAGCGCTGTCATGATATCGTAACTGCCGCGCCCTACCGATTTTAGCTGATCAATAAATTTAATTAAGGTACTAATCCCCACCAACACCAGTAAAGCAAACCCTGTGGTTTGTAAAATACTGCGCCCGAGGTACCAATCAAGGGTTTTCATCATTAGCTCATCTCCCGCTTGGTAATAACAGCTTTTAGCCAAGCGCCTAACGGCCGCCCTTTAAGTATTAACAGCGCACCAATAAATAGCGCACTTAAGTGTATCCACCACAGGCCTATCGACGGCGGAATTTTACCATCCTCAACGGCAAATTTAGCGGCATTGAGTAAAATAAAATAGCCGAGATACAAGCTGATCGCCGGCACTAATTTAGCAAATTTGCCTTGGCGTGGGTTCACCACACTCAACGGCACCGCAAGCAATGTTAGCAACGGAATTGATAACGGAATGGCAATACGCCATTGCCACTGAGCTATTGCTTCTGGGGTTTTCAGTCCTAGCAATTGATTAGTTGGAATCGCTTCGAGTTTACGGCGCTGGTGCTCTATTTCTTGTTCGCGTATTTGCACACTGTAGCCATCAAACTCGGTTAAGTTAAGGGCTGCAGTTTTACCATTGGTTTCGTAGCGTTTACCGTCGGTCAGCACCAGTTGTTGCTCGCCATTTTGCGCTTCAATGACCACGCCTTGCTCGGCGTACACTAAACGTGCAAGCCTGTCATTATCGTTATCGGGCAGTTGCGCGACAAAGACTTTGTTGAGTTTTTTACCACTGTTTTCAATGTTATGAATAAACACCACGGCCTTTTCATTACCGGTTTGCTGGAATCGTCCAGCCCGCAGTGCAGATAAACCAGCATCGGCTTTTGCTTGCTCTTTGAGTTGATACTCTTGTTCACTCGCCCAAGGCGCTATATACATAGTCAGCGCGGCGGCAAACATAGCTAACACTACGCTGGAGATCAGGGTTACCCGCACTACGTACCACTCACTAACACCACAGGCTTTAAATACGGTCATTTCGCTGTCGGCGTAAATACGGCTGTAGGCCAAAATAATGCCTAAAAATATGCTCAACGGTAAAATTAACGATGCCAACTGCGGTAATTTTAGTGCAATCATCGACAACACTAGCTTTGCAGGAATACTGCCTTCTGAGGCGTCGCTGAGGATCACCACAAACTTTTGTGACAAAAATATCGTCATCAAAGTTAAAAATACGGCAACCTGCGATTTTAAAACCTCAGCGGTTAAATAACGAAAAATAAGCAATAGTCGCCCCTAGTAAACATGGTTTTTCACTCTATTAGTGAGAAATTGATAGTCAGTCGTAGTTTTACTCAGTTTAACTGAGCGTAGCGCTAATATTATAAGCCATCAAAATTAATTATCCTACCTAACAGCATCATATAATGTTGCATTAGTGCCCCTTAAACATATAAAGTTCAAATACACAGTAAGAGTCGAGTAAAATCAGCTAGTATTAAGTAACCCTAAATAACTTAGGTAACTAAGACTAAAAAACATTTTAGTTTTTACATAGCTTCTAAAGATGACTCAAAATCAGGAGTGACAATGGAATTTAACGTAAAAAGTGGTAGCCCAGAAAAGCAACGTAGCGCATGTATTGTAGTTGGCGTTTACGAGCCTCGCAGGTTATCCCCCATTGGTGAGCAGCTCGATAAAATCAGCGATGGTTATATCTCTAATTTACTACGTCGTGGTGACCTTGAAGGTAAGCCGGGGCAAGTTTTATTATTGCACCATGTCCCTAATATTTTAAGCGAGCGCATTTTGCTGGTTGGGTGTGGCAAAGAGCGTGAGCTTGACGATAAGCAATATAAACAAATCATTTCTAAAACAATTAACACCCTAAACGAAACCGGCTCAATGGAAGCGGTCTGCTTTTTAACAGAGCAACATGTTAAAGGTCGCGATACCTATTGGAAAGTGCGCCAAGCGGTAGAAACTACGCAAGATTGCTTATACACCTTTAACCAACTAAAAAGTAAAAAAGTAGATCCGCGCCGCCCACTGCGTAAAATGGTGTTTAATGTACCCACCCGCCGCGAGCTGACTATTGGTGAAAGCGCCATTGAGCATGGCTTGGCCATTGCTGCAGGCAGTAAGCTATGTAAAGACGTCGCCAATATGCCACCGAATATTTGTAACCCGGCGTATTTGGGCGAGCAAGCCAAAGAACTTGAAACTAATTTTGACAACATCACCGTTGATATTATTGGCGAAGATAAAATGGCAGAGTTGGGAATGAACTCATACCTGGCTGTGGGCCGTGGCAGTGCTAACGAATCGGTTATGTCAGTGATTAACTACCAAGGCGCAGGTGCCGATCAAGCGCCTATCGTACTAGTTGGTAAAGGGTTAACTTTTGACTCTGGTGGTATTTCACTTAAACCAGGCGAAGGCATGGATGAGATGAAATACGACATGGGTGGCGCTGCAGGCGTTATTGGCGCCATGCGCGCGTTGGCCCAAATGCAGCTGCCTATAAACGTGATTGGTATTT
>NZ_JBFJHD010000312.1:0-2734 GCF_041613455.1 Pseudoalteromonas sp. | reverse complement strand
TGTGACTTTCGTTTAATGAAGTCAGACAAAGGCTTTTTTTGTTTTCCTGAAGTGGATGTGATGGTGCCATTTTTACCGTCTATGTTTCCCATTATTAATAAAGCGCTACCACACACATTTTTTAATCGTTTAGCGATGTCGGGGCAACGCGTGGGGGCGCAAGAACTACTAGACAACAAAGTAGTTGAAGCGATTTTTGCTGATGACACACAATTACAAGCGGGCGCATTGGGATTTGCGCAGCAGTTTAATAAAAATCGCTGGATTTACGGGCAAAATAAAACGCAAATGAATCAGCAAATACTGCAATGTATGGCAGCAGAAGATCCGCGTTTTATCGACAATGTGAGTAAAATGTTGTGGAAAAATTTGCAAAAAAAATAACCTAATATAGCCTTATATAATAGCCAGCGCGCACTTAAACTAGGCCTTTTTATTTAGTCTAGTTATGTACATATAACGGTAATAAACAGACTGCACAATTAAGTAACGGTTAAGGCCGAGTGCGCTAGCTTTTTTAATACAATAACGTGGTAAAAAAGCTTTGTGTAAAGTTTAATAGCTTTTACCTGTCTCATTTTAGCTATATGGGTTAAAATACCTTCATAACCAAACTAACAAGATAGTGAATGTCAAACCAAGATCCAAATCTCAGTCGAGAACAAGAAAAGTACGAAAACCCAGTCCCTAGCCGTGAGTTTATACTTACTCATCTTCAACAGCGTTCAAAACCAGCTAACTATACGCAATTATGCGAAGAACTAGCGGTCAATGACGAAGAGCGCCAAATTGCATTTAAACGTCGCCTGCGCGCTATGGAGCGTGATGGCCAGCTGTATTTTAATAAGTTTAAATGTTACGCCCTGATTGACGAAGCCGGTTTAACCAAAGGCAAAGTAGTAGGCCACAGAGACGGTTTTGGCTTTTTAGAAGTTGAAGGCGAGAATAAAGATTGGTTTATTGCAAAACACCAAATGAACTCGGTGTTACATGGCGACATAGTACTGGCTAAAGGCACTAAACGCGGCTCGGGCTCTAAATGCGATGCGCGTATTATAAAAGTACTCACTAATGAGCGCGCGCCGATTGTGGGTCGCTACTTTGTTGAGCACGGCATTGCTGTGGTGGTGGCCGAAGATCCCCGTATCACTCAAGATATTATGATATTGCCGGGCAGTGAAAACGGCGCTCGCCATAACCAAATGGTGCAAGTGAAAATAACGCAAAACCCAAGCCGTAATATGAATGCGGTGGGTAAAGTGATTGACGTACTTGGTGAGCATTTAGCCCCAGGTATGGAAATAGAAGTAGCACTGCGTAATCACGATATTCCTCATGTGTGGCCCGAAGAAGTGGAAGAGCAAGTCTCGCACCTTGGTGAGTTTGTAGAGGAACAAGATAAAGCCGGACGCGTCGATTTACGCGACCTGCCGCTGGTTACCATCGATGGCGAAGACGCCCGCGATTTTGATGATGCGGTGTACTGTGAAGCCAAAAAATCGGGTGGCTGGCGCTTATGGGTGGCCATTGCCGATGTATCGCATTATGTGGGCATGAACACGCCACTGAACAAAGAAGCGATACAGCGCGGTAACTCAGTGTATTTCCCTGAGCAAGTGATTCCTATGCTGCCTAAAGTGCTGTCTAATGGTTTGTGTTCGCTTAACCCCGAAGTAGATCGCTTATGTATGGTTGCCGAAATGACGGTATCCAGCAGCGGTAAGCTTTCAGGTTATAAGTTTTACGAGGCGGTGATGAACTCACATGCACGGTTAACTTATACCAAAGTAAACGCGATTTTAAATAATGATGAAAAACTGCGTAAAGAATACGCGCATGTGGTGCCACATTTAACTGATTTACAGCAAATGTACATGGCGCTAAAAGCCGCGCGCCAAGAGCGTGGTGCAATAGAATTTGAAACACTTGAAACCCGTTTTGTATTTAACGCACAACGTAAAATAGAGTCGATTGTGCCGGTTATTCGTAACGATGCCCATAAACTGATTGAAGAGTGTATGATTTTAGCCAACGTAGCGGCGGCTAAAATCCTTGAAAAACATGAAGCCAGTGCGTTATTTAGGGTACACGACGAGCCCGATAGCGAAAAACTGGGCAACTTTACTCAGTTTTTAACTGAAATGGGCATTGAAAGCACCTTAAGTGACGAGCCAACGCCAAAAGAAATTACTCACATATTGGCTCGTTTAGGTGAGCGCCCAGAAGCCGAACTGATTCAAACCATGTTACTGCGCTCAATGAAGCAAGCGGTGTATCAAAGCGAGAACATCGGTCACTTTGGGTTAGCCTTACCGGCGTATGCGCATTTTACCTCGCCAATTCGCCGTTACCCCGATTTAGTGGTACACCGTGCAATTAAAGCTATATTAAAAGCGCAAGGACAGCAAACATCGGGTGAATATGCCTACAGTGAAGAAGAAGTCAATGCGTTAGGTGAGCAGTGTTCTACTACTGAGCGCCGTGCCGACGATGCTACGCGTGAAGTGGCCGATTGGTTAAAATGCGAGTTTATGCAAGACCATGTAGGCGCGGAATTTGGTGGTGTGGTGTCATCAGTGACTAACTTTGGCTTATTCGTGCGTTTAGACGATTTACAAATAGATGGGTTGATCTACGTTGCGAACTTAGGCAACGAATTTTTTGCCTATGATGGTGCTAAGCACTGCTTAATTGGCGAACAAACGCATAAAGTGTACCGCCTAGGCGATAAGCT
>NZ_JBFJHD010000311.1:0-2749 GCF_041613455.1 Pseudoalteromonas sp. | reverse complement strand
TAGAAATATTAGAAGGTCCTGATACAACAAGGAAAAGCTCTCAGAAAAATAAAAAAAGAAAATGGCGTGAAATAGAAGCAATAAAAGAAAAACACCGCTTACGTAAAGAGCTGCAAGAGTTAGATTATTTTGCAGACACCCTAATGATTGATGAACTGGACTTTTAAGCCAGCCTCATTAGCCAGCCAAAAAGCATAACAACCCGCTAAAATTCAACCAGGCCTTGATGGCATAGCATCAAGGCCTTTTTAATGCGCTTGAACTCACTAATCAAACTTGCCAGTCGATTGGTTGCTTGCCTTGAGCCTGCAATAACGCATTAGTGGCGGAAAAATGCTGACAACCAAAAAAACCACGGTGAGCCGATAGCGGCGAAGGATGTGGTCCGGCTAAAACATGATGGCGAGTACTATCAATGCCTTTGCCTTTTTTTTGGGCATGGGCGCCCCATAAAATAAATACCACGCCACTACAGTGGCTATTTATATGCGCTATTACATTATCGGTAAATTGCTCCCAGCCTAAGTGTTTATGCGAATGCGCTTGCCCTTGCTCTACGGTCAGTACCGTATTTAACAAAAACACCCCTTGCTCTGCCCAGTGCTGCAAATAGCCATGGCTTGGCACAGTAAACCCTGCAATATCGTTTGCCAGCTCTTTATAAATATTTCTTAGCGATGGCGGTAACTTTTTCACCTCGGGCAACACCGAAAAACATAAGCCATGCGCTTGCCCTGCGCCATGATATGGGTCTTGCCCTAATATCACTACGCGCACTTTGTTGAGCGCGGTTGCATCAAAGGCATTGAACACCTGTGACTCTGGCGGATACACTGCAATCCCCGCATCGCGGCGATGCGCCACGTACGCTAGCGTTTCCTGCATATAAGGTTGCTGTAACTCACTGTTTAAAAAGGCTGACCAATCGCTCATTGTGTACTCTTCAGGTGTTGACGTGATAGCTCTATTTTATCACACATATCTGCCAGCCCCTCGAGCATACGCGGTGAAAATCGATGCAGTAAATCCGCATTAACAGATATAAACAGCTGCTGTTTCACGGCGGGGATCTCCGGCCATTGTTGCCAGTTAATCTTCGGCTGTGGTGTGGCTGACTTTTCATCGGGAATAATAATAATTTGTGGCTGTGCAACCACCACATTCTCGATACTCACTTGGGGGTAATCGGTCGCACTATTAGCAAATACATTACTGCTTTGGCAGGTTTCCATGAGCTGGTTTATCCAGGTATTTTTAGCCACTGTCATCATTGGCTCAGACCATAATTGATAAAACGCCGTGACCGGCATTTTGTGTTGTTGATGCGCCTGTATAGCGGCTAATTTAGTGCTATACGCCTGAGCGGCGCGCTCACTTTGAGCAATATTACCGGTGAGTTTACCCAGCGCCAGTAAGTCATCGGCCACCTCAGCTGGAGTATGGGGATTGCTATAATGCAGCCTAATACCTAAACGCTCAAGTTGCGCTAAATCCTCAGCTTGGTTGCCACCTTGCCAAGCAATGACTAAATCGGGCTTAAGCGCCAGCAATTTTTCAATGGATATGCCATAAAAGCCACCAATGCGCGGAATCGCCTTTGCCGCCGCGGGGTAATCGGCGTGCTCAACCGTGGCAATAATTTTGTCGCCCGCGCCAATCGCGTATAAGTTTTCCACTATGTGTGGTGACAGCGCCACAATCCGTAATGCCTTGTTTTGCTGAGCTTGGGAGGCCTGCGCATGATGCGCAACAGCCAGCAAAAACAGGCTGAGAAGCAGTTGTTTAAACATTAATAATCAAACCCTTGTAACGCTTTTATGCCAGCATCAAAGGCGTGTTTTACATTGCGCACTTCGCTTACCGTATCAGCCAGTTCGATTAATTTACGGTGTGCGGCACGCCCCGTGACAATAACCGACTGCATCGGTGGGCGATTACTGATCGCCTCCAGCACCTCATCTAAATCAATATATCCATAAGTAACCATGTAGGTAAGCTCATCAAGCAGCACCACATCTAAACTTGCATCACTTAGCAGACGCTTAGACTCTTGCCAGGCGGCCTGCGCGGCGGCGGTGTCGGCGGTTTTATCTTGAGTGTTCCAGGTGAAGCCTGTGCCCATCACCACAAACTCAACACCCGCACCTTGCAATAAGTTGCGCTCGCCACACTCCCAAGTTCCCTTAATATACTGACACACAGCGGCTTTTTTACCATGGCCAACACAACGGGCAACAACGCCAAACCCCGAAGTAGATTTACCTTTACCGTTACCGGTAATAACCTGAAAAATGCCTTTTTCTTGTTGTGCGGCGGCAATACGGGCATCAACTTGCTCTTTTAATTTTTGCTGACGCTGTTGGTGTTTATCGTTATTTTGTTCACTCATTATTAGTATCCTTGATAAATATTGCTGCGTTGCAGCACTTTTTCATCTGCTGCAGCGGTTGCAGATAACCGCTTGTGTTATATCATTGACGCGGCTAAGTTCAGCTTAGAGTTGGCGTTTACGAAAATATAACAAGCTTAAAAAAAACGCACTACCAATCGCAGCAGTGATCACCCCCACGGGCAGTTCTTGATTGGTTAATAACGTGCGGGCTAATACATCCACCCACACCATAAAAATACCGCCCACTAAACTGGTGATCAGTAAACCTGACAAAGTGCCTTGTGAAATAAAAAAACGCACTATATGTGGCACCATCAGCCCGACAAAACCAATTCCTCCGCACATGGCCACCAGCAC
>NZ_JBFJHD010000310.1:0-2754 GCF_041613455.1 Pseudoalteromonas sp. | reverse complement strand
TTTTAACTACGCCTTTAATACGCTCAACAAGTGCATTACCAGCGTCGATATCTACGCCCGCGTCTTTATAGCTTAGAGACTGTTTTTGTTCGCTCACAGGTTTTCCTCAAAATAGTTGTTTTGGGTTGCTTAGAAACGCGCATATTTTACAACAATTGCGTAACCGCGGCTAGCGTAAATATAGTATTGAAATAATTAACAGGACAGTTGTCCGCTAATTGCTGGCTAAATAAACAAAAAAACGCCCGCAGGCGTTTTTAATCGATGTGTATAGTGCGCTTAGCGCTAGGCTTTAGCGGTTAAAATAGCGCGTAATGGGGCAGGGTAACCTTCAATGGTTTTGCTGGTGTCGTTAGGGTCTAAAAAGTCGACTAGCGATTCATTTTCCATCCAAGCGGTTTTGCGTTGCTCATCTAAGCTGGTTATTGCACAATCTTTCACTTGTACCTCTTTAAAACCAACGCGTTCCATCCACAGCTTTAATGCCGCCGTACTTGGAATAAACCACACGTTACGCATTTTTGCATAGCGATCGGTGGGCACCAATACAGTGTGCTTATCTCCTTCAATCACTAACGTTTCTAGCACTAACTCACCACCCGGGCGCAGTTGTGCTTTTAATTGCGCTAAAAAATCAATTGGCGAGCGACGATGATAAAGTACCCCCATGGAAAATACCGTATCAAACGCTTTGAGTTCGGGCAGAGCTTCGACACCAAGCGGTAATAAATGCACGTTTTCGTCAGGATTAAAGTGTTTAATCGCCTGAAATTGACACAAAAATAAATCAGAAGGGTCAATGCCAACGACAAATTGCGCGCCTTCGCCACGCATGCGCCATAAGTGATAGCCAGAGCCACAGCCGATATCGAGCACGGTACGTCCTTTTAATGGCTCAATGTGCGGTAGCAGGCGATCCCACTTCCAATCACTGCGCCACTCGGTGTCTATTTCTATGCCGTGCACCGAAAAGGGGCCTTTTCGCCATGGCATCATCCGCTTTAGTAAATGTGTCGTTTGTTTTTGCTCACCGTCACTCATTTCGCCTGGTTGGCCTATTTTTACCTGCGTGGCAATATCAACATATTGTGTTGTTACTTGGGGCAGGTTTTTCAGCACTTTTTGCCATTGGGGTAAATCACCATGGCTGGCTTCATTTTGCCAATGCTTTAACTGGCTTGGCAAGGTTTCAAGCCAGTGGCTGAGTGGGCTTTGGGCAATAGCGGCGTAAAATTGGTTAAACCATTGAGACATGAGTCACTCTCTTTATTTAATTGCTACCATTGAGCAAAAGTTAAAACATTGATACCACACTTGCGTTTGACTAAAGCCAATTTCCTGCAAGCGGTTAAAGTGCGTGCTGAGTGTGTCGGGGCGCATAACGTTTTCAATGGCGGTGCGCTTTTGGCTGATTTCCAGCTCCGAATAACCATTGTGACGTTTAAAGTCGTGATGCAGATCAATTAATAAATTATCGCATTGCGCATTTTCCGCTTTTATTTTTTCACTTAGCAGTAATACACCACCGGGCTTTAAGTTAGCGTATATCTTTGCAAGCACGGCTTGGCGCTGGGCCGGCGGAATAAACTGTAAGGTAAAGTTCATCGCAACGACCGATGCATTTTGAATCTCTAACTCGTTAATATCACCTAATGTGACAGTAACGGGGACCTCAGACTTAAAGCCTTGCAAATGCAGCTTGCAACGCTCAACCATGGCTTGTGAGTTATCTACCGCAATAATATGGCAGTTATCAGTGCGAATATTACGGCGCATACTTAACGTTACGGCGCCAAGCGAACAGCCTAAATCATACAAGTTAGAGTTACTTTGTGCATATTCGCCCGCCAGTTTGCCCATAGTACTGACTATCGTGGCGTAGCCTGGGACGGAGCGTTGAATCATATCGGGAAACACTTCGACCACGCTTTGGTCAAAACTAAAATCTTTAACTTGTTGTTCAGAGGCGTAAATACTGTCTTTAATAGTCACGAAGCCAGTCTCTTTGAAAAATAATAGCCGCATTTTACCATTTTATGCTGGATAGTCAGTGATAAATTCAGTAGCTTGGCTAGAATAATGAAAAATAAGTATAAAAGAGATCATTAAATGAGCAAAAGTAAAGTCATCAGTACCGACGATATACTCGCAACCTTGTGTCACTCAGTGACCAGTGTACTGACATCTGCCGCTGGTAACCGCATCACTCACTCGCCTATGGTACAAAAAATCACCCGCACCTGCATGCGCCCCGATATCGGCTGTTTTGTACTGTTTGATGGCGGGTTTACTGGGTTAGTTATTACTAACTTTACCGCACAAGCGGCCATGGAAGTGTATGGCGATTATATGCGCAATATGGGGATGCCCGAAAATGAAATTGCGCAGAGCCACTTATCAGATGACGTGTCAAATGTGTTGGGCGAATTAATGAATCAAATTGTTGGTGATTTCACCTCTAAAGTGCGCGAACAACTGCATACTTCAATTACCCAAAATCAGCCGAAAATGATGGCCATTAACAAGCAAGTGCAAATATCGGTTGATACTGCCATGGATAGACCGCAGGCACGCCGCGTAACGTTTACCACCAGTAAACACCAGATATTTTATTTAGAGCTGGCGATGGATAAAACCGAGTTTATTAAATTACATGACTTTGATATCAGTGAAGCAATCGATCCAGATGACATCATCGAAAATGAAGCAAAACAACAAGCCGCCAGAGCAAAAGCGGCTAGCGTAGAGGGGGTT
>NZ_JBFJHD010000309.1:0-2778 GCF_041613455.1 Pseudoalteromonas sp. | reverse complement strand
TCATCGCGATAGCACATAACCAATGAAGCATCTAAGCCAACCAAGGGCGCATTGATATCGTTAAGTTTATTTAAAAACTCGGCGGCATTTTTAGCGGTCACTTTAAACTCGTGCAAAAAACCTTTCACATGCTGCGGCTTACCGTTTGGTTTAAACGGCAATAACATTGGCTTTTTACCCAGTTGCGTAATGAGCGTAATAAAACTTTCCACCAATTCCGCTTCATAAAAACTGGTAAACGGATCTTGTACTATGAGAACATAGTCGCTTTGCTGCTCGTTGGTTAAGCTATTCAATAATTCAAAATCAAACGTGTGTGTTTTATTAACCCGTTGCTTAAGGGATGGCGAACTTAATAGTGGCGTGTCGACATAGCCAACAGATTTTTTAATGATATTACTCACTAAGCTGGTTTTAACCAATGGGTTAATAATTTTGGCAAACCTAGCCATGAGCGGTGCACTTTTTTCTATATTTCCAACTAGGTAATCTTTGAGTGGTCGAGCGTAATAACTGTGGTAATAATTTAAAAAGCGCGCACGAAAAGTGGGCACATCTACTTTTATCGGACACGCCGTGGTACAGGCTTTACACGCTAAACATTCATCCATTGAGGCTTTTACTTCGTGTGAAAAGTCATAAATACCTTTGTTTTTATCACGGCTATGAATGAAACGCTCCCACCAAGTGATCACCTCACCTTTGTTGAGTTGTTTTTCAACATCGAGTAAATCTATGTTTTTCGTTTCTTGTAAACGTAACCATTCGCGCATTAAACTGGCGCGGCCTTTAGGTGAATGGCGTCGGTCGCCAGTGACTTTATACGACGGGCACATCGGTGACTTTTCATCGTAATTAAAACATAAACCATTGCCGTTACAGGTCATGGCATTATTAAAACTGGTTTTAACGTCAATCGAAATTTGCTTATCGAAATAAGAACGCTTTTGGCCATCAACACTCACTAGTGAGTCTTCACTATCTATAGGCGTGCATATCTTACCTGGGTTAATTCTGTTGTAGGGATCAAAGGCCGTTTTTATTTTACGTAATTGGGTAAATAAGTGCTCGCCAAAAAACGCGGGGCCGTATTCACTGCGATAGCCTTTACCGTGTTCGCCCCACATTAAGCCACCATATTTAGCGGTGAGTTTTACCACTTCATCAGAAATAACACGCAGTAGTTTTTCTTGCTCAGGATCGCACATATCAAGTGCAGGTCTTACATGTAGTACGCCTGCATCAACATGGCCAAACATACCATATTGTAAATTATGGCTGTCGAGTAAGGCTCTAAATTCAACAATGTAGTCGGCTAAATTTTCCGGCGGTACCGCGGTATCTTCAGCAAAAGCGAGGGGTTTTTGATTACCTTTAACGTTACCTAATAATCCTACTGACTTTTTACGCATAGCGTAAATTTTTAAAATGTCGCTTTTATTACTGGTGAGCTGATAACCAATAACGCCATTGCTTTGCTCTGCAACACACTGATCTAACTGTTGGCACAGTGACTCGACTTTATCTTTAATGTCTTCAGGCGATACGGCATTAAACTCAACCATGTTGAGCCCTTGCATATCTTTATTAGGTACGTCGGTTATTAAGTCCGATACTGAATGCCAAATAATATCTTCGCGGGCTAAATTTAATACTTTACTGTCGACCGTTTCTACTGATGTAGCACGCGCATCCACTAAAAATGGTGAGTGACGCAAGGCAGAATCAAAACTGTCGTACTTAATATTGATCAGTGTTTTAAATTCAGCAATGGGGGTTAAATTTAATTTTGCCTCGGTGACGATACCTAATGACCCTTCGGAGCCGGTGATAAGTCGGCTCATATCAAAAGTAAGTAAGTCATCACTTAGTATATGTTCTAGATCGTAGCCGGTTAAAAAACGGTTTAATCGTGGGAACTTAGCGAGTACGGCCTGACGTTCGTTAAGGCCAATATCTAATACGGTCTTATATATATTACCAATTAAAGAATCTTGCTCCGCTAAAACTTTGGCTTTTTCTGTTTCGATTGCCGCGGTGCACATCGGAGTGCCATCAAATAAATAAGTGGTTAGGCCTAAAACATGGTCACTGGTTTTACCATATACCAGCGAACCTTGCCCCGATGCATCGGTGCTGATCATGCCGCCAATAGTTGCCCTATTACTGGTAGATAAGTCGGGAGAAAAGAAGAAACCATACGGCTTTAAAAAATCATTAAGTTGATCTTTTATCACGCCAGTTTGTACGCGTACCCAGCCTTCTTCGATATTTATTTCTAGAATTTCTCGCATATAACGCGATAAATCAACAATAATACCTGGGGTCAATGATTGACCATTGGTGCCAGTGCCGCCGCCACGCGGACCAAAAGTAAGTGACAAATACGGATCACGCGATGCAATTTGTAATGCCAACTGGATATCTTTTTCGCTTTTCGGAAAAATAACCCCTTGTGGTAATTGCTGATAAATACTGTTGTCGGTCGCTGCGGTTAAACGTGTCGCATAACTGGCATCGGTATCTCCGGCAAAGCCTTGATTTTTAATTGCTGTTAAATAATTTGCGACAAGCTCGGTCGCGGCATCTTGTTGTGTAATTGTTGCTATCATGACGGCGATAATTTAGGGCATTTGGTCAATTATATCATGGTGATGGCTAATAGAAATTGAAGAATGTACAGTTTGTAACACTTCTTTGCACGATTTAATTTTAATTGCAATTATACTCATGTTAACGCAATTATTATTGATCACTACATATGGCTGTTATAAGGAG
>NZ_JBFJHD010000308.1:0-2781 GCF_041613455.1 Pseudoalteromonas sp. | reverse complement strand
CGCAGCCGTCTTCTACGATGAAACCAAAACCTTTGGCGTTGTTGAACCATTTGACTTTACCACAAGCCATACTTCTACATCCTTCTATAAGTTGACTAATTTAGTTAATCTAAACCGTATAATTTGCTAGACTGACTAAGGTTTAATCAATCTAACTTTGACTGTAGTTTATTTAGCCAGTCAGTCAAGTTTTTTGATCTATTTATTAACATTTTATTTATTTTTTTATTCAAGTTTGCTTGAGTTACTAAGACAAGACTATATTTAATTATGAGTGGTATGAAAGATTCAGGTGTTATAGACATTGTTCGCGACAGTGAAAAGCAAAAACTGCAGCCGCCGCGAAAATACAAAGTTGTTTTAAATAACGACGATTACACGCCGATGGACTTTGTGATTGAAGTTCTGATGACGTTCTTTAATATGGATAGCGATAGAGCAACTGATGTGATGCTACAAATTCATCAACAAGGAAAAGGTATCTGTGGCGTATTTAGCTCAGATGTAGCGCACACCAAGGCTGAACAAGTTAACCGATATTCAAGGGATAACGAGCATCCACTGCTATGTACTTGTGAGCAGGAATAAATACCATAAGGCGATAATCGCCTGAAGTAAAAGGTATAAAATTATTATCTCTGTAAGGGGTTGCCAATGCTAAATAAAGATTTAGAACTTACTTTAAACAGCGCGTTTCGCGAAGCGCGTACACGTCGTCATGAGTTTATGACGGTAGAGCATCTTTTACTTGCGCTATTAGACAACCCGTCTGCGGGAGAAGCGCTAACGGCCAGTGCGGTTAATTTGGTGGAACTTAAAGCCGAATTGCTCGAATTTATCGATGAAACCACTCCCGTGATCCCTGATTTAGAAGAAGAGCGTGAAACACAACCGACGTTAGGTTTTCAACGCGTACTGCAACGTGCGGTTTTTCATGTGCAATCGTCGGGTAAAAGTGAAGTGACCGGCGTAAATGTGCTGGTGGCTATTTTTTCAGAGCAAGAAAGCCAAGCGGTTTATTTATTAAAAAAACACGATATATCACGCCTTGATATCGTTAACTTTATCTCTCATGGTTTTGCTAAAGGCGACGATGAGTTAGGCGATGATACCGACGACATTCATGAAGAAGTGCATGAAGTACCCAGTGAAGAAGCAAGCAAACTAGACAGCTTTACGTTAAATTTAAACGCTCAAGCACGTGATGGCTATATAGACCCCTTAATTGGCCGCGACAGCGAAGTAGAGCGCACGGTACAAGTGTTGTGTCGTCGTAAAAAGAACAACCCATTACTGGTTGGCGAAGCGGGCGTGGGTAAAACAGCGATTGCAGAAGGGTTGGCGTATCGTATTGTGAACGAACAAGTTCCCGATGTGATTGCCGATGCGGTTGTATATTCGTTGGACATGGGCGCGTTATTGGCGGGTACTAAATACCGTGGCGATTTTGAAAAACGCTTTAAAAGTTTATTAAAAGAGCTGCAAGCAAAGCCAAGTGCTATTTTATTTATCGATGAAATTCATACCATTATTGGTGCCGGTGCGGCATCGGGTGGCGTGATGGATGCATCAAACTTATTAAAACCTTTGCTTTCCAGCGGTAAATTACGTTGTATGGGCTCTACCACCTATAACGAGTACAAAAATATATTTGAGAAAGACCGTGCACTAGTGCGTCGCTTTCAAAAAATTGATGTGCTTGAACCGAGCGTGGCTGATACCACCAAAATATTAAATGGTTTAAAAGAGCGTTACGAAGCACACCATGGCATTCGTTATACGCAAAAAGCGTTAAAAGCCGCGGCAGAGTTAAGCGCAAAATACATTAATGAGCGCCACTTACCCGATAAAGCGATTGATGTCATTGACGAAGCGGGTGCTAATCAGCGTTTGCTACCGACTTCTAAACGCAAAAAAACTATTGGTGTGGCCGATATTGAAAACATCGTCGCTAAAATGGCGCGTATTCCACCGCAAAGTGTGTCATCAAGTGATAAAGAAACACTGAAAAACTTAGACCGCAACCTAAAAATGTTAGTGTTTGGGCAAGACCCATCAATTGATGCATTAACGTCGGCAATTCGTTTATCGCGCTCGGGCTTATCAAGCGAAGACAAACCTGTGGGTTCGTTCTTGTTTGCCGGCCCAACTGGGGTGGGTAAAACAGAAGTCACCAAACAGCTGGCGAAGTGCATGGGGGTTGAGTTTATTCGCTTTGATATGTCTGAATATGTTGAGCGCCACGCCATTAGCCGACTAATAGGTGCGCCGCCAGGATACGTGGGCTTTGAACAAGGTGGCCTATTAACCGAAGCCGTTATTAAAAACCCGCATGCGGTGGTGTTACTGGATGAGATTGAAAAAGCGCATTCAGATATTTATAACATTCTGCTGCAAGTGATGGATCACGGTACACTCACCGATAATAACGGGCGTAAAGCCGACTTTAGAAACGTGGTGGTGGTGATGACCACTAACGCTGGCGTGCAGCAAACTACGCGCGCTTCTATCGGCTTTACCGAGCAAGATCATACACACGATGCGATGGGTGAAATTAATAAAGTGTTCTCACCTGAGTTTAGAAACCGCTTAGATAACATTATTTGGTTTAACCACTTAGATAAAGAGGTTACCTTACAAGTGGTGGATAAATTTATCGTTGAGCTGCAAGCGCAACTGGATAAAAAATCAGTTAATCTTGAGCTGAGTGACAAAGCACGAGAATGGTTAGCAGACAAAGGCTACGACAAAGCCATGGGGGCTCGCCCAATGGCACGTGTT
>NZ_JBFJHD010000307.1:0-2792 GCF_041613455.1 Pseudoalteromonas sp. | reverse complement strand
GTAATATCTAGCTGCTCTACTTGGCTTTCAATACCCTCGTTTGGCGTGACGCTAAAGCCATTATTGGTTGCCAGTACGGCGTATTTTTGCCACTGTGCAGGGTCTTTAGAGGTTAATAACACAAACGGCGTTGAGTCAATTAAACTGTGAGTGTTCATGATAGTGACTTGCTCTGCAAAGCTGTCGAAGTAATAGGTTTTATCACCGTTTGATACAAATAGTGTATCGTCGGGGTTAGTTTGCTGCCAGCGGATCATCATTGGTTGCTGCAGCGCAAGTGTGCCCTCGCCTTGCATTACGGCTTGACCTTGTTTGTCGGTTACCTGCTGTACAAACTGCGCCTTAAAGCTGGTTAGTGTCGCTAATTGATCTTGCAGTGCTTGGCTGTCGTCAGCAAAGCTAGGTGCAGCTAACAAACTGCCTAACACCCATAATAAACCATTAAATTTTTTCATTAATTTGCTCCATTAGGTACTAATACATCGCGCGCGCCGTTGTGTCCTGGTGAGCTTACGATACCTGATGTTTCCATTTGTTCTACTAAGCGTGCTGCTCGGTTATAGCCAACACGTAATTTACGCTGTACCGATGACACAGACACCTTACCGGTTTCTATTACAAACGACACGGCTTCGTCGTAGAGCGGATCTGATTCATCATCCGCATTTTCGCTTGCTTCACCCGGTAATAAAATATCTTCTGTGGCATCGCCATTCAGTATTTCGTCAATATAATTTGGTTTCGCACGGGCTTTCCAATCGTTTACCACGGCGTGTACTTCGTGGTCGTCTACAAATGCACCGTGTACGCGTTCTGGTACGCTGGTACCCGGCGGTAAATACAACATGTCACCCATGCCCAATAAGTTTTCAGCCCCTTGTTGATCAAGGATGGTGCGCGAGTCTATTTTACTCGATACCTGAAACGCCATTCGTGTGGGTATATTGGCTTTAATTAAACCGGTGATCACATCCACTGACGGCCGTTGCGTGGCCAAAATTAAATGAATCCCAGCCGCACGCGCCTTTTGTGCAATACGGGCAATCAGCTCTTCTACTTTTTTACCTACAATCATCATCATGTCGGCAAATTCGTCAATTACCACCACAATACTGGGTAGTTTATCAAGCTCATCGGGGCCGTCTTTCATGCCGTCGGTGTCTTTAAATAATGGATCCATAATCGGGTAACCCGCTTCTTTGGCCTCCATTACTTTTTGATTGTAACCTTTTAAATTACGCACCCCTAAGGCCGACATCAACTTATAACGGCGCTCCATTTCACCCACACACCAACGCAGTGCATTGGCGGCTTCTTTCATGTCGGTAACCACTTCACACAATAAATGTGGAATGCCTTCGTACACCGAAAGCTCCAGCATTTTTGGGTCAATCATGATCATGCGTACATCTTCTGGGCCCGATTTATACAGTAAGCTTAATATCATCACATTAACCCCCACTGACTTACCCGAACCCGTGGTACCGGCTACCAGTAAATGGGGCATTTTGCCTAAGTCGGCACACACCGGCTGACCCGCAATATCTTTACCTAGCACCATAGTGAGTGGGGATGGATTTTGCTCAAACTTCGGCGCGTTAATCACTTCTGATAAACGCACAATTTCACGGTATTTATTTGGCAGCTCTATACCGATATAAGTTTTACCCGGAATAACTTCTACCACTCGCACACTAATTGCTGAAAGCGAACGCGCTAAATCTTTTGAAAGCCCAGTAATTTTAGACACCTTAATACCCGGTGCTAAATCAAGCTCAAAACGGGTAACAACAGGCCCTGGGTAAACCCCTACCACGGTTGCTTGTACGTTAAAGTCGAGTAATTTTGTTTCAACAAGGCGCGATACGCTATCAAGCTCTTCTTGCGAAATAGGGTTTTTGGCTTTGTCGGGTCTGTCGAGTAAATCCAGCGACGGCAAGGGTCCTGGCGGTGGCTCTTGCTCTAATAATTGCTCAAATTTCTCTTTTGCCGTAGGCGGTGGCTGAAACTGTGCTTTAGGCTTATTGATTGGCCTTGCAGGAGATACCACTGTTGTGGCTGGTTTTTCTGGCTCCATCACTTGGCTTTGATCCAGCGCATTAAGCGCCGCTGCCGTATCTAGTGGCTCGTCATCTATAGCACTAAAGCCAATTTCCTGATCGAGTATATCGTCAAGCTCGTCAAACGGCATAAATTCGTCGCTCATTTGCGGCTCATTTACTGGCGCTTGCGGTGCGTTTAGGGTTTGTTGTTGACTGCTGTTTTTGCGGTTGCTAGTTACGTTTTGTGGTTCGCTGCTGGGCGCTGCAAATTCAGCATCAACTTGGGCGTTATTATTACCCGCAAAACGCTCACGCTGCATCCAGCCTTGAGCGTAATTAGCAATAATATGATACAAGCTAACAATTAAACTGCCTAAGTAGTCAACAAATTGTACCCACGACACACCGGTTAATAAGGTTAAACCCGCAAAAAAGAAGCACAGCAATAAAATAGAGGTGCCAGTAAAATTAAATGCTGGCATCATCGCCGTGGCTATCACATCACCCACTACCCCACCGGATGAAAAGTTATAAATATCGTCAAAATTAATACTACTAATGGCAGTGGCTGAGGTTATAAATAACGCGAAGCCAATTACCCGCAGCGCTAAAGTGGTGTAATCGAGTTGCAAAATACGATGCGGTTGTTTAAATAATAAATAGCCAAACAGTTGTATTGCGGCGGGTACAAAGTAGGCAAGCCAGCCAAAGGTCAGTAATAAAATATCGGCTATCCATGCGCCCGCGGTG
>NZ_JBFJHD010000306.1:0-2803 GCF_041613455.1 Pseudoalteromonas sp. | reverse complement strand
CGCCCATCATCATCCACAGCGTTCGACGTATTCCGATACTCATGCCCAAGGTCAGTGCCAGTGTCATACACATACCTGGGGTGATAGAGACAAAAAAGAAGGTCGGAATAAATACTGCAAGTACTGCTATATCAATCATTTAAAACTCGTAGTGGTTAAATACACAATGAAAATTAGTTTTGAGTGAAAGAGTAAAGGAAAAAGTCCCAAGGTGAAAGATAAACTAGCTATCAGCAAGTAACAAAGAACCGCTTCAAATCTCGGGCTAAGAACTAAGAACTAAGAACTAAGAACTAAGCGTACCGAGTTTAGCGGATAGCTAGGGCTCTACCCTTCATTTTTAACATAAGTTTTTATCTTAATTGATATATTAGCGCTGCGTCTCTACACGAAAGTTTAACTTGGGGTGGTAGACGGTGAGCTTGCTCACGTTAGCAGCACAGCGGTTCATTGCTCTGCCCGAAACTCGAAGCCCGAAACTCGAAGCCCGAAGCTCATAGCCCTGCCCTAAGTCCTATTTTGCGCGAAGTGCCGTGAGATTACGAGGAGATCTGCTTGATCTCACGGCGTAATGCACTACTGAATCGGGTACTCGCTTATATCACTTGGTTCAACACTGTCATTCAGCAAGTACTTTTCTAGCCATTGCTCTTGTTCCCACAGCACGTGCAATAAGCTTTTGCGAGCACGATAGCCGTGTGCTTCATGTGGCAGCATTACTAAACGTGCTTCTTTGCCTAAGCCTTTAAGCGCGGCATACATGCGCTCGCTTTGCATTGGGAAAGTTCCCGAATTCGGATCTTGTTCCCCGTGGATCATTAACATGGGCTCATTAATTTTTTCGGCGTGAAAAAACGGCGACATAGTAGCGTACACATCTTGCGCTTGCCAAAAATCGCGTTCTTCACCCTGAAAACCAAACGGGGTTAAGGTGCGGTTATAGGCGCCACTGCGGGCAATGCCGGTTTTAAATAAGTCGCTATGCGCTAATAAGTTAGCCACCATAAAGGCGCCATATGAATGACCCGCTATCGCAATATTGTCTTTGTCGGCAATACCTTTGTTGACCAATACATCAACAGCAGCTTGCGCGCTGGCAACCAGTTGCGTTCTAAAGTGATCGTTTGGCTCGCTGCCATCGACACCCACAATTGGCATTTTCGGATCGTCAAATACCGCAATTCCTTTCGCTAAATAAGGCATCGGCCCCCAATAACCAATATAGGTAAATTCATAAGGGGATTCACGCACTTGAGAAGCAACCGCTTTATCTTTATATTCAAGCGGATAAGCCCACATTAATACCGGTAATGGTCCTTGAGTTTTATCATAGCCTGGGGGTAAATATAGCGTGCCCGACAGCTCCACCCCGTCATCGCGGGTGTAGCGCAGCTGCTCTTTGGTAACGCCTTTAAATGCAGGGTACGGATGCGCAAAGTGAGTAATTTGCGTTAAGGTGTTGTTGTCTAAATCACGAATAAAAAAGTTTGGTTGCTCTGTTTTCGATTCGCGAATGGTAATAAAACGCTTACCTTCGTCATCTAGTAACGCGCGTACACGCTCATAATACGGCGCCGCAGATTGCCATAGCCGTTTACTGCTATTGGTTTTTACATCGTATTGCGTTAAAAAGGGAATATTGCCTTGCTCTGATGCACCATTACCACGTAAAAATAGGTAACGCCCACCCACCACTTTCATTACATTAACGCCTAAGTCATTACGCTGATAAATAACTCTACCCGGATCTTTATACGCGTCGTTATAACTGCGCTCAGAAAACAATACGCGGTTGTTATCGGCATCACGAGGCTGAATTATATAAGTACGCACTTGACGGTCACTAAAGCGCCAGTCCGATAACATGGCAATGCTATCGTTACCCCACTCAATGCCCGAATAACGACGCTCTACTTTAGCAAACAGTTTTGGCTCGCGTTTAAACGGTGCACGTAAACTGTAAAGGTAATCATGATGCGCCACCTCGGTTTTCATATCGCCGCCATCTTGCGCTTCGGCCCAAATAACTTCAGCCCCATGATCGGCGCGCCATTCAAATGCTCGACGCCCGGTACGCACACTGTCGTAACCTTGAGGAATATTATCGGCAAGTGGCTGCTTAGCCAACTCCACTAATGAGAAACCGCGCATGCCCCATATTTGCCATGTGGTAGCAAAGCGGCTGTAAGGCACTTGATACGAAAAGGGTTCATCAATACTGGCAACTAATATGTTGGTAGAGTCGGGTGAAACCGCAAAAGATTTAAACAACGCCGGGCGACCAATGGGCTGAGCATGACCATCCAATGTGATGTACACCAGTTGCCCTTGACCATAAAATTTAAACTGCGCTTCATCAAAAGGACTGGTTAATAGGTTTTGATACGTGCGTGCTGGCGCTTTTTCGCCGCGGCTTTGCTGAATAACCGGCACGGTATTTTGACTGCTATTTTGTAATCGAGCTTTGCCTAAGTTAACCGCAATATTAGCCACCAAGGCGCTGCTATCGGGTAGCCATTTATAAGGTGCTGCGGTAAGCACAGAATTGAGTGCAAGCTCATTTAACTCATTGGCTTGCTTAGTTTTCACATTATACACCCAAAGATGAGCCGCCTGTTTTTGCTCTACCACAAAGGCTAAGTATTCACTATTTGACGACCACTGCGGCGAGCGAATAATGCCCGAAGGTAAATTATCAATGGTGATAACACTGCCAGTAGGCACATGCTTAAGCTCTATTGCACTGTATTTAGTGCGTGCGCGAGAGCGCGAAAAGTTAGCTGGGTTTAATTTTATGCCCGCT
>NZ_JBFJHD010000305.1:0-2820 GCF_041613455.1 Pseudoalteromonas sp. | reverse complement strand
TTTTATTGATTTTTATAATGGGTGTCTTTGAAAGAGGTAATTTAAAGATGGGTGTCTATTTAATTTATGAAAGAGGTAATTTAAAGATGGGTGTCTATTTAATTTTAAAATTTGCCAGCTATTCGATAGCGTAAAACGTCAATGTTAGTTGAGACTGCTTTTTTCGATGGGTTTTACTTCTCGAAACCTCAGCTGTGTATAAACACCTTAAGCAAGGTGTTTATACTGGCTTAAATTGAGAAACTGCTGCCGTTAGTTTTGTATCGTCTCTGGCGTGGGTACTATTTTTGATACCAATAGCTGCTCTACGCGAATGCCTTCTACATCCACTACTTCAAACTTAAAGCCGGCGTATTGAATAAACTCGGCACGTTTAGGAATGCGTTTCATGGTATATATTAAGTAGCCGGCCACAGTTTCGTAATGGCTCTGCTGCGGAAATTCATCAATATCAAGTACTTTAGCCAGCTCCACAATGGGTGTTAAGCCATCCACCAGCCACGAGTTTTCGTCGCGCTCAATGATCAGCTCTTCACCGCTGTGGGTCATTAAATCGCCCATAAAGCCTTTCATTAAATCTTTTACCGTGACAATACCCACTACCAGTGCATACTCATTAACCACTACCGCAAACGGTTGCACCGCTGTTTTAAACGCGTTGAGTGCTTCTGATAAACTCAGTGTTTCTGGCAAATAAAAAATATCATTTTCAAGCATATCGTTATTAATATTCGCCGCTTCGCCTTTAAGCACTTGGCGTAAAATATCTTTTGATTCAACCGAGCCAATTAACTTATCTAAATTGCCATTACACACTAGAAAGTCATTGTGTGGGTGTTCAATAATTTTGCTGGCAATATCAGCACTTGACTCATGTATATCAAAAAATACAATTTGGTCGCGTGGAGTCATCACGCTCGATAAAAAGCGCGCTTCTAAGTCAAATACATTGCCAATCAGGTCATATTCTTGTTGCTGCAAACTGCCATATTCAGCACCGGCGTCCATCATCGCCACAATGTCTTCCGTGGTCACAACATCTTCGCGCTCGGTAGGTACTTTAAAAATACGCAGCACGATATTGGTTAAACCATTAAAAAATAATACCAGCGGAGTTAAAGCAAACGTTACCCAGCGCATAATAGTGACCACGCGCACGGCAACCGCTTCTGGCAAAATCATCGCCAAACGCTTAGGTAATAGGTCTGCAAATAAAATAAACAGTGAGGTGATCGCTAAAAACGACAATAAAAAGCTTATTTGCCCTAATAAAGGGCCTTGATAAAAAAACTGCAACACGTGCTGCACATAAGGCGACAGTGCTTGCTCACCCACAATGCCGCCTAAGATGGCAATCGCATTAAGGGTTATTTGGATCATGGCGAAAAAGGCACCGGGTTGTTCTTGCAGCTTTAATACCGCAGCCGCTTGTACATTGCCTTCATCAGCCATGACTCTTAATTTTATTTTACGCGACGCGGCAATGGCAATTTCTGACATCGCAAACAACGCACTGATCAAGATTAATAAGCCAATCCCGACTAAATCACCCATTTATAGCTCCAATAATAAACACTTTTATAGCAAAAGTGGCTGGATTATAGTCGCTTTTTTAAACGGGGCAATTTAAATTTAATAATTATTAAAAGTACTTAATAATCAATAAAATAAACAGGCCTTTCGGCCTGGTTTTGATTACTTATTCATCGCACCAATTAAAAACGCTGAAATTTTAGCGCCTTCGCGTAAGGTGGTTTCTGAACTAGACTGGCCAACCAACGAGCTGTCGGTAAACGGGGCTATTTCCATCATGTCGGCACCGGTAATAGGAAACTCATCTGCAATCGCAGATAAAATATCCAGTGCGTGTTGTGGCGTTAAGCCATTAGCTTCGGGAGTACCGGTTGCTGAGGCAAATTGCTCATCCAATGCGTCTATATCAAAGCTTACATATACTTCGTCTACATTATCTGCTTTAAGTTGTGCAATCGCATCGGCAGCAACCGCCTGTGCGCCACGTTCAATAATTTCGTGTGCCCAATGCTGTTTTACTCCAAAGGTCGACTCCCAATGCTCCTTTGGTTTACCGCTAGAACGAATACCAAATTGAATGAGGTGATGCGGCGCCGGTAAAAACTCTAAAATATGCGTACACCAAGAGCCAAAACATAAATCAATGCCTAAGCGTTCAACCAATAAGTCGGTGTGAGCATCAAAGTGAATAATGGCAGTACGTTTGCCCTGCTCACGTTTTGCTTTTAAATAGGCTTTTGTCAGTGGGTAGCTAATTGAGTGATCGCCGCCAATACCAAAAATGCCTTTATCTTTAAAGTTGGCGTAAAAGCTGTCGCACACATCTTCAGTGATCGACAAGGGGCTAACGTAATAATCGTCATTTTCATCACCATAAAGCGCTTTTTGACAATTGCTAATAGTGGCGTCATTGAGGTATTTGTCGTGTAATAAATGAGGAATAACACGTACATCGCCTAAATCGAATGAACGACATTGCGTTTGCTGATCAATTAACGCCGAGCGTAAAAATAACGGTCCCCAGTTAGCACCACGCAAAATACCGCCACCACAATCAGAGCTAATCCCTAACATCACCGCTTTGTGGGGTGAATTTGGCAGCTCATTGAGAGACTCGCGCCACAGTGGATCAACATTGTCGGTTTGCCCATACAGCTTATTTCTTAAAGCGGCTTTGCGCTCTTTTGCGGTGTTAACGGTATACACGCCATCACCCGGGGCGCATAAACAATGCTCAATTTTACGTTTAAATGCTTGAAAATCTGTGCTCATAGTAAACCCTTATAA
>NZ_JBFJHD010000304.1:0-2841 GCF_041613455.1 Pseudoalteromonas sp. | reverse complement strand
GTAAGTCATTCGCCAAATTTTAGACATAAAAAAACACTCTTTAAGAGTGTCTGTTTATTCTTATTTATTTCAGTGGTTGCGGGAGCCAGAGTTTATGAAGAGCGAACGCATCACGCAGTGACGACGACCTTCGGGTTATGAGTCACTCACTAAATTTCAGACATAAAAGAACACTCTTTAAGAGTGTCTGTTTATTCTTATTTATTTCAGTGGTTGCGGGAGCCGGATTTGAACCGACGACCTTCGGGTTATGAGCCCGACGAGCTACCAGACTGCTCCATCCCGCGCCTGTATATTTTAAGTCTATCGACTACTTTATTTTATCTCTTAAGCTAGAGTTTACAGTAACCTCAATCCTCTAAAGGAAATTGGTTGCGGGAGCCGAATTTAAAACGACTACCTTTGCTGGCTAATGAAGAGCTGAGACCGACAAGCTTTTCCCTAACTAACATTTACAGTAACCTCAATCCTCTAAAGGAAATTGGTTGCGGGAGCCGGATTTGAACCGACGACCTTCGGGTTATGAGCCCGACGAGCTACCAGACTGCTCCATCCCGCGCCTGTAATTTCTTTAAAACAAATCCGTAATATTTACGAGCCTGCCTTGAAGAGAGCGCTACTATATAGGAATAAACATATAATGCAAGGCTTTAGTTATTATTATTGTTTAAGTGAACAAAAAGCAAGCAAGTGGTGTTATAAGCATTCCCATTAATGTGGGTTAATCATTTTTTGCCACTCCCAATCAGGGTGCCCCATTACAATGAAGTCTGGATTTTCAGTGCTTTCACGCTGATTATAAGTTAGTGGGTTAAACTCTGCATCGGTAATACTGCCGCCAGCTTGCTCAACTATAATTTGTGATGCGCCCGTATCCCACTCACCAGTGGGGCCTATTCTTAAAAAACAGTCAGCCTTTCCTTCTGCTACAATACATGCCTTTAAAGAGCATGACCCTAAAGCAACGGTAGTAAATTGGGCGTTAAGGTACTGGCTCACTGCTTCAATTTTTTGGCGGCGGCTCACTGCAACCGTTAAGTTATCGGGTGAGGCTACAAATATTTGCTTATCGCTACCATTTTTACGCTTAAATGCCCCATTATCGGCGCTCGCAAAATAGGTTACCCCTTTTGTTGGCCAATGAATAACTCCCAGCACAGGTTGGTTATTCTCAATGAGTGCTATATTTACCGCAAAGTCGCCACTTTCTAAAATAAATTCTCCGGTACCATCCATAGGATCAAGTAACCAATAACGTTGCCAATGCTGCCTATCGGCTAATGCTGGGATCGGTGTTTCTTCTGACATAATAGGAATATTGGGTGCTAATGCCTCTAAACCAGCCACAAGTACGTCGTTAGCAGCAAGATCAGCTTTAGTAACTGGTGTGTTGTCTAGCTTTTGCTCTTTGCCAATATCACCATTTTTATAAATAGCCATAATGGCATCACCAGCACGCTCAGCCAATAATATACAAGGCTCTAGTAATTTATTCATCAATGACTCCTGATGCTAAATACTGATCTAATAATAATAAAGCAGCTACACTGCGTGCTTCGGTAAAATCGTCTTGTGTTAATAATGACCGCCAATCGGTTAATGGCCACTTAACAACGACCAGTGGCTCTGGCTCATCACCGGGCAATGTTTGTGAATACAATTGTTTAGCGACCATAATGTGCATAGTGGTATTAAAATGACTTGGCGCTATAGATACCGCTTTTAATCGTTTTAGGTAATCTGCACCAAAACCAACTTCTTCTTTAAGTTCACGGTTAGCGGCTTGCTCTGGTGTTTCACCTGGGTCAATTAACCCTTTAGGAAAACCCAGTTGATAGTCGTTAGTACCAGCGCAATATTCTCGCACTAGTAGTAATTCGTTATCTTTAGTTAACGGCACAATCATTACTGCACCTCGCCCGCCGCCACGAATTCGCTCATATTGACGTTCTTCGTTATTAGAGAATTTAAGTTCTAAAGATTCCACGGTAAATAAGCGACTTTTAGCTACAACTTTATTACTGAGGATTTGCGGTGGTATAGGGTGCTTTTTCTGTGTCATTGGCGTTAATTTGCTATCATGGCAGTTGTGCTTAATCATAAACTTTTCACAGGGAAAAGCCCATGCTAAATTGGTCAAAAATCGATACAGTTTTACTCGATATGGATGGAACATTACTCGATTTACATTACGATAGCCATTTTTGGCTTAACGTTATTCCACAACAGCACGCATTAGCAAAAAATATTAGCTTTGAAGCAGCGCAAGCTGATATTTCAAAACGCTACCAAGCCGTTAACGGAAAAATACAATGGTACTGCTCAGATTATTGGGAGCAACAGTTAAACCTGCCTATTATGGAACTAAAGCGACAGTCTAAGCACTTAATAAAAGTGCGCGACGATGTGCCGTACTTTTTAACTGAACTTAAAAAAGCAGGTAAAGAGTTAATTTTACTTACTAACGCCCACCCTGAGTGTGTAATGCTTAAATTTGAGCAAACTGCAATTGATAACTACTTAGATGGAGTCGTATCGACTCATGAATATGGGGTAAGTAAAGAGCAACAAAGCTTATGGCAACAGGTGCAAAGTGACTTAGGATTTAACAAAAGCCGTACGCTTTTTGTTGATGATAGTGTTCCTGTACTCAACGCTGCACGCCAATACGGTATTGAACACTTGCTTGCGGTTGCTAACCCAGACAGCCAACAACCACATAACGATATAGCCGATTACTTAAATGTTACCGACTATCGCAAGCTAATTTAATTATTTTAGCGCAAACTATTTTGTTGGATATCGTGCCTCTAAGCCTTCGTACACTAATTTTGCAAAATC
>NZ_JBFJHD010000303.1:0-2847 GCF_041613455.1 Pseudoalteromonas sp. | reverse complement strand
GCGCAAATAATTACATTTTTATCAGCTAATTTTGCGGCTGCTAGGCCTAATGCGGCTGACTTTCCTCGCCCTCTATCTGCATTGATCAGTAGCGGTCTATTGGCGCGACCATGAGCTACTTTTACTATTTGTGCTACGCAGTTTTTCTGCGGTTCAAAATCAATATTACTGTGCAGGACATAGTTATAATTATTATTGATGCAGCCAAATTCTTCACTGTAATGCAAGGCCGGTAAGCTTTTAATAATAGAGCTGAAACGCTGATTGAATAAACTATATTGATTGCTGTGGCCATGAGACTGGACACTTTTTAATGCGGGATCTTGCCAGTTATTTAGGTTACCCAGCTCAGGAAGTAATACAAACAATACTCCGCCAGCTCTAACTGTACCAGCAATTGCGGCCAACTTATCGGGGTATAAGCCACTAAAGCCATCGTAAATGGCGTGGGTAAATTCTTGTCCTAATATTTGGTGAATGTGTGCAGGCCATTGAGCATTTTTAAGTGCACAATGTTTAGATAGAGTAAGTGTATTAGTATTTTGTACTAGTGAGTTTGTCAGCTCATAGCACCAATTATCATTGCCAGTAACAAGCACTAGCTGGCGGTGATGCGCGCCAGCTAATTGTTGTTCTAGTTGTATGAGTTGCTTTTTATATAGCTTGTAGTCTTGCATATGCCGTTACTAACCACTTACTACCTAAATCATCAAAGTTGACTTGTACGCGAGATTGCGCACCCGCACCTTCGTAATTAAGTACTGTACCAATACCAAATTTAGCATGCAGTACACGTTGCCCCAAGTTAAAGCCGCTATCTTCAAATGCAGCGTGACTAACTGATGCGCTAAAACGCCCTGCAGCGGGTGGTCGAGATACTTGGGTTTTAATACGAATTTCTTCAACACAGTCCTCGGGAATTTCCCGTAAAAAGCGCGATGGTGTATGGTATTTTTCTTGTCCGTATAAACGACGGCTTTCGGCATGGCTAATATATAGTTTATCCATAGCGCGGGTCATACCTACATAACAAAGGCGGCGTTCTTCTTCTAAACGGCCAGACTCTTCATTACTTTGTTGAGAAGGGAACATACCTTCCTCTACGCCAACCATAAACACTAACGGAAATTCTAAACCTTTAGCTGAGTGCAATGTCATCATTTGTACGGCGTCTTCGTGCTCTTCTGCTTGTCCTTCACCAGATTCAAGCGAGGTATGCGCTAAAAAGCCTTGTAGAGGAGAGCTATATTCTTCTTCCTCAGGCAATTCGTACTGATCGCAAGCGCTAATAAGTTCTTCTAAGTTTTCTACTCGGGCACGGCCTTTTTCACCTTTTTCGGCTTGGTACATTGCCATTAACCCAGAAGTTTGAATAACGTATTTAGCTTGCTCATGTAGCGTTAGATCGCTAATTTTATCTTCAATATGCTCTACTAGTTCGACAAACTTACTCACTGCACCAGAAGCGCGGCCAGATAAATGTTGTTGCTCTACAATTGCTTTTGCTGCATACCAAAGTGGTAACGATTCGGCGCGTGCACAGTCGCGTATATGGCTTAGCGTTTTATCGCCAATACCACGAGCTGGAGTATTAATTACTCGTTCAAATGCAGCATCGTCTTGACGGTTACCTATTATGCGTAAGTACGACAGGGCGTCTTTAATTTCTTGGCGTTCGAAGAATCGCATGCCGCCATAAATACGATACTTTAGGCCTTCTTGTAGCATGGCTTCTTCGAGTACACGTGATTGCGCATTACTTCTATATAAAATAGCCGCATCTTGCAGCGCATTGCCGGCATTTAACCAACTACGCAGTTTACTACTTACAAAACGCGCTTCGTCTAGCTCGTTAAATGCGGCGTAAATAGAAATAGGTTCGCCCTCGTTACCGTCGGTCCATAAGCTTTTACCCATACGCTCTGAGTTATTTTGGATCAGGGCATTTGAGGCTTTTAATATAGTGGCGGTAGAGCGATAGTTTTGCTCAAGACGAATGGTCTCTGCGCTAAAGTCAGTTAAAAAACGTTTAATGTTTTCTATTTTTGCACCGCGCCAACCATAGATACTCTGATCGTCATCGCCAACAATCATAATACTATTGGAGTCGCCAGCAAGTAGTTTTAACCATGCGTATTGTATGGTGTTGGTGTCTTGAAACTCGTCTACTAACATGTGTGCAAAGCGCTGTTGATAATGGCGCAGTAGTGTAGGGTTATTTTTGAGTACTTCGTAGCTGCGCAGTAGTATTTCGGCAAAATCGACTAAGCCTGCTCTGTCGCATGCTTCTTGATACGCCGCGTACACGCGCAGCATCATTTGCTCGTTAATATCGTAGGCTTGAATATCTTTAGGGCGAAGTGCTTCATCTTTTTTAGCGCTTATGTACCAACCAAACTGTTTAGCGGGCCATTTTTTATCATCAATATTCATCGATTTTAATAAACGTTTGATCATACGTAGCTGATCGTCTGAGTCTAAAATTTGAAATGCTTCGGGTAATTTTGCTTCACGGTGGTGCGCGCGTAAAATACGGTGCGACAAACCATGGAAAGTACCAATCCACATACCACCAACCGGCGCTTTTAGCGTCTCTTCAACGCGAGTACGCATTTCTTTAGCTGCTTTATTAGTAAAGGTAACCGCAAAAATACTATACGCTGAGGCTTGCTCAACTTGCATTAGCCAAGCAATACGATGAACCAACACTCGTGTTTTACCAGACCCAGCACCTGCTAATACCAGCATGTTTTGTAGTGGGGCTGCAACGGCATCGCGTTGTTTGTCGTTTAAGCCATCGAGTAATTGTGAAACGTCCATCGTTACGCCTTTTTAATCAATAATGCG
>NZ_JBFJHD010000302.1:0-2866 GCF_041613455.1 Pseudoalteromonas sp. | reverse complement strand
CTGTTGTTTTTACCGAAAATGCCCGCTTTTTGGCAATTACCTGGGCCTAAACATGCAAAAACTGGGCTGTCTGAGCAGGTCGATCCTTTCGATATTGCCAAGTTATCAAATTCCGATGAACTTGTTTTTAGAGCCCAATTTAATACTAGCGCGCCGCAATCCCCATTATATTGGCGCGCCATCATTCATGATGACTTTAATGGCAATGCCTGGCTTACCTCAAACTACTTAAAGCAAAATAACACAACAACCAGGTTTAAAGCCGAAAACAATCAAATTCAAGCGCAATATTCGATAATATCAGAGCCGGCTGCTCAGCCCTGGTTGTACGGACTGCATTACGCCACCAGTAACAGTGATGGCGTAGAAAATTCAGCTTTAGGGGTATTACGTAAAACCGCAAATTCAGCCAAAAGTATTCAGTACGTAGCAACAAGTTTTTTAGTGACTGAACCAGAGTTAACGGCTTGGCAAGCATCACATTACACACAACTCAACAATGCTAATAATACGAAAACCAATGCGCTTGCCGATAAATTAAAGCGCCAAGTAAGCAGTGATAAGCAATTTTATACCGCCTTACTTGACCACTTTGCAGTGAAAAAATTTAGCTACACGCTAACTCCTCAGCCTATGACAGGTGATGACACACTTGATCAGTTTATGTTTGAGCAACAACGGGGGTTTTGTGGTCACTATGCCAGTGCCGCTGCCTATATGTTTCGGCGTGCGGGAATACCGGCACGTGTTGTAAGTGGCTATTTGGGGGGAGAATTCAATAGCAAAAGTAATACTTTATCCGTGCGCCAATACGATGCCCATGCATGGGTAGAAGTGTATTTACCATCGCAAGGTTGGCAAGTGTTTGACGCCACCGCTGTTGTCGCACCCGAACGGTTAACTGGCTCCCTGTCTGAAAACGACCAACTCAATGCTGAGTTTAAGCATAATCTGGGTTTTGGCTTACTCAGTCTCAGTGATGTTGCAGCAATTAACTGGCTCAGGTTACAACTGGAAAATCTCGACTATCAATGGTCAAGTTGGGTACTTGGTTTTGATAAGCAAAAGCAAAGTGATTTTTTGAAAACGTTATTTGGAAATCAAAATACCTGGCTAGTCCCACTTGTGGTTTTAATTGTGTTAGTGCTGAGTTTAAGCGCGTATTTTATTTATTTAACCTGGGCTAGACCGGCTAAGCAGTTAGCACCCATGGTAAAAGAGTATCGGCAAATTGTGAAATGGGCAAATAAACTACAGCTGTTTCCTGCTCACCCCCTCACCCCAGTACAACAGTTACATTTTTTCGCCCGTGAAATACCGGAAGCTGAACAACAATTGCACCAGTTTAGTTTGCTATTTAATCAAGTACGCTACGAAAATAAACCATTTAACAAAGATCGTAAAAGTCAGGCTAAAGATCTGATAAAATTAATTAAATCTAAAAAACAGAGAAATTTATGAATGCGGTAATTATAGGCGTTATGTTAATGCTTGGGCTCACCTTAGTCCGCGTAAATGTTATTGTTGCAATGACACTAAGTGCTTTAGTTGCTGGCTTAATTGCCGGCTTAGGTTTAAAAGAAAGTATTGATGCTTTTAACTCTGGGTTATCGGCGGGTGCAGAAATTGCCTTAAGTTATGCCATGCTGGGTGCGTTTGCAGTGGCTATTTCTAAATCGGGATTAACCCGAATATTGGCAGCAAAATTATTAGCTAAAGTGAATGCACAAAAAAGTGGCAATGAAACACTGGTTAGCTATTTTATTTTATTTATAATCATGCTGTGTGCCATTTCTTCGCAAAACTTAGTGCCGGTGCATATCGCTTTTATCCCAATTTTGATCCCGCCATTACTAGTAATATTTAACAAGCTTAGACTAGATCGCCGTGCTGTTGCCTGTATTTTAACGTTTGGTTTAGCCACGTCATACATGGTACTACCGTATGGGTTTGGCGGTATCTATCTATATTCTATTTTACATAAAAACTTAGTCGATAACGGCCTCGACATTATTAATGTACAAGTACCGATGGCCATGATCATTCCAGCTTTAGGCATGCTAACGGGGTTAATCATAGCGATATTTTTTAGCTATAGAAAACGTCGCGATTACCAAACACAAACATTAACCACTGAGAGTAAAGAAATTACCGTGGAAAACCCGAAAAAAGTAATGATAGTCGGGTTATTTGCGGTACTGGCTTCGTTAATTGCGCAAAACGCCAGTGGCTCTATGATATTGGGCGGCTTAGTGGGCGTAATGATTTTTAGTGTGTTTGGTGTTGTAAAATGGGAAGACAATGGCGATGTGTTTAGTAAAGGCGTGGCAATGATGGCCATGATTGGCTTTATTATGATTTCAGCCCAAGGTTTTGCCGCGGTAATGCAAGCCACTGGCCACGTAGCAAGTTTAGTAAATAGTGGCGCAGAACTTTTTGCGGGCAATAAACCGGTTGCCGCTGCGGTGATATTATTGGTCGGCTTGTTTATAACTATGGGTATTGGCAGCTCCTTTTCCACAGTACCAATTATAGCGACGCTGTTTGTGCCTTTATGTTTAGAGCTGGGTTTTTCGGTGATGGCAACCGCGGCCTTAGTGGGTACGGCAGGTGCATTAGGTGATGCCGGATCCCCTGCTTCCGATTCGACCTTAGGGCCAACATCTGGTTTGAATGCCGATGGTCAACACGATCATATATGGGATTCTGTAGTGCCGACCTTTATTCATTTTAATATTCCACTATTAATCTTTGGCTGGATTGCAGCCATGGTGCTGTAACCAGGTTATTAGAGTAATAATTAGGTTAGTTATGCCCAACCCGTATAGCTAACCTTTCACTAATGTTTATCCTCCCTTTTTTTGTT
>NZ_JBFJHD010000301.1:0-2884 GCF_041613455.1 Pseudoalteromonas sp. | reverse complement strand
TTTAAACGGTCTAGCTCTTCGGCAACATCTTGCTTTTGTGCTAAATAAATCAGCTCTTGCTCAAGGCGTGATTCGTCAATATTGGCCGTTAAGTCTTCTAACTTTTGCGTTAGCTTTTCACGCTGCCATTTAATAATGTCAGGCATATGAGCTTCTATCACTGCAACTTGCGCTAAAATAGCGTCAAGACGTGTGGCTATCATTTCTTGTAAGTTAGCGCCTTCGTCACCTCGCGCGGCTTTAAAGTCTTCAATCACTTGGTCAAAACCAGTAATAAGCGCAATATTCACGCTATCCATATCAAGTTCTTCAGCTTCCATAACACCAGGCCAACGTAAGATATCAACCGGATTGATGTCGCCGTTGCTTTGCTGCTGCACCCATTTAGCACTGTTAATTAATTGCTCAGCTAGGGCTTGGTTAATTGATAGCTCACCAACATGGGCCGGATTGGCTACAAACTTTAAAAACACTTCTACTTTACCGCGTTGTAAATGTTTGCGTAAACGTTCGCGAATAACCGGCTCCATGCCACGAAATTGCTCTGGTGCACGAATAAATGTCTCAAGGTAACGCTGGTTCACTGAGCGAATTTCCCAAGTGCCAGTGCCCCAATCGCCTTTTATTTCGCGACGCGCATAAGCTGTCATACTGTGGATCATGGATGGTTTCCTAAATTTAAAAATATAATATGCTAATGATTATACCGTAACACTACTTAAGCTCTAGGAAAAATTTAATACGTTGGCTATTTTACATACTGCTATTTATGTAAATCAGCATGGTATCTGTTGCTATATATACCTATAATGTCGCAAATTATGAATTAAGGGGATCGTCAATGCGTCCAAGCGAAAGAACAGCTAACCAAATCAGGCCAGTTACATTTACACGTAATTATACTTTGCATGCCGAAGGATCAGTACTTGTCGAGTTTGGTAATACCAAAGTACTTTGTACGGCTACCGTTGAGTCGGGTGTACCTCGTTTCATGAAAGGGCAGGGTAAAGGGTGGATCAACGCAGAATACGGTATGTTACCGCGCGCAACCCACACACGTAATGCACGGGAAGCGTCGCGCGGTAAACAAGGCGGGCGTACTATGGAAATTCAACGTCTGATTGCACGTGCACTGCGTGCGGCTGTTGACTTAAAAGCGTTGGGCGAAAACACCATTACCATTGACTGTGATGTGATTCAGGCTGATGGCGGTACGCGTACTGCTGCTATTAGTGGAGCGTGTGTTGCTTTAGTTGATGCGCTTACCCATATGCGTGCTAAAGGTATGATCAATTCAAATCCGCTTAAATATATGATCGCCGCTATTTCGGTAGGTATTTATAAAGGCGAAGCAATTACTGATTTAGAATATATTGAAGACTCAGCCGCAGAAACCGATATGAATGTGATTTTAACCGAAACAGGTAAAATTATCGAAGTGCAAGGCACAGCTGAAGGCGAACCATTTTCGTTTGATGAGCTTGATGAGTTGCTCACATTAGCTAAGCACTCTATACGTGAAATCATTGATATACAAAAACAAGTTTTAGCATAATCGAGAAGGTTTAGTGATATGAAAAGCTATCAACAAGAGTTTATTGAGTTTGCTTTAGAAAAGCAGGTATTAAAATTTGGTGAATTTACTTTAAAATCTGGTCGTACTAGCCCGTACTTTTTTAATGCAGGTCTGTTTAATACCGGTCGCGATCTTGCTCGTTTAGGGCGTTTTTATGCAGCAGCACTTGAAGATGCAGCAATACAATATGATGTATTGTTTGGTCCTGCTTACAAAGGTATTCCTATTGCTACGACTACAGCCGTCGCGTTGGCTGATCATCATAATAAAGATGTACCTTATTGCTTTAACCGTAAAGAGAAAAAAGCACATGGCGAAGGCGGCACATTAGTTGGCTCTGAGCTTAAAGGTAATATTATGCTGGTGGATGATGTAATTACTGCCGGTACTGCTATTCGTGAATCAATGGAAATAATAGCGCAACAAGGCGCAGCGTTGAGTGGTGTATTGATCGCATTAGATCGTCAAGAAAAAGGCAACGCAGAATTATCAGCGATCCAAGAGGTAGAGCGTGACTTCAATACGCAAGTGATCTCGATAATAAAACTAGCAGATCTTATTAATTACCTTGAAAACCAGGGCACAATGAATGAGCATCTAGCAGCAGTAAAAGCATATCGTGATCAATACGGTATAGCGTAACTAGTAAAGCCTCGCAATGCGGGGCTTTATTTTGCCCGCAATGTAGCAAAGTAGCGAACTAATTAATGAAACAAGTATTAAAACCAAATGGACTCGGCGCGCGACGAATTGTTAAAGCACTCCAATGCTCTTATTTAGGTATTAAAGCGGCATTTAAAGTAGAAGTGGCATTCAGACAAGAGTTACTCGTTAGTATTATTTTACTACCATTTTCATTTTGGTTAGCTTCGTCATTACTACATTGGGTAGTATTGATCTGCTCATTATTACTTATCCTTATCGTCGAATTACTAAACTCTGCCATTGAAGCCTTAACCGACAGAATCAGTACTGAACGACATATATTATCAGGCAGAGCAAAAGATATGGGATCCGCAGCCGTTGCATTGACCATGATGATCGCTTTGATCATATGGGGCAGCAGTCTTTATTTAAAAATTGTTTAGCTGTTATGTAGTAAAACACGGTAAGTAAGCTGCGAAGTGTTAGAAAATTGAATGATATGTTATCTTTTTAGCCGTTATCGCTTAAATATCCAGCGAACAGTCATTTATTTTAAGTTTTCTTCAAAAAAGGGTTGATCTGTTTTCGGATCTCCCTATAATGCGACCCCACTGAGACGGCAGACAGCAACGCATAGCGAGGCAAGAGCAACTCAGAGTGTTA
>NZ_JBFJHD010000300.1:0-2948 GCF_041613455.1 Pseudoalteromonas sp. | reverse complement strand
ATCGGATCAATCTACAATATTAAATTAGAGACAAAAATAAATGCGCCGCAGCATAAGCCAAAAAATAATGCGAAGGCTTCTTGTCTTTCACGCCATGCTGCTGAGCCCATATTTAAGAATAGCAAACTAAGTAAAATAACAGGCAAACCAAGAAGCCAAGTTAAATTGGTTCCAATTGATAAGCCAATGATCATACTGGCAAGCATTAAAAAAATGTGCATGCTTATACGCCTTAAGTTAAACAATAATTAAAGGTAGCGAGTAATTGAAGTTAAGTCTACGAGTGATAGAAGGATATATTTACGTAAAATAGTTTTACCACAATATTACCACTATTTTACCACAGCGTTATTGCGAACTATTTTTAATTGGGTTTAAGGTGTTGTTTTTGGAGGATTAAAATGGTCGGTATGGAGAGATTCGAACTCTCGACCCCTGCCACCCCATGACAGTGCGCTACCAAGCTGCGCCACATACCGATTTGTATGCAATAGTACGTGTATTTTTTTAAAAATCAATAAGCGATTGTTTGTTTGGGTGTTTATTACGCAAGAGGCCTAAAAAGGCGCCCTTGCGGTGTATTAATTAGCTAGTCTTTATTTAACCACTTTTTGATCGAGTCATACATCTCATCTCGTATTAATGGCTGAGCTTTTTTGTTAGGGTGTAAACTATCGTTTTGCATTAGATCAGATTGGCTGGCAATATCTAGCATAAAAAAGTTCATTAAATGCGCATTTGTTTCTTCGCTAACGCGCGAGAAAGTGTCAGTAAACATTTTACTGTAACGCGGGCCGTAATTAGGGGGAATGTAAATCTCCATTAAGGCGGTCATCGCATTAGCTGCTTGGCTTTTTTGAATAAGAGACGTTAAGTTAGTTTGCATTTTTTTGACTGGAAAACCACGTAAACCGTCATTAGCACCTAGCTCAATAAGTACATGAGTGGGTTCGTATTGCTCAAGCAATACATCTAAACGGCGTAGGGCTCCACCAGATGTTTCGCCACTAATACTGGCGTTGATAAGTTCAATGTCGGCTTGTTCGTCATCGTATTTATCTTGTAACAATTTTACCCAGCCTTCTTCTTGTTGAAGTCCGTAGGCTGCGCTTAAACTGTCACCGAGTATTAAAATCGTGTTGTCGGCTGCTGCGCTCAGCGGTTTGATAACTAAAAATAAAATGAATACTAAACGAAGGATTGAATGAGTCATATGTCAGCGCTTTCTCAATTAAATATAATTCAGGTTAATGGTTTGTCTAAAGTAGTCTCTACCTTTGAAGGTGAGCTGCCCATCCTCAGCGACATCAGCTTTAATGTCAAGCATGGCGAGTCTGTTGCTATTGTTGGCACGTCGGGCTCTGGTAAATCTACGTTACTCAGTTTATTAGCAGGGCTGGACACCGCCAGCAGCGGTGAAATATTTTTAGATGGTGAACCATTACACAATTTAGATGAAGAAGAGCGTGCTGCACTGCGCGCGGCTAAAATTGGATTTGTATTTCAATCGTTTATGTTAGTACAAAGCTTAACGGCACTAGAAAACGTTATGCTGCCAGCAGAGCTCGCTGGTGAAAGTGATGCAAAAGAGCAAGCAATTGCTTTGCTTGAAAAAGTAGGCTTGAGCCATCGAATTGATCATTATCCGTCGCAACTCTCTGGCGGTGAACAGCAACGTGTTGCTATTGCGCGAGCATTTATTGGTACACCTAAAATACTGTTTGCTGATGAGCCTTCGGCTAATTTAGACAGCAAAAACGGTAAAATGATTGAATCGTTATTATTTGATTTAAACACGCAACACGGCACCACGCTTATTTTGGTGACTCACGATGAAGGGCTTGCACAAAAATGTGAGCACATTATTCAAATAGAAGCGGGTTTACTGGTAAAAAGCCAAGTAGAGGACGTTGCTAATGTGGGTTAAGTTAGCGCTTAAATTATTTTCGCGAGAATTCCGCCGTGGTGAGCTAACAGTTATTAGCGCAGCTATCGCCCTTGCTGTTTTAACCGTGCTTACACTGTCGATGGTTACTGAGCGAATAGGGCAAAGTATTGCGCAAAAAAGCAGTGCTTTTATTGCAGCAGACCGTGTACTTGCAAGCGACCATGTTCTGGACACCGCTTTTATTACTCAAGCACAAAGTCAAAATTTAAAAACGGCGCAAATGGTGTACTTCGACACTATGTTGTTTGCCGATGATGAAATGCAGTTTAGCTCAGTAAAAGCGGCATCTAATGCGTACCCTCTAAAAGGGCAGTTAAAAGTTAAAGATACCCTAACCGGTGAAACTAAAGTTGCTAATAGCGGGCCAACGCCGGGTAATGTGTGGCTAAGTGAGTCGGTATTTTACAGTTTAAATATTGATATAGGCGCGCAAGTAGAGCTTGGCGCGGCATTATTTAATGTTTCAAAAGTTATTGTAGAAGAGCCCGATGCGCCATTTAATGTATTTTCGAGTAGCCGTCGTGTGCTTATTAATATTGACGATGTGGCAAAGACCGAAGTTGTGCAGCCGGGTAGTCGTGTTTATTATCGCCAACTTTATGCAGGTAGTGAGGCCGATATAAATAGCTTTTACGAGTGGCTTAAACCACAAATGAAAGAAAACCAACAATGGTATGGCGTTAAAGACCGCCAATCACCCATTTCAAACAGCTTAAACCGCGCAGAGAGCTTTTTATTACTAGCCGGCTTATTAGGTATTATTTTAGCCGCAGTGGCTATAGCTGTTTCAGCAAAACGTTATTGTGAACGCCAATACGACCCAGTAGCGATGATGTAAACGCTAGGCGGTAGCCGTTCAATAATCCGCAAAATATACATGCTCCATTTATTGCTTGTATGTGCAATGGCGGTAAGTATTGGGCTGTTAATTGGTTATGGTTTGCAAGAAATAGCAACAAGTTACTTATCAAAAAGTATGGGCACAGAGCTGCCTTTAGGT
>NZ_JBFJHD010000299.1:0-2954 GCF_041613455.1 Pseudoalteromonas sp. | reverse complement strand
GCTGGCCGATATTCTTAAACCAATCACCAATAAAGGTAACCGCTTAGGGCTACTGCGTTTAGCGCTATATCAAATGGGCGCGGGTATATTAATGGCGTTATTAGCCAATGGGTTATTTGCCGATGCTATTGCGGTCATGGCTCAGCCTAACGTTGATCCAAACGTGGCTGTTAACCAAGTGATTGACAGTATTTCGCTGGCCAATGTGCTGCTTTTTTTAATTGCCCTGTCGGTTTACTTAACGGCATTTGCCTACGCAGTACCTTTGGTTTACTTTAATAAAGAAACCCGTATTTTTAATGCGCTGAAAAACTCATTTATGGTGTTTTATTATAATATTTTACCACTGAGTGTTTATGCTATTATTTGCGCTGTGTTTATCGTACTTTCGATGTTCTTGTCATTCTTACCACTGTTGGTTTTAATGCCAATTTGCTACATTAGCTTTTTTGTTTCTTATCAGGCTATTTTTATGCCGCTAGTGCCGCCAAGTGATGATAGTAATACTAAGCCATTGAGTAATGAACCCAGTGGACGCTTCGACGCTTAATGGATGATAAATTAAAACAAAAGCTAAAAAACTATGTGTTGTGGCTGCTTGGGCGTCAAGAGTACTCGCGCCGCGAGCTAACGTTTAAATTACAGCAAAAACAAGCCACCGACGAGTATATCGAAAACCTGCTTGATTGGTGCGAACAGCACAATTTTATTAATGAGCAGCGTTATTGCGAAAGCTTTGTTAGAAAGCACATTTTTAAATGCCATGGCTTAAAGCGAATTCAAAGTGAAGCCATGGGTAAAGGGATTGATCGTTCACTGCTTGAAAAAGTAGTTGCAGAGCTTGAAATAGATTGGTTTGAGCTGGCGCAGGAAGCGTACAATAAAAAATATTCAAATACACCGGCAAATCTCGAATACAAAGATAAGGCTAAGCGCGTGCGCTACTTGATGTATCGAGGATTTAGCTACGATGAAATCGATTTTGCAATGCAAGCACAGTAAATACAGGTGAGACTTTCACATGCAGCACATGACTACCGCACAAATTAGGCAACAGTTTTTAGACTTTTTTGCCAGCAAACAACACCAAGTTGTTCCTTCTAGTTCACTTATTCCGGGCAACGACGCCACTTTGTTATTTAATAACGCCGGTATGGTGCAATTTAAAGATGTATTTTTAGGCGCTGAAAGCCGCCCTTACACCCGTGCGACCAGCTCGCAGCGCTGTGTACGTGCTGGTGGTAAGCATAACGATTTAGAAAATGTGGGCTACACCGCGCGCCACCATACATTTTTTGAAATGCTGGGTAACTTTAGTTTTGGCGACTACTTTAAGCAAGACGCGATTAAGTTTGCATGGCAGTTTTTAACCGAAGTGGTTAAATTACCGCAAGAAAAGCTACTGGTAACGATATACCACGATGACGAAGAAGCGTTTCAATACTGGTCAAAAGATATTGGCCTAAGCGAAGACCGCATTATTCGTATTGCCACCGCCGATAACTTTTGGTCTATGGGCGATACCGGACCATGTGGCCCCTGTTCTGAAATATTTTATGATCATGGTGAGCACATTTGGGGTGGACCTCCAGGCACTCCTGAAGAAGATGGCGATCGTTTCATCGAAATTTGGAACTTGGTATTTATGCAATATAACCGTCAGAGCGACGGTACCATGGAGCCACTGCCTAAGCAGTCGGTTGATACTGGGATGGGACTTGAGCGTATTGCTGCTATTTTACAAGGCGTACATTCAAACTACGAAATCGATTTATTCCAAGGCTTAATTAAAGCGGCTGCAGAAGTAACCAATGCGCAAGATATGGACGACAAGTCGCTACGCGTTGTGGCGGATCATATCCGTTCGTGTGCATTTTTGATTTCTGATGGTGTGATGCCATCAAATGAAGGTCGTGGCTATGTATTGCGTCGTATTATTCGTCGTGCGGTACGCCACGGCAATAAGCTTGGCGCAACTGGTGCGTTTTTCTATAAACTCGTTGCAGCGCTAATTGAGCAAATGGGTCAAGCTTACCCAGAGCTGGCTAAGCAACAAGAAATTATTGAAAAAGTATTACGCATTGAAGAAGAGCAATTTGGTAAAACACTTGAGCGTGGTTTAGCTATTTTAGAAGAAAGCTTAACTAGCCTAGAAGGCGATGTGATCCCAGGCGAACTGGTGTTTAAGCTCTACGATACTTATGGTTTCCCTGCCGATTTAACCGCCGATGTGGCGCGTGAACGTCAAATGAGCATTGATAATCAAGGCTTTGAAGAGTGCATGGCTGTGCAGCGTAAAACAGCGCAGCAAGCCGGTAAATTTGGTGCCGATTACAATGAGCAATTAAAGTCAGATAAGCAAACAACCTATAAAGGCTACACCAGCACTAGCCACAGTGCGACTGTGGTTGAGCTATTTGCCGCGGGTGAGTCGGTATCGCTATTAGAAGATGGCCAACAAGGTATTGTGATCCTAGACCGTACGCCATTTTATGCCGAGTCGGGCGGACAAGTGGGCGACACTGGGGTGATTAGTGTGGCTGGTGGCGAGTTTACGGTCACTAATACCACTAAATTAGGTAACGCATTTGCGCATCATGGTACGGTACAAGGGCGCATTGCTGTTAACGATAAAGTAGAAGCAAGTATTGATGAAGCGCGTCGTGAACGGATTAAGAAAAATCATACCGCAACGCATATTTTACATGAAGCACTGCGTCAGTTGTTAGGTGAGCATGTAGCGCAAAAAGGTTCATTAGTACAGCCCGATCGTTTACGTTTTGACTTCTCACATTTTGAAGCGGTAACGAAAAAAGAATTACGTGAAATAGAACGTGTAGTGAACGATGAAATTCGTCGCAACTTTGCACTTGGCACTGAGCTAATGGCCATTGACGAGGCAAAAGCGAAAGGGGCGATGGCGTTATTTGGCGAAAAATACGATGATGAAGTGC
>NZ_JBFJHD010000298.1:0-2954 GCF_041613455.1 Pseudoalteromonas sp. | reverse complement strand
GTGCGTGGTACCTAGCTCTTTAATGCCTTTGAGGGCTGCATCGTTAAAGTCGGCAAATTTGCCTACGCCGTTTTGCTCTTTAGTGCCCCATGGCACATTGGCAGTTTCGGTATTACCAAACAAACGGGTAAATACTTGATATACAACCGGCTTGGTAAGCTCATTTTGTGTGTGTGCGGGTGTTTGCTGTTGTTCAGGTTTGTTATTTTCTGAACACCCTGTAGCAATAAGTGCACTACAAAGTACTGCGGGTACATAAACTGATTTTTTCATTGTGTGTCTTTTTTGTCAGTATTGTTATTAACTTTATACTAAAGATTACTGCAGCAACCATACAGTTGCTGCATACGTATTCAGGTAAACTATTGAGAGGTATTTATAATTAATACCGTTGCACTCATTGCCGGTAAAGCAACTGTATTACCCAACACCTGTGTTTTGTGGGTGAATAAGTTAAGTGCTTTGGTATTTTTTGGTATTACTTCCTGCATATATTCAATATTCTTAGTTAGCTCTTTTGTGTTTTTATTCATAAATACCAACACAGTTTGCTCGTCGCTAACACGCGCGTAACTATACACGCCTTGTTGAGGCGTAAAGTGCACAAGTTTTCCTTTATCAAGTGCTGGGCTGCTTTTTCTAAAATTAAGCAAGGTACTGATGGTGTTATGCATCACTTTTTGCTGTTTTGTTAGCCCCTCGCCCGTAAAGGCGTTCCGAGTTTGGCCTTTAAATCCCCCCGGGAAGTCGATTCTAATATCGCCATGATCTTTACTTGGGGTGTTATCTAATAGTACTTCGGTGCCGTAATACATTTGCGCTATACCACGTGTGGTTAAAAGTAACGTCATCGCCATTTTTGTTTTAGCAACATCTTGGCCAAGCTCGGTGTATACACGGCTCATATCGTGGTTATCAGCAAATACCATAATGTTATTGGTATCAGGGTATAAAAAGTCATTAGCTAACGATTCATAGACTTTAACCCAGCCCGTGTTCCAGCTTTCTTCTTCATTTAGCGCTTGGATTACCGACTCTTGCAACGAAAAGTCCATCACGCTTGGTAAGCTTGATGTATAACCATCTTGGTTATGCTTGCCACGTTGCCAGTAAGAGGCAATAGCAGGGTTTGACGTCCACTCTTCTCCAACAATATTAAAGTTTGGGTACTCCTGCATTATGGCTTTTGTCCAATCACTCAAAAATGCTTTATCTGAGTAAGAGTAGGTATCAACACGAATACCACTTAAATCGGCGTATTCTATCCACCAAATAGCATTTTGAATTAAGTATTCACTTAACAGTGGCTGGCGCTGATTTAAATCGGGCATGGTTTCTACAAACCAACCATCGTTAAACTGGCGCTTGTCGTATTCACTCGCGTGTGGGTCTTGTATAGTTTGGCGCGCATGGCTTGTGGCGTTTTTACCTTTTTTAAACTCGCCATTAAAGTTAATCCAATCTTTAGTTGGCTTATCTTTAACCCAAGTATGCTCAGAGCCAAAATGGTTAAGAACCATATCCATTACCAGGCCTATGCCCTGCTCTTTTGCTTTTACCGAGAGCGTTTTATATAACTGGTTTGAGCCCATACGTGGGTCAACTTTATAAAAGTCTGTAATTGCATAGCCATGGTAAGAATAATTAGGCATATTGTTTTCAAGCACTGGGGTAAGCCAAAGCTGTGTTACGCCTAAATCGTTTAAATATGGAAGTGCGTTTATAACACCTTGTATATCACCACCGTGGCGCCCACCCTTAGTACTAGGATCAGCGGCTTCTAACATGCTAGGAACGCTATCGTTTTGTTTATCACCATTAGCAAAGCGATCTGGGTTAATTAAATAAAGAGTATCGGATGATGTAAACCCTTGGCGCTTTGCGCTGTTTTTATCCCGTTCAAGTAATGAAAACTCAAAATTTTGACTCGCTTCGCTGCTGTTAAATTCAAGCGTTCCTGCTTTAGCGGCGTCGGTAATGGTAATATTTAAAAATACATAATTTGGGTTATCTGTACGGGTTACTTTATTTAACTTAACACCATTGTATTTAGCTAATTTAATTTGCTCGTTTGCAATATTTTGCTCATGCACCATGATGGTTATGGTGTTTTTGTTCATGCCAACCCACCAATTAGCAGGCTCAACGTTAAGTGCGTAGCTAATGGTTGGTAAAGTACAGGCACTTACAAGTAAAAGTGTGTTTAAAAATCGCATCATCAGGCCTTTTTAATTTTTGCTAAAAAATCTTTATGAGTGGGTAATTGATCTACTGTTGAGGTAATAAGCGTTTTTAATGTAGAAAATAAGTCGTTTAGTTGTTCACTGCTTAATGAGTCAACAATACTGTTGTAATCATCGGGGATGAGGCCTTGGCCAATAAATACCTGTTGCCAAGCAACTTCGGCAAATAGTTCATCGTTTTCGCGCACTACTTTGCCAGTTTCCTTAAATAATTTGAGCTTGTGGGCCAATGAGTGAGGAATGTCCATTTGCTTGCATTGTCGCCAAAAAGCAGAATCTTCTCGCTCCGTCAGTTTGTAATGCAAAATAATAAAATCGCGTATGTGCTCTATTTCTATCGCGCTTTGCTTATTAAATTCAGTAACTAAAGTTTCGCTTATGCCATGATGTGGAAACAGCTTTATTAAACGGGTTACTGCACTTTGTATTAAATGAATACTGGTTGACTCTAACGGCTCTAAAAAGCCACTAGCAAGACCAACCGACACCACATTTTTATGCCACTGCTTTAAGCGCCGTCCTGTTTTAAATTTTATAACACGTGGCGCCGTAATGGGCTCAGCGGGTAAATTATTTAATAATAACTGCGTTGCTGCATCGTCAGGTAAGTAACGGCTACAGTACACCAAGCCATTACCTATTCGGCTTTGCAGCGGTATTTGCCACTGCCAGCCTGCGCTGTGTGCAATTGAACGCGTATAAGGTTTTAGC
>NZ_JBFJHD010000297.1:0-2963 GCF_041613455.1 Pseudoalteromonas sp. | reverse complement strand
GCGACGATAGGTTAAACTATTGCGATTAGTTACCGGTTAGTTAGAGAGCTTAGTGGCGCACGCATTACAACCTTTACATACATTTGCATTAAACAACCAATGCCAGCATTTTGTTGAAATTACCCACCTTGAGCAGCTCAAAGCGCAGCACTTTAGCGCCCCGTATTGCTTATTAGGCGAGGGCAGTAACACGGTGTTTTTAACTGACTACAGCGGTACCGTAATTAAAATGGCGACCAAAGGGATCGCTATTCAAGAGCGCGACAACGATTACTTAGTACGGGTTGCCGCTGGCGAAAACTGGCACCAGTTAGTGAGTTATTTATTAGCGCAAAATATTCCCGGGTTAGAAAACCTAGCACTGATACCCGGTACGGTGGGCGCTGCGCCGGTGCAAAATATAGGTGCCTATGGCGTGGAGTTGGCGACGTTTGTTGACGCTGTGGAGTATTTCGACATAACCAGCAAAACCTTTAATACCCTGAGTAATGCGCAATGTGAGTTTGCTTATCGTGACTCGGTGTTTAAACACCGCCTGAAACACCAAGCGGTGATCACCGAAGTGCATTTAGCGTTACCTAAAAAATGGCAACCGGTGCTCAGCTATGGGCCGTTACAGCAGCTTACAAACGTCACACCTCAAGCGGTGTTTGAGCAGGTGATTAATACCCGCAATAGTAAGCTGCCTAACCCTCGACTATTAGCAAATGCCGGCAGTTTTTTTAAAAACCCAATTATTACCGCTGAGCAGTTAACCGCGCTTTTAGCGCAATTTCCACAGTTACCGCATTACCCCTATGAGCACGGCCAATACAAAGTCGCAGCCGGCTGGCTTATTGAGCAGGCGGGGTTAAAAGGTTACCGCATTGCCGGTATAGCAGTGCATCAACAACAAGCGTTGGTATTAGTTAACTATGGTGATAGCCAAGGGAGTGATTTAATTGCGATGATCAAGCATATTCAACATACGGTTCAGGCGCGCTATAACATTACCTTGCAGCATGAAGTGCGTTTAATTGATAACCATAGCGAATGCTATATTAATGTGGAAGCTTAATGATGAAAGCGCCTGAAGGAAATCGACTCGCCATTTTAAACGCCTTAAATAACGGCGGCTTTATTTCAGGGCAAGCCCTGGGTGAGCAGTTAGGTATTAGCCGTGCGGCTATAAGTAAGCATATTCAAAGCTTACAAGAAATGGGCCTCGATATTTTTACAGTAACCGGTAAAGGCTATAGCTTAAATAACCAAGTGGGCATGCTGAAGCAAGCCACTATTGAGCAGTACTACCATGCACTTGGCGCAAATACAGCACAGCTTGAAGTACACCCAATTATAGACTCCACCAATAGTGAGCTGATGCGCCGTATTCAAAGTAAAGCCGCGCTTGCATCGGGAACAGTGGTTGTAGCTGAAATGCAGCAAGCGGGGCGCGGCCGGCGCGGCCGTGCATGGCAGTCACCGTTTGGCGCTAATTTATATTACAGCTATTTTTGGCGTTTAGACGATGGCCTGCAAGCAGCCATGGGCGTGTCGATTGCGGTAGGTTTAGCGGTATACGATGTTATCAAAGCACTCTATGCCATTGAGGTTGAATTAAAGTGGCCAAACGACATCTATATTAATAAGCAAAAGCTGGCCGGCGTATTAGTTGAGTTAGACGGTCAACCGCAAGGCCCGTGTCAGTTGGTGATTGGTATTGGCATTAACCTACAAATGCCAGAAACTTACAGTCAACAAATAGAGCAAGCCTGGACCGATTTGAGCCAGCATACTAAGCAGCTAGATAAAAATCAGTTGGTGGCCTCATTGACCTATTATTTGGAGCAGCGCTTAGCGCAGTACCGTGAAAGCGGGTTGCAGCATATGTATCAACAATGGAATGCACTAAATGCGTTTGCTGGCGAATGTGTTGAGCTGAATACTGGACACCGCAGTTGGCGCGGAATTTGTGATGGCATCGATCCACAAGGCGGCATTCGTATTCGCCAAGATGGAGTGGTAAAAAGTTATTACGGTGGCGAAATTTCGCTTCGCAAGGCGCAATGATGAGATTATTAATTGATGTAGGCAACACCGCACTTAAAGCTAAGCTGTGGCACAACCAACAAGTACAGCCTTGCGATGTTAAACAGTTACCGTGGCAACACATCACTACCGTGGTCTACGCCTGTGTGGGGCGCAGCGAGTTATTAAACGACATTTTAGCGCAAGCTGCTGTGCACAAAGTGCCTTGCTTTGCGGCGCAGGTCACAAAAAGCTTAGCTGCGTTACGCTGTGCGTATCAGCATGAACGCAATTTAGGCATAGATAGATGGCTGGCATTAATTGCCGCGTATACCTTATACCCAGCACAAGCCTGTATTGTGGTAGATGCTGGCACCGCGACCACTATTGATGTAGTAAACAGTCAAGGGCAGCATTTAGGGGGCTGGATTTTACCGGGCCTTGATTTAATGACACGCTCACTAACACAAAATACCCAGCGGGTGTTTGATGATGAAAACACGCCATTTACTAATCAGCTAGGAACTAACACCCCCAATGGCTTAAAAAATGGTGCCTTGGTGGCCACCCTAGGTGCGATTGAGCAGGCGAAACCCTATTTAAACGACAAAAACACACAAATAATTTTTGCTGGTGGCTATGGTGCGTTATTACAACAGCAATTTAATGGCAGTATGTTTGACCCCGAGCTGGTTATTAAAGGCTTAAATTACTGGTACGAACTGAGCGAACACGATAAAAAGTGACCAAAAACGGCAGTTTTGCCTGATTTGTGAGCATTTGATGCAAAAAATTACATTTATTTTGAATTTATAGTTGCATCCCAATAAAGCTTACTCTAATATCTCGCCCCGTACTAAAGCAGTGCCGACTTAGCTCAGCTGGTAGAGCAACTGACTTGTAATCAGTAGGTCAACCGTTCGACTCGGTTAGTCGGCACCACTTTCCTTTTACCG
>NZ_JBFJHD010000296.1:0-2971 GCF_041613455.1 Pseudoalteromonas sp. | reverse complement strand
GGCTTAGCTTGCGGATCCCAATCTAATAAGGCTTGAATGTCTTGCTGTTTAATATTTTCGCCGTCTTCATTACGCAGCAGGTTTTCGAGCAGTATTTTTAATGAAAAAGGTAAGCGTTTGGCTTTATCGCCTAGCCCTTTTAGAGAGTGAATATGGAACTGCTCACCATTAATAGTGAGCTGTTGTTGGCTGTCGAAACTATTATTCATTATTTGCCCCTTTAATTATTAGTTGAATACCTTAAAGCTAGTAACCTCTACTGCAGTTTCTATTGCAAAGTACATACCAAAGCAATGATGTAAATTTAAGTGCGATTATTAAACAGTTATTATAGTAGAGATGATGCTGAATATTTTTATTTCAAGGGATAAACAGTGCTTGCGCAAAAAATATTATTAATTAACAATTATTTACGCCTGGTAGGTTTAGAGGGGGCGTGTAAGTCCAATGTGAGTGAAACAACTAAAGAACACACGCCATAGGAAGCTTAGCCTGTATGCGCAGCGCGCTTTCGACAGCATCCCTTAGCGTCGGTAGTGAGTTATTGCAACGCCGTGGTACCTTGTTTATTCAGGGGGATAGGGCTGTGTTAATAACACGGTTATTAATTTAACCAGCCAGCCTGTTTGCCCTTAATGCTGATGTAGAGTAGCAAAAGCGCTATAGCAACCACCAGTAGCGGCATTAAAACGCTACTTGCGCCGAGCAGCTTAACGCTGTTAATGACAATAAAATTGTAATATTGCTGCAGTAAAATAGCCCCCAGTGAGAGTGAAAAAGTGGGAATGGCGAGTGCCTGTTTGGTCAGTAAAAATACACAACCCAGCGTGCCACCAAATACCGCAATAGCAAAGGCAATGGTTGACCAAAGAGGGATATTTGCATAGGCCGTTTGTTGTTCTATAGGGAGTTCACTCATCGCTTCGGGGGTCAGTAGCAGCTGCATTACAAATGCGATTACACCCAATAGGTTCCAAATGAGAGCAGCCCAAGCGAGTGGTTTAAGCCAGTTTGGTGCGGTGATTTCAGACATGTTTTTCCCCTAAACTTGTTATTGTTATAGGGTAATTAAAGGGTATAACAGCCAACTATACAAGTTGGCTGATGAATCGAGAGTCAGGCACTTATTAGCCAAAAGAAATAGGACGACGTCCCGTTTTTTCATCTACTTTTGGCTTTTTAGTACGCTTGCGCTTATTTTTAGCTGGTTGCTTCACGGTGTTTTCAGCGGCTACTTTGGGCTCGGGCGTAAGCTGCTCCACTGGTCGCTCTACGGGGGTAGCATCTTCACTTAATGAGAGTTGAAATACTTCACCATCAAATTCTAGTATGTCGCCACTGTATAATTTTTTCCGTTTAATTGTACAAATTTCATGATTAACACCCACATAGCCTTCAGTAATTAGGTTTTTAGCTTGGCCGCCACCCTCTACTAAGTTGAGTACTTTTAGTAATTTACACAGCTCAATCGGCTCTTCTTCTAATTCAATTTCTATGTATTCTTCGTTCATGTTCGCTCCAGTGGGGTAACGCATAGTCAGCTAGTATAATGGCTTGCGGCTTATTTTGCACCAAAGCAAATACACTACTTAACCTGAACTCTGGTTAAGGGATTTACTAACACATTGCACTGGTGTGATATTTGAATTTACTGGCTAGAGAAAGATTTATTATCCAGAGCTCAGGTCACTTAGACCGGCTAATCGCTTTTTAATGAAACTTTTTAGCTGTTTGTGCTGTCTTTAACACAGCTGTAGCAATTGCAGGTTAAGCTGCGCGACAACTGATTGTTACCAGTGGCTCGCTACTTGCTAAAAGTCGGCGAAAAATAGTTTTCCATGAAGTGGAGTAGGAAATGGGCGTAAGATTAGCGATGAAAAAACAGCTAATGGGCTTAGATAATTCGAATATGTTAACTGCCGACGATGTGAGAAAGCATCTGGCTCAGCAAGTAAAAAAAGAGACTGAACGGGGTTTTTCTGTGATCTCCAAATTTAATGATACCCACAGTCAGTTAGTCAACGGCAATACAGCCACACACAGTACGTTAGAATTTGAACGCCATCGTTTATTTAATGAAGTGCTTTATAAGCGCCACAGTGTAGATGCTTGGCTAAATAGCCTAAATATAGAGGCAATAACTGCGCGTTAATGGTAAACAAGGTGCTCAAAGCTCAGCTCAGCGTTAGCAACTGTTTACTATAGCGCTGAGCATTTAACATGTAGGCTAATGGCTTAATTAATATTGCGCTCTTTTAATTTACGGGTGAGGGTATTGCGCCCCCAGCCGATTTTAAGCGCGGCTTCTTGTTTATGACCTGAGCAATTTGCTAATGCGGCTTTGATTAAGCGTGTTTCTAATTGTGCTTGTACCTCGGGCCAAATATTGACTTTCCCTTGTTTCAGCTCTTGGTTAAGCCAAACCCCAAAGGCATCTAACCAGTCACCTTCTTGCTGCGTCACGGTGGCATTAATAATTTCCGGTGGAAGATCTTGTTCGCTCACCAGTTCGCCTGGCGCCATTACGGTTAGCCAACGGCAGGTATTTTCTAGCTGGCGCACATTGCCCGGCCAATTAAACAAGCGCAATTGCTCTATGGCTTTACGGTTAAGTATTTTACTTTCAACGTGTAACTCTTTAGCGCTTTTATGGAGAAAGTGCAGGGCGAGGCGTTCAATATCTTCGGTACGCTCTCTTAAGGCGGGTAAGCGCAAGCGCACCACGTTTAGGCGATGAAATAAATCATCTCTAAACTTACCAAGTTTTACCAGTTCTTCAAGGTTTTGATGGGTGGCGGCAATAATACGCACATCGACTTTAATACTTTTATGGCCGCCAACGCGGTAAAATTCACCGTCGGCTAATACCCGTAATAACCGAGTTTGTACATCGAGTGGCATATCACCAATTTCATCTAAAAATAAGGTGCCGCCATTCGCTTGCTCAAAGCGACCTTTACGCACACTGTCG
>NZ_JBFJHD010000295.1:0-2989 GCF_041613455.1 Pseudoalteromonas sp. | reverse complement strand
GCTGAGTGTCGAAGCACAATTAAGCCCTACTGAAGTTAATGTAATGGTGGCGGAAGATACCGCTATTTTGTCGGGTAGTGCTAAGTCTAGCACACCACAACACAGCTCAGCGTCGCCCGCGGTGTATGATCCTAGTGCGATTAAAAAGCTTTTTGAAGATGCTGAAAAAGCGCAGCAAAAGCTACAGCAACGCAGCCAAGAATTGAATGATTTGATCCACTAACCATATAGTGTTATTGCAGGTAACATCGTAATAAAAAAGCCTAACAACAGCGTTGTTAGGCTTTTAAATTGCTTTAATCAGGCGCTTATTTAATCAAGCATGTTGCGTAATACATATTGCAAAATACCGCCGTGTTTGTAGTAATCCCACTCTTTAGGTGTATCAATACGTACATCGACACTAAAACTTAATTTTTTACCTTCGCTGTTAGTCGCTATTACACTGACTTCATTGGTTTTATCATACAAACCTTCAATATAAAACTGCTCTTGTCCGGTTAAACCGAGCGACTCATGACTTTCACCCTCTTTAAATTGTAGAGGGAGTACGCCCATACCAATCAGGTTAGAGCGATGTATACGTTCATAGCTTTGTGCTATTACCGCTTTAACGCCTAATAGTAGCGAGCCTTTCGCAGCCCAGTCTCGTGATGAGCCGGTACCGTATTCTTTACCGGCTAACACAACTAATGGCGTATTATTATTTTGGTACTCCATTGCTGCATCATAAATACTGGCTAACTCATCATTAGGTTGGGTGCGAGTAACCCCGCCTTCAGTACCGGGGGCCAGTAAGTTTTTAAGCCTGATATTAGCAAAGGTACCGCGCATCATTACTTCGTGATTACCCCGACGCGAGCCATAAGAGTTAAACTGTGCTTGCTCTACATTGTTAGCTTGCAAATATAAGCCTGCGGGTGAGTCTGCTTTTATCGCACCCGCAGGTGAGATATGGTCAGTGGTCACCGAATCCCCCAGTTTTGCTAAACAGCGTGCTCCCGTAATTGTCGGAATACCCGGTGGTTCAACCGTCATGCCATCAAAAAAGGGCGCTTTTTTAATGTAAGTTGATGCATCATTCCAGTCGTAAAGCTTGCCGTCTGGAATTTGAATTTTTTGCCAGCGGCTATCACCTTCATACACGTTAGCATAACTTTTTTCGAACATTTCCTTGGTTACCGTTTTCTTCACTAAGTCACTGACTTCTTTTACGCTTGGCCAAATATTTTTTAGATAAATATCGTTACCATTTTCATCTTGCGCCAATGGTTCGCTATACACATCTATATCTGTTCGTCCAGCAATGGCGTAAGCAACGACCAGTGGTGGTGATGCTAAGAAGTTCATTTTAACATCTTGGTGAATACGCCCTTCAAAGTTACGGTTACCCGATAAAATAGAGCTTACAACCAATTTGTGTTTGTGAATAGCATCTGAAATTTCAGTAGCTAATGGACCTGAGTTACCAATACAAGTGGTACAGCCATAGCCAACTAAGTTAAAACCTAAGCTTTCTAAATCCTCCATTAAACCGGCTTTTTCTAAGTAGTCGGTTACCACTTTAGAGCCAGGTGCCAGTGATGTCTTAACCCAAGGTTTTACATTAATGCCCAACTGCTTAGCTTTTTTAGCCACTAATCCAGCCGCTAAAATAACACTCGGGTTAGAGGTATTGGTACAACTGGTAATAGCGGCTATCACACATGCCCCATCGGTTAATTCAAACTCTTGGCCTTTAAATTTTACTTTTGCAGCGCCTATAAACGGTGCTTCGCTAGTGCCTTGGTCTGGGTTAGTTGCAGGACCTTCGCTTTCGATGCGTGCTTGTTCTTCATCACTACTCTCGAGTTTAGCTAAACGTTCGTTTTGAAACTCTTTTAAATGCTGGCTAATTGCTTCGCCTGCTTTATCTAGCGAAATTCTATCTTGCGGGCGCTTAGGACCGGCTAAGCTAGGCACAACATCATTTAATTTAAGTTCGAGTTTATCGGTATAATTAGCTTCATCGCCATCATTACGCCATAAGCCTTGGTGCTTTGCGTAGTCTTCAATCAGTTTAAGTTGTGTTTCATCACGGTTGGTTAAGCGTAAGTAATTAATGGTTTCGTCATCAATAGGGAAAATACCACAGGTTGCACCATACTCCGGAGCCATGTTGGCAATAGTGGCTCGATCGGCAAGTGGTAAATCGGCAAGTCCATCACCATAAAATTCTACAAATTTACCTACAACACCATGGTTACGCAGCATTTCGGTTACTGTGAGTACTAAATCGGTAGCCGTGGTTCCTTCGGGTAAGCGTCCACTTAGCTTAACGCCCACCACCTGTGGTATTAGCAAGCTAATAGGTTGTCCAAGCATAGCTGCTTCAGCTTCAATCCCCCCGACACCCCAGCCCAATATACCTAAACCGTTGATCATTGTGGTATGTGAATCGGTGCCCACTAACGTATCAGGGTAAGCAAATTTTTGCCCATTACGCTCATCATTAAACACCACGCGGCCTAAGTATTCTAAGTTTACTTGGTGCACAATACCGGTGGCAGGCGGCACGACTTTTAAGTTATCAAAGGCAGTTTGCCCCCAACGTAAAAACTCATAACGTTCTTTGTTGCGGTCGTACTCAAGCTTGGCGTTTAAATCAAATGCGCCATCATTACCATAACCATCAACTTGTACCGAGTGATCAATAACGAGCTCTGCTGGGGATAGTGGGTTTATTTTCGCTGGATCGCCGCCCAATTTCTCCATTGCATCGCGCATCGCGGCCAAATCGACAATCGCGGGTACGCCGGTAAAGTCTTGCATCACCACGCGCGCCGGTGTGAAAGCAACTTCCGTTGCTGGCTTAGCTTGCGGATCCCAATCTAATAAGGCTTGAATGTCTTGCTGTTTAATATTTTCGCCGTCTTCATTACGCAGCAGGTTTTCGAGCAGTATTTTTAATGAAAAAGGTAAGCGTTTGGCTTTATCGCCTAGCCCTTTT
>NZ_JBFJHD010000294.1:0-3061 GCF_041613455.1 Pseudoalteromonas sp. | reverse complement strand
CAAGGTTGTTAACGTAGTGCACCACGCAGCGGTGGCTTGCGCGGCCAAGCGTTTGTCGTAATAGGCAATAACTAAGCGCTTTAAAATAATATGCAGTTGCTGAGCACTTTCGTGTTGTTGACTAAGCTGTATAGCGTAACGCTTCGCTTTGTTAAATTGATAGCGTTTATACAGCCAGTAAGCCGAGGCAGCCACGAGTACGCACAGCAGCGCAATAATAACCCACCATGCCGGTGCGAGCGGCCAGATGCTCACTTGGCTAGGCGCTATGATGTCGTGCAGGCCATCGAGAGGATTAGTTTGCATAGTTACTTTCTCACTAATTGCAGCTCAAGCGGAGTGGCTGCATTGAATGAAATTAAATTGAGTCCCGATTTAGTTAAGCGATTAAAGCGGGTGCTAAAGGCTTGCTCGGCTTCTTTTGCAAAACGCGCTCTAAAGCGGTTATCCATTAACGGCAGCGCAAAGTCTTGGCCATTGGCATTGACAGTGACGGCGTGTTTAAAAGCGGGTAACTGATGCTCAAAGGGATCGCTTACATGGCAACCAATCAGCTCACAATGGCGGCTCAGTATTTCGAGTTGTTTCAAGCTGGCATCGTCTAAAGCGCTAAAGTCAGAGACGATATACACTAAACTGCCCGGTTTGGCTAAGTGGTTCAGCCGTTTTAAATTAGCAGTAAAATTATTAGTGGCGGGTTGATCAATCGCCTTGAGTGCTTGTTGGTGGTTGTCGCATAAGTTATGGCATAGCTTTAATACGGCTTTTTCGCGCGCACTGGGTTTAAGCTCTAAATGACTGTGTTGATTAAACACAATACCGCCAATGCGATCCCCGCGTTGGCAGGCCGACCAAGCAACCAGTGCACTGATGTGTGCGGCTTGCACTGATTTTAATAATAGCTTTGAACCAAATAGCATCGAGTTTGAAAAGTCGGTAAAGACAAACACTGGCCGTTCTTTTTCTTCTTGAAACAGCTTAGTGTGTGTTTCGCCAGTGCGTGCAGTAACGCGCCAATCAATAGAGCGAATATCATCGCCTTGTTGATAATGACGTACTTCAGCAAATTCCATGCCTCGGCCTTTATGCGGTGCTAGGTATTGGCCGCTTAAGGTGTTTTTAATTTTCACCTTAGGAGCCAGCTCAAGCAACTGTGCTTTAGCCTTGTAATACATTAGCTCTTTCAGGGCTAAGTTCACCCCTTGGCTATGGCTTTGTTTAAGCCAGTCGTGCGGGTTTAATGGTGTTTGCATAACTTAAGGTACGGCTACGAGTTCAACAATCCGGCTGATCACCTGATCTTTAGTAATGCCGTCGGCTTGGGCTTCGTAACTTAAAATAATACGATGGCGTAATACATTATGAACCACGGCCTGAATGTCATCGGGTGCGACAAAATCACGACCTTGTAACCACGCGTGGGCACGGGCGCATTTATCAAGCGCAATCGTGGCACGTGGGCTGGCACCAAACTCAATCCAGCTGCCTAGTTGCGCGTCTAATTTAGCCCCTTCGCGGGTGGCAATAATTAGTTGCACTAAGTACTGCTCAAGTGGTGCTGACAAATAAAGCCCTAAAATAGCTTGGCGCGCGGCAAATAAATCACTTTGGCTAATTTGCTGCATTGCCACCGGCTGTGCGTTAAGTGCTTCGCCACGGGTTAGACGTAAAATATCCAGCTCATGTTCGGCACCTGGGTAGCCAATGTTTAAATGTAATAAAAAGCGGTCAAGCTGCGCTTCTGGCAGCGGGTAGGTGCCTTCTTGCTCAAGTGGGTTTTGCGTGGCCATCACTAAAAACAATTCACTTAGCGGGTAGGTGTTTTTGCCCACCGTAACTTGGCGCTCGGCCATGGCTTCTAATAGCGCCGATTGCACTTTAGCAGGGGCGCGGTTTATTTCGTCGGCTAAAATAAGGTTATGAAACAGCGGCCCTTTTTCAAATACAAACTCATTGGTTTGTTGGCGGTAAATATCGGTGCCAGTAATATCGGCAGGCAGTAAGTCGGGAGTAAACTGTACCCGCTGAAACGAACCTTCAATGCCTTTCGCCAGCGCATTAACCGCACGGGTTTTGGCAAGCCCAGGAGGGCCTTCTACTAAGAGATGCCCGTCAGCTAAAATAGTAATAAGTAGCGCTTCAGTGAGCTGTGGCTGGCCAATAATTTGTGTATCTAAGTAGGTTTTTAATTGTGAAAATGCGTTAGCTGCCATAATAAGTAGACTGTCCTCGTCAGCTGAAGTGAACCCTAAGTTGCTTGGGTATGAAATACTGACCTAGTTATAAGGTGTATAAGTGGATAACTCAAGAGTTAGACTCTATTTTAGAAAATAGTTCGCTATTTTTTAACGATTTTTAGTTAGCCACAAAACTTTGATAAATCGGCTAAAAAAGCCTATTGTTGGTGCTTAAAGCAGCTGCTTGAATAATTTATTTGGCCGCAGTTACATTAATTTCAGTTTATCTATTGGCTTTAGTACACGGGTTGTTTAGAATCGAGTAAAATAAACAGGTCAGACCTGTCAGCGGGAGAGCATAATAAATGTCTGAGCAAAACATACTAAAAACACCAAAAGGCGACCGTATTGCCATAGTGAGCGGCTTACGAACTCCTTTTGCTAAGCAAGCAACAGCGTTTCACCATGTACCAGCATTGGATATGGGGAAATTAGTGGTTAACGAAATGCTGGAACGATTAAATTTCAATAAAGCAGAAATTGATCAACTGGTATTTGGTCAAGTAGTACAAATGCCAGAAGCCCCAAATATTGCACGCGAAATAGTTCTAGGCACCGGCATGCCAGTATCGGTTGATGCGTATTCTGTATCGCGCGCGTGTGCGACCAGCTTTCAGGCGATTGCTAATGTGGCCGAGTCAATTATGGCCGGCTCTGTGACAGTGGGCATTGCCGGTGGCGCCGACTCGTCATCTGTATTACCGATTGGCGTAAGCAAAAAATTGGCCGGCAGTTTAGTTGATTTAAATAAAGCACGTACTCTGGGTCAGCGATTAAAAATCTTTTCTAAATTGCGTTTAAAAGACTTATTACCGGTGCCACCT
>NZ_JBFJHD010000293.1:0-3067 GCF_041613455.1 Pseudoalteromonas sp. | reverse complement strand
TATTTCTGCAGCGCGGGCAACCACGTAGTCAAAACGTTCTAACGCTTGAGTGATTAAGTTAACTTCCAGCTCGGCTAAATACTCTTTCAGCTCAATCCCCTCGCTGGGCAGTAAACTAAAATCGCTGAGTGCTTCGCTTTCTGGTTCATCGTCATAGTCGCTAAAGCCCGTGCTAAATATATCGTTAAATGCATCGCGCTCCATTAGCTCTTCAGGGTACTGCGGCTCATAGGCTTCTACTTCAATATGACGATATTTAGCCGGTAAGTCGGGCACATCCACCACTTTTTCGGGAAACATAATCACCATACGCTCAACAAGGTTTGCCAACTCGCGAATATTCCCCGGCCAACTATGTTCTTTTAAACTCTCTATTGCGCGTTCGGTAAACTTAGCCGTGGTGCCACTTTGTTCGTTCACGCGGCGCATTAACTCTTTTAATAACAGCGGTATATCATCGGCGCGCTGCGACAATGACGGGCTTTCAATGGGAAATACATTGAGTCGGTAGTATAAATCTTCACGAAACGTACCTTGCTCTATCATAGTTTCAAGGTCGCGGTGCGTCGCGGCAATAATACGTACATCAGCCTGAATTGCTTTTGTACCACCAACCCGTTCATAACTGCGCTCTTGCAGCACTCGCAGCAATTTCACTTGCATTTGCAGCGGCATATCACCTATTTCATCTAAAAATAGCGTGCCACCTTGAGCAAGTTCAAAACGCCCTTTACGCGCCGAAATCGCGCCAGTAAATGCGCCCTTCTCGTGGCCAAATAGCTCACTTTCAAGTAACTCTGCCGGAATAGCGCCACAGTTAACCGGCACAAATGGACCGTTAAGGCGTTTAGATAATAAATGCACGTTACGTGCAACCACTTCTTTACCGGTTCCCGATTCACCTAAAATAAGCACATTGGCATCGGTTTTGGCCACTTGCTCAATCAAAAATCGTAAATCTTTAACCGCTTTTGTTTCCCCTACTAAACCATCAAAGGTATTTTGTGGCTTAGGGTGTTTATGCTCGCTTGGTAACATCCGCTGGTATTGCTGACAGTCATGCAGTAATTGCGTAGTGACTTCGTGGGTAAACGGCTCGCAGATTAAACCCACAACATTTGCAATGCTTAGTAACGGTTTAAGGGTTTCGCCTATCAGTAAAAAAGGTAGGGTCGGATATTTTTTTATTAAGCTTTCATGATCAAGTGTTTGCAAGGCACCTAAAACAACAATGCAGTCTTTATTTTGATACTTACTGCAAGTTTGTTCAAAGTCAGCTTCATTTTGTAATTGTACTGCTTCGCCTATAAAGGTGAGCGCAGCGTATAATCCTATCGAGCGGTTGTTATTATTATCTAAAATTAAGATCATAGTTAGCGAGCCATCATGTCACTCATTTTTATTATTAATTAAATTGTAAGCCAGTTGAAAATGTATGCAAGCTATAGCGGCGACTTTTTGACATTAACGCCAAAAAACAGACACTTCAGCTATTTTATTCATACTTTATACCTACTATTAACACCATGTCCAGCAACAGCAAAGCTGTTGAAATAATGATTATTAGCCACTTGTGCAGCGTTTAGCTTTGCTTATGCGAGCAACACTCTCTATTATTTCAATAGAACTTGATTTATTACTCAAGTTGTCGCAACGAGTGCCGATAACTAACTAGATACAACTCGCTTGGCATTATACTTGCTGGCAGTTTAGTAACTTTTATTCTTTAGGACTTTTTCTTATGGCCCATGCTTCATTAAAAAAATACAGTCAAGTTCGTGCTAGCAGTATTAACGAGATGACCCCCTACGAACAAATAAACCTTATTTTTAGTAATATTATTGGTCGCTTAGCTGCCACTAAGGGCTTTATTGAACGTAAAGAAATAGCAAAAAAAGGCGAAAACATTTCAGCGTGCGTACTGTTATTTGGCGCATTGCAAGATGCACTTAATTTTGAAGTTGAGCAAGATCCAAGTATTTCTGAAAACTTGGCGGCACTTTATGATTACTGCCAACGTAAGTTAACCGAAGCAAACTTAAATAACGATCTTAATGCAATAAACGAAGTATCTAATATCGTGAAAGAAATTAAAGAAGGCTGGAACAGTATTCCTGCTAACCAACGTACACCGGCTGTTTAAGCTATTATGCTCATTCCCCCCTCGTCACAACAAAGCGCAGAGCAAGTTAAACAATTGCTTTGCGTGCTTGAAACACAGGTAAATAACAACCAAGCCGATGCGGCGGCGCAGCAACTTGCAGCATTAGATATGTGCCTAAAAAATTGGTGCGAAAGCGAGCTCCCCCCTACAGCCGACGAGCTAATAGCAATACAAACGAGTATTAAAGCCATATTAGTGCAAGCTACTAGCCAAAAGTCGGCTTCTTTTAACGCGCTGCTTAAACATAAAAAATCAGACAAAGCCATCAACGCTTATAAAAGCACTTAAACCGTAATCTGTATGTAGAGCTCAATAAGAGTAAGTGAGTAGTTACTTAATGGGCTATTTATGGTTTTTTACTTCTCTAAAGCACAGCGTCTCTTACCCTCTTTGTGCATAAATTTACTTAAATCTATTTGCACAAAGAGCAGTGAATGAGGGGAAATGAGAAGACAACTGCAGTAACCTGAAACGAATATTATAAGCGCACCTACATCAAGAAAACGCCGAGTGTGGCTGATTAAACCTAAAGCCTGAACCCTCACATTTCACAGACTAAGCAATGAATTAAATAGGCGAGTTAGTATTTTACTTCTCTAAAGCACAGCGTCTCTTACCCTCTTTGTGCATAAATTTACTTAAATCTTTTCGCACAAAGAGCAGTGAATGAGGGGAAAATGAGAAGAGCACTGCAGCAATCTAAAACAAGTAGGTCAGATTGTAGAAACTATAAGCGCGGTATAAAACCGCACCTACATCAACCAAAGCGCCGAGTGTAGCTGTCTTTACCTAAAACCTGACACCTGACACCTAAAACCTGCCCTTTACTATTTAGACTGCTTAACCACACCAGGCATGTTATCTAGCTGGGCTTGAATATAGCTACTGGTGGAGTTTAGGTTA
>NZ_JBFJHD010000292.1:0-3073 GCF_041613455.1 Pseudoalteromonas sp. | reverse complement strand
TATACTATAGGTAACTGTCACTTTATAGAGCAACGTAACATGGTGCAAGTCAAAGCAATTAAAGCCTTTTCAGATAATTACATTTGGTGCTTAACAAGCAGTCAGAGTAACCAAGCGTGGGTTGTCGACCCCGGTCAAGCCGAACCTGTACTGCGCCATTTAGCCGAGCATAATTTAGCCTTAGCCGGGATTTTAATTACTCATCACCATTATGATCACACCGATGGCGTGGCAAAGCTGGTTACTGAAAATCCAAATATTGCTGTTTACGGCCCCACTAACAGCCCATTTAAGGGGATTACCCATCCGCTTACTGCTTGCCAAAGTATTACGGTACTTAATACTGTTTTTAATATTATTGCCACACCTGGGCATACGCTTGATCATATTTGCTATGTTAATGAGCAACTTGCCTTTACGGGTGATACTTTGTTTAGTGGCGGCTGTGGGCGCTTATTTGAAGGCAGTGCTGAGCAAATGTGGCACTCGTTTAATAAACTGCGTGAGTTACCCAGCGACTGTAAGGTCTATTGCACCCACGAATACACGCAAGCTAACCTTGCCTTTGCAAAAGCCGTTGAACCCGATAATGCAGCGCTTATTGCCTACAGTGAACACGTCGATGAGCTGCGCAGTCGCGACGAAATAACCTTGCCCAGCAGCATTGGCCAAGAACTAAAAATCAATCCATTTATGCGCAGTAACCTAGCGTCTATAACCGCACTATTGCCTAAAGAGTTTTGCTCGGTTACAAAAAACAATGAACCTTGGGAAAACTTTGCCGGTCTGAGACGCTATAAAGATAATTTTTAATCCGCCTCTATAAAACTATTAACTAATAATCAAAACGTTAACCTTTAGTGATGCGTTCTGTAGGGGGATTTAAGTGTTCTAAAGTGGCAATGTTAACTCATAACGGGTAGTATTCGCCGAGTTTTTTTACCCGATATATTGGTATTTATGAATAAATCTCCCTTATTACTCGTTTTAGCGATGACGCTAAGCGGCTGTCAAACAATCAGCAACACAAGCACTGACGCGCATGCTGCAACGCAAGCCAACCAACGACTTGAAGGCGCAAGCCCCCACGATATTAGCGATGCGTTAAAACTCAATGCCCAATATCAACAACTAACTCAAGACGATGATGAAGCGCCGGTGTTTGATGATGTCTGGGAGCGTATTCGTTACCAACTCTCTATTGAAGTTCCGCAAAACCGCCCGGTCGTTAGCGAGCGCAACTATTATGCGAAACATCAAGCATATCTCGATCGTATTTCAAAGCGTGCCGAGCCTTACCTACACTTTATTGTAGAAGAAATAGAAAAGCGTGAAATGCCCATCGAAATTGCCCTGCTGCCTATTGTAGAAAGTGCCTTTGACCCGTTTGGTTACTCACACCGCACGGCATCGGGTATTTGGCAATTTATGCCACAAACCGGCGAACGTTTCGATTTAAAGCAAAATTGGTGGTATGACGGGCGCCGCGATATTGTACAATCAACCCGAGCAGCACTTGACTACTTATCTTACTTACACAAAACCCTTGAGGGCGACTGGCTAAACGCTATTGCCGCTTACAACTCGGGTGAAGGACGTTTGTTACGTGCAATTAAAAAGAACCGTAAAAAACATTTACCCACCGACTTTTGGTCATTAGATTTACCCCGCGAAACCACGGCGTATGTACCAAAGCTACTCGCGCTGGCCGACTTATTAAAACGCGCCGACGAATTTAATGTTACATGGCAGCCGATTATAAACGCGCAAGTGGTGGAAGTAGTTGATATTGGTTCACAAATCGACTTAGCACTGGCCGCAGAAATGGCGGATATGACACTCACCGAGCTTTATAGATTAAACCCGGGCTTTAATCGCTGGGCAACCGATCCAAGTGGTCCACATTTTTTATTGCTTCCGGTTGATAAAGCACAGCAATTTAGCGAAAAGCTAGCCAATACCGACATCACAGAGCGCTTACGTTGGCAACAATACACTGTTGCACGTGGCGACAGTTTATCGGTGATTGCTAATAAATTTACCACCAGCACCAGTGCAATAAAGTCGCTGAATAAACTAACTTCTAATACTATACGTGTGGGCCAGCAGTTATTAGTGCCTTTAAGCGACGGCGCTATTAATAGTGAGCACTTACCTAAGCAAATGCGTTTAGCGGCCAATAAAACCACTCGCACTAAGCTAACACACACAGTGAAAAGTGGTGATACGCTGTGGGATATTAGCCGAGAGTACGACGTGACGATGGCTGAACTAGCTAAGTGGAATAAGCTAAAAACCAATGCGGTGTTACGCTTAAAGCAAAAGTTAACCGTTTATAAAACAGCAAGTAATAGTAAAACGGCGATGAACAACACCAACCGCACCATTACCTATAAAGTGCGCCGCGGTGACTCATTGGCACGCATTGCCGCTAAATTTAAACTCTCTGTGAATGAGATTATTAAGTGGAATAACTTAGCGGGGCAAAAGTATTTACAGCCCGGACAAAAGCTTAAGTTAAAAGTTGATGTCAGAAGCAGTTAAACTAATAAAATACTCAGGCGCTACCATTAGCGCCTGAATATTTTAACTGTTAGCAAGTATCGCTGTTAGCCTAGTTTGCTTAGCAAGTATGTCTTTGTACAAGGTAAATTGATTTTGTGCGCGCTGTAAGTTATGTGTGCTATGTTTTACTGCAAAGTAGTTATCACCATCGAGGTAATCCGTTAAAAAGCGTAGCCCTACCATAAAGGTCATCACTTTAGTGCCAAGCCAAAAACTGTGTTTTTCTTGCTCAGAAAGCACGGCTTGTAATGGAGTGACATAGCCCTTAACAATGGCCGCAAAAATATCTTCACGCACATACACATTATCAAGCTGGGTCGAGTCTTCTTCTTCCGGGGAACAAAATGTGCGCACCATATCACCAAAGTCATACAGCCAAAATCCGGGCATACAGGTATCTAAATCGATCACAGCTTTGGCTTTATGTGTTTGCTTACAAAATAGCATATTGTTAATTTTGGTATCGTTATGGCACGGCCTAACGGGAAGCACTGCCGTCACGGCTTTG
>NZ_JBFJHD010000291.1:0-3077 GCF_041613455.1 Pseudoalteromonas sp. | reverse complement strand
GCTTATAGTTATCTTACATTTTGTATTTAGGATCCAAATTCACCATGGCTCAGATCCCCGAAAACCCACTTATTTTAGTTGATGGCTCTTCATATTTGTTTCGCGCTTATCATTCTCCGCCACATTTAACTAACTCAAAAGGTGAAGCGACTGGGGCAATCTACGGTGTGATTAACATGCTGAAAAGTTTGATCAGACAATACGATCCGTCGCATATGGTGGTGGTGTTTGATGCTAAAGGTAAAACCTTTCGCAATGACATGTATAGTGAATACAAAGCTAATCGCCCGCCGATGCCGGATGACTTACGCACGCAAATAGCCCCAATCCACCAAATAATTAAAGCAATGGGTTTTCCGTTAGTGAGCATTGAAGGCGTTGAAGCTGACGATGTCATTGGCACGTTTGCGCGTATTGCGACTGAACAAAAACGTCATGTGTTAGTGTCTACCGGCGATAAAGATATGGCGCAACTGGTAAATGAACACGTAACACTGATAAACACCATGACCGACAGTATTTCTGATCCGCAGACGGTGGTTGAAAAATTTGGCGTGGGTCCAGAGTTGATCATCGATTACTTAGCCTTGATGGGTGATAAGGTCGATAATATTCCAGGTGTTGAAGGCTGTGGTCCGAAAACTGCTGTTAAGTGGTTAAACAAGTATGGATCGTTACAGGGCGTGATAGATCATGCTAGTGAAATTAAAGGTAAAATTGGCGAAAAGTTAGCGGCCGCAGTTGATCACTTACCGCTAAGCTATGAATTAGCAACTATAAAGTGTGATGTTGAAGTTGAGCAAGATTTAGATACTTTCAAGCTACAAGAGCCAAATAAAGATGAATTAATTGCGCTCTATGGCGAATGTGAATTCCGTCGTTGGTTAGCGGAGCTGTTAGACAACCCGCAAGACACCGACAGCCATTTAGCGGTCCCTGCAGAAGCTAGCGAATTACCTAAAGTGGCTGCTGTACAGTACGACACTATTTTAACCGAAGCACAGTTTGATGCCCTCATAGCGAAACTTAATAGCGCTGAGTTAATTGCGTTTGATACTGAAACCACCAGTGTTGATTATATGCAAGCACAACTCGTGGGTATGAGCTTTGCGGTAACAGCGGGTGAGGCGAGTTATTTACCGCTAGCGCACGATTATCCGGGCGCCCCTGAGCAATTAAGTCTTGAGTTTGTGATGCAACAATTGGCGCCAATTTTAGCGGATGAAAATAAAGCAAAAGTTGGGCAAAACTTAAAGTACGATAAAAGCGTGCTTGCTAACGCCGGATATGCACTCAATGGCATTAAGTTTGACACTATGCTCGAATCATACGTATTTAATAGTGTGGGTACGCGCCATGATATGGACTCGTTGGCATTAAAGTATTTAGGCCATAAAACCATTAGTTTTGAAGATATTGCCGGTAAAGGCAAAAAGCAGCTGACGTTTAATCAAATTGAACTTGAAAAAGCGGCGCCATATGCTGCTGAAGATGCCGATATTACGCTGCGTTTGCACCAAGTGCTGTGGCCAAAACTGGAAGCGGATGAAAAGCTTAAGTCGGTATTTGAAGACATAGAAATGCCCCTAGTGAGTGTTATATCTGATATTGAACGCACCGGTGTGGCAATCGATAGCACTATGCTGGCGGCACATAGTCAGCGTTTAGGTGAGCGGCTACTGGCGCTGGAAAAAGAGGCGTTTGAAATTGCCGGTGAACCGTTTAATTTAAGCTCGCCGAAGCAGTTACAAGTGTTGTTATTTGATAAGCTGGGTTTACCAGTGATTAAAAAAACCCCGAAAGGGGCACCGTCTACCGCTGAAGAGGTGTTACAAGAGCTCGCTCATGATTACCCGTTACCTAAAGTGATTATTGAGCATCGTGGTTTATCTAAGCTTAAGTCTACCTATACCGATAAGTTACCATTAATGGTTAACGCGCAAACGCAGCGAGTGCATACTTCTTATCATCAGGCGATAACCGCTACTGGGCGCTTGAGTTCAACCGATCCTAATTTACAAAATATTCCGATCCGCTCAGAAGAAGGGCGTCGTATTCGAGAAGCATTTATTGCCGCCGACGGTTATAAAATAGTGGCTGCCGATTACTCGCAAATAGAGCTGCGTATCATGGCGCATCTTTCGCAAGATAAAGGCTTATTAAGCGCCTTTGCTGATGGCCTTGATGTGCACAGTGCCACGGCTGCGGAAGTGTTTGGCGTGAGCTTAGACGATGTGACAAGTGACATGCGCCGCAAAGCGAAAGCGGTTAACTTTGGCTTAATTTACGGTATGTCGGCATTTGGTTTAGCGCGTCAATTGGATGTGCCACGCCATGAAGCACAGCATTACATTGATAAGTACTTTGAACGCTTCCCAGGAGTGCTTGAATACATGGAAAACACCCGTAGCAACGCCGCTGAAAATGGTTATGTCGAAACTATTTTTGGCCGTCGCCTGCATTTGCCGGAAATAAATGCTCGTAATGGGGCGCGTCGCAAAGGGGCAGAGCGCGCAGCAATTAATGCGCCAATGCAAGGCACCGCCGCCGATATAATTAAAAAGGCGATGCTCAGTGTTAATCGCTGGGTGCATCAGCAACCGGCCAATACGATTAAACTATTAATGCAAGTGCACGATGAGCTGGTGTTTGAAATTAAAGCCGATTGTGTAGCAGCTTATACAACACAAATTTGTGAGTTGATGTCGCAAGCCGCTAAATTGGATGTACCGCTCATCGTAGAAGCCGATGAGGGTGATAACTGGGAACAAGCCCATTAACGCCAGCCGCATTAATCTGTAGTAATAACGTGTTTTAAAAAGTGCCTAAGGGCACTTTTTTATTGGCTTTAAAGTGCGCGCCGCAAGCCGTTGTAGTCGCCGCTTTGGTTAAATAAAAGTTAACAAAAGCAATGGCCTGTATTAAATAGTTACGGATTGGTCAATATCCACTTTTTATCGAGAATTTTATTGTACTAGTGAGCAGGCTTTTGCTAAAGTCCGCGCGTCCTCATCCTGTAGGACATCCTGTTGATGATGCATCTGCGAAGGTGCAACGTATTGATAGCTTCTCCCCAG
>NZ_JBFJHD010000290.1:0-3102 GCF_041613455.1 Pseudoalteromonas sp. | reverse complement strand
GAAGGTTTACTACTCGCGTGCTTTTGCTCATAGCGTTTATTCGTTGCTTCGCGCTGTTCACGGCGCTCTTGTGCTAAATTAGCTTTTGCAGCAAAACGCAAGCGCTGCTCTTGAGTAAGCTCATCATTAAAACTAATGGCTGTTTTTTTCACTGCTCGGCTGCTTTTAGGTGAACTACACATATTATTCTCCAAATGACTGACTTATAAGTAGACAGTCATTTGGTTAAATAAATTTCAAACCGCTTACTAAAAAGTAATACTGATAACCCCAAATAACTAGTTTTGTGGGGTTGTATCAAACGCAGGTACTTCGTGTAAGCCGCTCAACCAGCTCAATGTTGATTTAGCCCAAATTTGTGCTGTTGGCGTAAACTGATCACGCTGATCAACTGCACCAATACGCAAGCCATATACACGGTCAGCTTTAGCTTCGTTAGTTGCATAAAGTGTTGTACCACATGTGCCACAAAAACCTTGCGCACGCTTGTTACCGCTTTGCGCTGTTTTAACAAACTCTTTTGGCTCACCTTGGGTAAACACGACCGAATTTGGCTCTGCAATTATGACTGCTCTAAATGGGCCGCTCGACATACGTTGGCAATCGCTACAATGGCAAACAAGTGCGTTGTTATTTTGAGACTTTGCTTGGTATTTAATTTCACCACAGTAACAGCTTCCAGTAATTTCCATTATTTAAATCCTTAATGCTTATGAAGATTGAATCGAGATATAAGACCGGCAATATCGATTCATTATTTTTAAAATATAAAAAAACTGCTCGCCGGTTCATTTGTATGTTCGGTTAGATTTTTAATTTTTGAGAGTGATTTTCAACGTTGAACAAGTGCTAAAAACATGATCCGATGTTTTAAATAAAACAGCAATACCACGTTAAGCTAATAGCGTAACGTGGTGTGTTTAAGCTATCTTTTATGTGCGTTTAAATAATCAACAGCTAACAGGCTAAGCGCCTTAGTGCCTACTTTAAACGATGATTCGTCGGCATAAAAATAAGGTGAGTGATTACTAGCCACTGTATTTAAATCTTGCTCACTTGGTGTACCGCCTAAAAATACAAATACACTCGGCACTTCTAATGCGTAAAACGAAAAATCTTCTGCGCCGGTTATTTTTCCCATTTCAACTACGTTTTCATTACCTGCTGCTTTTTTAAGGCTAGGTAACATTTGCGCAGTTAACTTTGGGTTATTAATCGTTACCGGATAACCTTCGTGAATGTGTACCTCTGCAGTAGCACCTGACGATTTAGCAATGTGCGTGGCTGTGGTTTTTATTTTTTCAAATATTTGTGCTCGGTTATCCATATCAAAGTTACGAATTGTGCCTACCATTTCGACTTCTTCAGGAATAATATTATTACGTACCCCACCCGCTATTTTTCCAAACGAGACAATAGCAGGCTCTTTGGTAATGTTGATTTGGCGACTAACAATATGATTTACGCCTGTTACTATTTGCGCAGCTGCGGCAATGGGGTCAACCCCAGTCCACGGTGCAGAGCCGTGTGCCTGCTTGCCATGTACTGTTATTTCAAATCGGTCTGCACTGGCCATTGCAGGGCCACTTCTATAACCAATTTTACCGCTGTGCAAACTAGATGTTATGTGTAACCCAAAAGCAGCCTCTGGTTTGTATTGTTTAAATATGCCTTCTTTAAGCATTAGCTCAGCGCCACCCTCTTCCCCCTCTGGTGCGCCTTCTTCTGCAGGCTGAAATACAAACATAATATTACCGTGTAGCTCATCTTTCATGTTTGCAAGCACTTGTGCAGCGCCCATTAGCATAGCCACGTGTGTGTCGTGACCACAAGCATGCATTATGCCTACATCTACACCACGGTAATTAGTGGTTTTAGTTGATTTAAAATCAACATCTGCTTTTTCAGTAACTGGCAGCGCGTCCATATCTGCGCGTAGCATTACTGTCGGGCCTGGCTTTGCACCTTTTAATAGCCCCACAACACCTGTATAAGCAATCCCTGTTTGTACTTCCATACCCAGCGACTTTAAGTGCTTAGCGACAATACCTGCTGTGCGGGTTTCGCGATTTCCAAGCTCAGGGTTTTGATGAAAATCACGTCGCCAATCAATAACCTGTTGCTCTATCTTTTTAACTTGCTGATCAATGTTTGCATTGGCATTAAACGCACTAAGGGCAGCAAAGCCCAACGCTATTGAAATTAGTGATTTTTTCATCCTGTTTGTCCTTATTATATTTATTGGTTTTATAATATTGATGAGCACGAGCCCTTATGTATTATTGAGAACATAATTAGTTTGCTCTATAACCACTATTACTGAAGGCTCTACAATAATCAATCCCATTTAAGCTAGATGCCCAACTATGAAGGGCCACTTCACTTTTCACTGGTTTTATCTATTTTTAGTTTGAAGTTTTAGCGCTAATTAAGCCTACCACTTTTGCTTTTGTTGATTTAAAAATGGCACTAAATAGTCCACCAAAGCGCGGACAGTTGGGCTTAATAAACGTTGCGATGGATAGAGTAAATTCACGGGTAATGGGCTTGGCACATAATCGCTTAATATTTCTATTAACTCACCGGATTGAATTGCCGCATCAACGTAAAAACTAGGCAGCTGAGCAATACCTTGATTAGCTATAGCAAAGGCTTTTAAGCTTTGAGAATCGTTAACTTCAAGGCTACCAGCTACTTTTATTACTGTGCTTTTTCCGTCAATTAAGTACGACCATCGCTTGGCATTAGTTACTGCGGTATTTATTAAACATTGATGGTTTTTAAGATCTTTAGGCGTACTGGGCATGCCGTGAGTGTTAATATAGTGAGGGCTTGCTACCGTTTTAAAGTGCATATTACCAATATTACGCGCGACCATTGTTGAGTCGTTTAAGTGCCCTACGCGTATAGCTAAATCAAAGCCTTCTTCCACCAGCTCTACTTTACGATTCATAAGTGAAATTGCTAAATCAACGTCCTGATGCAGATCTTTAAATTCAGCTAATGCAACCGGCAGCATATATTGCCCAATCATTATGGGAGCTGTAATTTTTATAAGCCCTTTGATTTGTTGTAGCTGTGTTTTGGAGCGGCGAAGTTCGG
>NZ_JBFJHD010000289.1:0-3186 GCF_041613455.1 Pseudoalteromonas sp. | reverse complement strand
AGCTTTGTATTAACGCTGAGCTTTGTTGATCAAAAAATAGAGCGTATAGGCACCGGTTGGCGCAGCACAGCCTTGCAACCAAATGTGCCACTGCTATGGCAAGGTAATGAGCAGCAATTAGGTGAATTAATTAACTTATGGCAAAGCGCGCAGTTAATGGCAGTGAATGAAGCGGTGGTATTTAAGCCTAAAGCGCCGCTGTCGGTGGCCACGTTTGAATTAGCGGGCGAGCCATTACCTTGGCTGTACTTATTATACCGTAATGATAGCCACTATTATTTGCTCGAAAAAAATACCCAGCGTACCTTATCATTAGATTTAGCGCTTGCTAAGCAGTTGTTTCCGAGTTTTGATTTTTCGTAAAGTGAGAATATAAATGCCTGAATTACCTGAGGTAGAAGTAAGCCGCATGGGCATTACGCCCCATGTGTTAAACCAAGTTGTGGCTAAGGTAAATATTCATAATGCCAGTATGCGCTGGCCAGTTCCCGACGATGTTTATCAGCTAGAGGGTTTAGTCGTTAATAGTATTGAACGTCGCGCTAAGTATTTACTGTTACATTGTGAGGTGGGCTGTACTATTTTGCATTTAGGCATGTCGGGTAACTTACGTGTAGTTGATGCCGACGAGCCGCTCAAAAAACATGACCATGTAGAATTTATTTTTGCCAATGGCAAGGCGCTGCGCTTAAACGATCCGCGCCGTTTTGGTTGTTGTTTATGGCAACAACCGAATGAGGTGCATAAATTACTGGCAAGCTTAGGCCCCGAACCACTGACCGATGATTTTTTTGCCAAACGTGTTTATCAGCAATCGCGTAATAAAAAGGTGGCGATAAAGCAGTTTATTATGAACAACGCCGTGGTGGTGGGCGTGGGTAATATTTATGCCAATGAATCGTTATTTAAAGCCGGTATAGACCCGCGACGTGAAGCCGGAAAGGTGTCGCTTAAGCGTTACGAAATGCTGATACCCATAATTAAAGACATACTGGCCGCGGCCATCACGCAAGGTGGCACTACGTTGAAAGACTTTGCGCAAAGCGATGGCAAACCAGGCTACTTTGCACAACAGCTGTTAGTGTACGGCCGTAAAGGCCAACCCTGTTTAGTATGTAACAACGAGTTACAAGAAATACGCCAAGGGCAAAGAAGCACCGTGTTTTGTGGGAAGTGTCAGAAGTAACCCTTTTACGGGTTAAAGTTCAAACGGGGCGACGCCGACGGCTTGCATTTTATAGCCTACTTGGGCTATTTCGCCTGACCACGTTTGCGTGGTGATAATGCCGGTGACCACGATGGCGTCGTATAGGCTGTCGATGGGTACGCCGCCTTTAATGGTTACATGAACTATTTGGTTCGGTGGCGGGGGCGGTACGTGAATACACGCGCCAAAGTAGGGCACCAGCAAAAACTCGGTGATCACTTCGCTGTCGCCCTCAAGAGGCACTACGAAGCCGGGCAGGCTGACCGATGTACCATCGAGTGCTTTTACTACCGGTGCATCTAAGTCGGGTTGCACCCAGTTTTGTTCGCTGCCTTCGTGATTAGCTTGCGCTTGAGTATCTATTTGGACATGGCCTTTAGGGATCAGATCTTCCCAAAAAATGTCTTTGGGTGGATTAGCGCTGCTAACAAAGCTTGCAAGCACTAAGCTTAACCACGCGATAGATTGAAAAGTTGTTTTATAAAACGCCATGTTTATCCTAGTTATATTTTTATGCTCATGCCATCGCTGAGTGAGTAAAAGTACGCGCGAGTAGCCGGTATTAAACCAATAATAAAGCCTGCCGCCATAATAACGCCTATTAGGGTGAGTTCATAGTAAGACAGCATAGCGATGTTAATGCTAATTCCCGCGTGACTTTGTAAGTAACCGGCGCCGCCAAACATCAGGGCGTAAAATAACACACAGCCAAGCACGCAACCCAGCAAAGTCGTGAGTAACGACTCAATACTAATGAGGGTGAATAATTGCCAAGGTCGGGCGCCGACCGAACGCAATATGGCAAGCTCTCTACGCCGCTGACTCAAATTAGCCAGTAGTGTGGTTAGCATGCCCAGTAGGCTAATAATCACTACTACCACCGAAAACAACAGCAGTATTTTTTCGACTATGGCGAGCATTTCCCAGAGTTCTTTTAACGTGACCGTAGGCATAATAGCCAGCAGGGCTTCTGGTTTATATTGATTGATATTGCGCCTAATTTGCAGAGTATAAAGTGGCGAGTCAAAGCCCATTAAAAAGGCGGTAATTTGCTGTGGGTGACCCACTAATTCATGCGCTAGGTTTTGCGGATGGTCATGATTATGACCATGCTCGTGTTCGTCGTGTTCGTCGTGTTCGTCGTGTTCGTCGTGTTTGGCGCTATGGCCGCCATGAATTAACTCAATCGCTGCCAGCGGAATATGCAGGGTTTTATCAACCGGGGTACCGGTAGGCTTTAAAATGCCCACTATAGTAAATGGGTTGTCGTCATGATGATGAAAGCTGGTGTTGCCCATACCATGGGAAATAACCACCTGTTGATTCAGCGTATAACCCAATTTATTGGCAACATCGCTGCCAAGCACCACTTGGTTAACGGCATTATAGGCGCGTCCTTGGCTAAAGCTCAGCGGCTGCTTTTTTGCAAAGCGGTAATGGTTAAAGTAGTCAAGCGTGGTGCCAAGTACAGCATGGCCCTTGTGGCTGTCGCCAAGGCTAATGGGAATACTCCACTTTACCCCGCGTTGCTCGCTTATGTATTGATAGCTTTGCCAGCTTACGCCATTGTTGTTGTGGCCAATTCTAAAAACCGATGAGAGCAGTAATTGAATGTCGCCGGTACGTGCGCCAACAATTAAATCGGTGCTCGAAATGGTATTACTAAAACTACTTTTCGCGTCGACGCGTACGCGCTCAATACTGAGCAATAACATCACGCTAATCGCAATAGTCAGTAAGGTAAGGAGTACGCTAGCGCGACGGTTTAATAGGCTTTTATAGGCTAGTTTTAGTAAAATCATGAGGCCGCCTGTAAGCTAACTAAATCGATGCTGCGATTAAATAGCGGTTGCAGGCTTTCATCGTGGCTCACAAACACTAAGGTACTATTGGCGTGTTTGGCTTGCTCAAACAATAAGTTAATAAAGCTTTGCCGATTGTTGGCGTCAAGCGCCGAGGTGGGCTCATCGGCAATAATT
>NZ_JBFJHD010000288.1:0-3215 GCF_041613455.1 Pseudoalteromonas sp. | reverse complement strand
TACACCGCCAATGCCAATTACGCAAAAATGCGCCTGTTGTAACCAGTCAAATTGTTGCTGGCCATATAAACGTTTGATCCCGCCAAAGCGGATGTCTGTTACTTTTTCAGTCATTTACCAATCCAGTTGCCATGGCGTTTGCCAGGCTTGAAAATCATCATCGGCTATTAATTGCGCAAATTCGCTGCCATTATTGGGTAACAGCGTAAATTGCATTGGCTGTTCATGCCATAAAAAATCAACCGCAAAGGCATGCAGGTAGGTGCGTTCACTGGGCGATCCCGCATAAGCGCTATCACCTAAAATAGGCGCACCTATGCTTTTTAACGCCACCCGTAATTGGTGCGTTTTACCCGAAAAAGGCTTTAAAATATAGCCTCGAAAACCCGGCTTATAGCTAAAAGAATAAAAGCGACTGATGGCCGGATCATTCATCGTGGGCAATAATTTATAGGTACCACGGCGCGATTTAGCCATATCGCCTTTCACCCAGCCTTGCTTTTTCTTGGCTTTAGCGTCACTGACAGCTAAATAATATTTATTAATGCGCCGCTCGGTAAATAATCGCGTAAAGCGTGCAGCGGCAGCCTTATTACGTGCCAGTATAATTACCCCCGAGGTCACTTTATCTAAGCGATGCACTGCATATAACTTTTCAGCAAACTGTTGTTCTGCAAGCACCACAAAGCCTGGGCCGTCTTCGGAGTGAAAGTTAACACCGGCGGGTTTTTCTAATATATAAAAGTCGTTATGACAATAAACAACATTTATATTGCTGGTTGTTGCTTGGCTCACGTGCGCTGGTTTTCTATATGCGCAATCACTTTGGCTAAATCTTCTGGAGTGTCAACACCCGCGTGAGGAGCAATCTGCGCTTGCTCAATCTTGATATGATAGCCATGATATAACACTCGTAATTGCTCAAGGGACTCAATCAGCTCTAGCGGCGATACACTCAGCTCAATATACTGTTTAATAAAGCCTGCTCGATAAGCGTAAATACCGACATGACGCTGAAAAGGGGTTAAATTAAGTGGGCTCGTCTGCCCCATCATCGCATTGCGGTCGAACGGGATACTGGCGCGAGAAAAATACAAAGCATTTTTATTAATATCACTAACCACTTTAACCGCATTGGGATTAAACACCTCATCACGCGCTTCAATCGCCACGCTTAATGTTGCCATTGGCGCGGTTGACTCATTTAGCAATGTAGCTACTTGTGAGACGTTTTCTGGCGCCAATAACGGCTCATCGCCTTGTACGTTCACCACGATAGTATCGTCATCTAAATTAAGTAACTCCACCACTTCGGCTAAACGTTCAGTGCCAGATTGGTGATCTTCACGGGTCATTAGTACATTGCTGGTGAAGCTGCTTACCGTATCAAATACTTTTTGATGATCGGTGGCAATAACCACTTTATAGGCCCCCGATAAACATGCTTTTTCATACACATGTTGAATCATCGGCTTACCACAAATATCGGCTAATGGTTTACCCGGCAAACGACTCGACGCGTAACGCGCCGGAATAACAACTACGAATTCCACTTTTCAACCTCTTCAAGTGATAATTCGCGCGCTTCATTTTCTAATAATACCGGAATATCATCAATCACCGGGTACGCTAACTTAGCGGCGGTGCTGATCAGTTCACTATTTTCTTTATCAAAGCGCAATTTCCCCTTACACACAGGACAGGCAATAATTTCGAGTAATTTTGTATCAAAGGCCATTGAGGATCCCTTTTTGTGTTAATAATAAATTTAATTGATTGATCACAGCCGCTGAAGGTTTTGCATCAACGGGTAAATAATACCAGTTAGGCTGTGCAAAACGGCGACATTTAACCGCGTCTTTTTCTGTCATCAACACCGGCTGTTGCGCAAACTGGGTAAAATCGTCGGCACTATAAGCATAATGGTCACGATAATGGTGAGTCGATAACACTGTGATCCCTTGCGCTTGTAGCGATTGTTCAAAGCGCTGTGGATTACCAATCGCACTCACAGCATGCCCTGCTAACACCGGCTGAGCCGCGGGTAAATTAGTCGCAACTGTTTTCAGCTTTCCAGCCTGTAGTTGATAATTACACGGCGCATCGCCGCCATTTTCGATCACAATATCGACACTGTTTAAGCGCTGTTTCGTTTCGCGCAGCGGTCCGGCCGGCATTAATAAGCCATTACCAAAACGGCGTACGCTGTCAACAATACAACATTCTATGCTGCGTGGCATTTTATAATGTTGCATACCATCATCAGAGATAATAACGTCAAGCTGAAACTGTTTTTCCAGTAACGCGATATTGTGCTGTCGATTTGGGCCCACAGCAAGCGGGCACTTTAGCCTATGATACAGCAAAATAGGCTCATCCCCCGCTTCAGCTGAGCAACTATGCTGATTAACTAACAATGGATAGTGGGCAGATTTTCCCCCATAACCGCGACTAATAATACCCACCGACAGCCCTTGCTCGGTTAAATAGTTATACAGCCATAGCACAAACGGTGTTTTACCATTGCCGCCAACACTGATGTTACCCACCACAATAATCGGTATATTACAGTTAAATTGCTGCAACACACCGCTTTTATAAAGCTGTTTACGCAATGTCGAAATTAACCAAAACACCCCTGATAGCGGTAATAACAACAGCGTAATTAAGCTAACCGGCCGATACCAGCTCTGCTCTATTTTACTCACCCTTGCTCACCAAACTGCATTTTGCATAACGCGGCATAGGTGCCATCATTGGCTAATAGTGTGCTATGGGTGCCGCTTTCAATCACTCGGCCATTGTCTATCACATAAATGCGGTCACTGTTTTCAATAGTAGATAAACGGTGCGCAATAACAATTGACGTTTTGTCTTTCATCAGTGTTTCCAGCGCCTGTTGAATCAATTTTTCTGACTCTGTATCGAGCGCAGACGTTGCTTCATCTAAAATTAAAATCGGAGCATCTTTTAAGATTGCGCGCGCAATAGCGATACGCTGACGTTGCCCTCCTGAGAGCATCACCCCGTTTTCACCCACCATGGTATTTAACTGTTCCGGTAAATCTTTAACAAACTCCCACACATGCGCTTGTTTCGCGACCTCGAGCAGTTCTTGCGAAGAAATGTCACGCTGCAAGCCATAACATATATTATTCGCAATCGAATCGTTAAACAGCACCACCTGTTGCGAAACCAAGGCGAATTGGCGCCGT
>NZ_JBFJHD010000287.1:0-3228 GCF_041613455.1 Pseudoalteromonas sp. | reverse complement strand
GCGCGCAGCGCCTCGGTGCTCTCTGTGGTGCAAAATCACTTGCGAAGCCCGAAGCCCGAAGCCCGAAGCCCGAAGCCCGAAGCCCGACGCCCGAGCATATTGAATTTTTAACTCGCTGAAAAATAAAACACCGCGTTTATTGCACTAAACGCGGTGTTTAATTTCACTAACCTGATACCTGATACCTGATACATGATACCTGATACCTGATACCTGATACCTGACAGCTATGTCTTAATCATCAATTTTTGCAAAGGCGGTGCCTAAACGTGTCACTGTTTCTGGTAATTGGTCGTCAAGAATATCGGCTTGATCTTTACCCCAAGCAAGCACCACGGTAGAGCCTAGTTTAAAGCGGCCCATTTCTGCGCCTTTTTTCAGGGTAATGGCATTATCGCCCTTGGTTGGGTAATTCCAACTAAACACATCGCTACCTGCGGGTGGTGTTACTGTACCAGCCCAAATAGTTTCGATGCTGGCAACAATCGTTGCGCCAACCAGTACCATGGCAAGCGGGCCGATTTCGGTTTCAAAAATAGCCACTACACGCTCATTACGGGCAAATAAATTAGGCACATTTTGCGCAGTCAGTGGGTTTACTGAAAACAAATCGCCCGGCACGTAAATCATTTTACTTAAGGTGCCGTTAATCGGCATATGAATACGGTGGTAGTCTTTAGGGGCTAAATAAATAGTGGCAAATTTACCGCCTAAAAAAGGCGCGGTGTCTTGCTCTGAGCCGCCCAGTAATGCCTGTAGGCTGTAGTCGTGGCCTTTGGCTTGAATTAACTGACCATCAACAATATCGCCAAGTTGGCTAATAGCACCGTCTACGGGGTGAATAATGATATCGTCACTTTCAACCATAGGGCGTACACCGTCTTTTAACGGACGGGTAAAAAATTCATTAAAGCTTTCATAATGAGCTGGGTCGGGGTATTTAGCTTCGCTCATATCTACTTTGTATTGCTTGATAAACAGTTTAATTAACGCGGTAGTTAATGCACCCGCTTTAGCGGCGGCGAGTTTTCCGACTACGCGTGAAATAAAGTGCTTTGGCATTGCGTACTGCATTGCAATTTTAAATTTATCTAAACTCACTGATTGTTCCCTAAATTAAACGCGCGGTGCTCGTGCACCGGCACGGCCATCGGCCATTGTTTCTAAAATTCGGTGGTAGCTGTCAAAGCGCAACTGCGAAATATCGCCGTCGGCCACAGCTTGTTTAATAATACAGCCTGGATCGTTTAAGTGTTTACAGTCTCTAAAGCGGCAGCCGCCAATAAATTCTCTAAACTCCTTAAAGCACCACGTTACTCGTTCAACTTCTAAATGCCATAAGCCGAATTCACGTATGCCGGGCGAGTCGATTAAATTACCGCCGGTAGGTAAATGGTGCAGGCGCGATACTGTGGTGGTGTGTTGTCCTAAGCCACTGTTTTCGGATACTTCTTTGGTTAGTATTTCCGCGTTGGGTAATACGGTATTGACCAGTGTTGATTTACCCACACCACTTTGGCCAACAAAAATATTATTTTTGCCCACTAAAATATCTTTTAATTCATCTATGCCTTCACCAGTAATGTTACTTACCAGCAATACTTGGTAGTCGAGATTACGGTAAATATCGAGTATCTGTTGAATTTCGCTTAAACCGTCGGCATCAATTAAATCGATTTTATTGAGCACTAAAATAGGCTCAATCCCCATATCTTCACAGGCGATAAGGTAACGGTCGATAATACTTGGCGTAAACTCAGGCAAGACTGCCGACACCATAAGTATTTGGTCTATATTGGCTGCAATAACTTTCACGCCGTCGTAAAAGTCGGGGCGGGTCAGTTGCGAACGGCGCTCTTGTGTAGCTTCAATCACACCGGCTAAGTCGCCTTCGCTTACTTTGGCGCGGCGAAATAATACTTCATCGCCACAGACTAGATTAGATACCGTGCGACGAATATTACAGCGCAGCACATCGCCATTAGCGGTCTCAACATCGGCATGTTGGCCAAAGCGACTGATCACAATGGCATTTTCAACCTGACCTAAATTATCGGTTTGCCATTGTTGCGCGCCTTTTTTGGCCGAGCGCTCGCTCGCACTGTTAATACGCTTTTGATGGTTGGCCTTGATCTGACGCGATTGGCCTTTACTTAATTTTTTCTGTTTTGCCATTGAGGCCTATAACCTTAGTTAAAAGTCGGCTTTTATTTAAAAAAGCTTTAGCTCGACGTATGATGCTAATATGATATATCGAAATGCGCTGGATCTAAAGGAAAGCACCGCTTAGGTAATTATGACTATTAATAAATCAAACTTAATTTGGCTCGATCTTGAAATGACCGGACTCGAACCTGAGACCGATAAAATACTCGAAATTGCAACCGTTGTCACTGATGCTGATTTGAATATATTAGCTGAAGGTCCCACGATTGCCATTCATCAAAGTGATGAATTACTTGATGGTATGGACGAGTGGTGTACAACTCAGCATGGCAAGTCAGGGTTAACTGCGCGCTGTAAGGCAAGCTCTTATGACGAGGCTTACGCTGTAGAGCAAACGCTGGCGTTTTTAAAGCAATGGGTGCCTGCTGGCGCTTCACCTATGTGTGGTAACTCAATAGGCCAAGACCGTCGTTTTATGAATAAGTATATGCGTGAACTGGAAGACTTTTTCCATTATCGCAACTTAGATGTTAGTACCGTTAAAGAGCTTGCACGTCGCTGGAAGCCAGAGGTATTAGCACAAGTGAACAAAAAAGGCTCACATCTCGCGCTAGACGACATTAAAGATTCAATTATGGAATTAAAGGTCTACAGAGAAAAGTTTTTTAATTTATAAAAAACACTTGCAAACACACGATATTATTGTAGAATCCTGCCCCGCTTAAGACGATAACCCCCGCGGGGTTAGTGTGTTTGAGTTGTTTAAATATAATGCGGCACTAGCTCAGTTGCCAGGATGTTGAACGCGACCCGTCGCGCAGCAACGGACAAATTACTGACTACTCTTTAATGCGGCACTAGCTCAGTTGGTAGAGCGCGACCTTGCCAAGGTCGAGGTCACGAGTTCGAGCCTCGTGTGCCGCTCCAATCTCTTATATTTCCCCATTGTTTTAAAAACTAACAAACCTACAAACTTACTCATAAAGTCATATAATTTAATACTCAACTTACTGTTTACTCAATCCCACTGCTGATAAGTAATAGTTACTTAATTGCTGACAG
>NZ_JBFJHD010000286.1:0-3233 GCF_041613455.1 Pseudoalteromonas sp. | reverse complement strand
ACCTGGCACCTGGCACCTGACACCTGACACCTGACACCTGAAACGGGATTAGGTGCTAGGTTCTAGGCTTTAGGTCCTAGGTTTTATCTCTTACTGAACGCTGATAGCTGAAATCTGATACCTGATATTAAAAACTAGTAACCCGGTTTATTTCAGCCAGTGAGGTCATGCCATCGGCGGCTTTACGAATACCCGATAAACGTAAATTATTAAAACCTGCTTTTAACGACACTTCGGCTATTTCTAACGAATTACCGCCGCGCATAATTATTTGGGCAATTTCGGGGGTAATTTGCATTACTTCGTAAATGCCCACTCGGCCTTTATAGCCATCGGTACAATGTTCGCAGCCTTTTGGCGCGTATAGCGTCATTTCGCTAATTTGCTGTTCACTAAAACCTTGGCGAATAAGCTCTTGTTCGGGAAGGTGTTCCGGCGTTTTACACTTAGGGCATAAGCGACGGGCTAAGCGCTGCGCGATAATTAAGCTAATGGAGCTGGCTACGTTATAGGCAGGCACGCCCATGTTTAATAAACGAGTAATGGTTTCAGGCGCCGAGTTGGTATGCAGGGTTGATAACACTAAGTGACCTGTTTGCGCCGCTTTAATTGATATTTCGGCGGTTTCTAGATCACGTATTTCACCTACCATTACCACATCGGGATCTTGACGTAAAAAGGCTCGTAGTGCGTTAGCGAAGGTCATATCGGCTTTGGTATTAATTTGTACTTGGTTAATACCTTCTAAGTTAATTTCAACCGGATCTTCGGCGGTACTAATATTACGCTCCGGTTGGTTGAGTATATTTAGGCCAGTATAAAGCGACACGGTTTTACCTGAGCCGGTAGGGCCGGTTACCAATATCATGCCTTGAGGTTGATCTAGTGCGTCGGTATAGAGCTTTTTTTGTTCCGGTTCGTAACCCAATACATCAATGCCTAGCATGGCACTGGATGAATCAAGAATACGCATTACAATTTTTTCGCCCCATAGCGTTGGCATAGTGCTGACACGAAAGTCGATGCTTTTACGTTCGGTTATTTTTAATTTGATACGGCCATCTTGGGGTTTACGTTTTTCGGCAATATCGAGGCGCGACATCACTTTAATACGCGCCGACAGCTTAGTGGCTAAGGTGTTTGGCGGTGTGGCTACTTCATGTAAAATGCCGTCAATTCTAAAGCGTATACGGTATTTATGCTCGTAGGGTTCAAAGTGTAAATCCGAGGCGCCTTTTTTAATCGCATCCATTAAAATTTTATTAATGTAAACAATGATGGGGGCATCGTCTTTATCGTCATCGGCATTTAAGCCCGACTCTTTGTTGTCAACTGCATCAAGCTCGGCAAACTCTTTAAATTCGTCGTCTGATAAATTTAAGCTGCCCGCGGCATCAAGTAGTTGCTCTATTTTTTGTTCAAGTTGAAGGTAGTCTACCACCACCACTTCGCACGATAAGCCGGTGCTAAATTCAAAGTTTTCAAAGGCACCATAATCGGTGGGATCAGACGCGGCTATATATACTTTTCGGCCTTTTTTAATTAGCGGTAAAATGTGGTGTTTGCGGATCAGCTTTTCTTTTACCAGCTCGGGATCTATAAGTGCGGTATTGAAGTCTTTTAAATCGAAAAAAGGCACTCTAAATAGGTCAATGCATTGGGTTGCTAAATCTTTACTGTCTATTTTTCCGCACTTAGCAATCATTTCAGCCGTTGACGAGAATTCCTGCTGTCTCGCTTTAACTAAGTTGGCATCCACGCGGCCAAGAGTAATAAATTTTCTCAATAACGGTGAGTTAATATTCATTGCGCACCTGTTTAAATCCTTCAATAGTTAGCAATTTATCAGAAAAAAGAGGGGGATAATATTATTCATCGCAATCTAGATGAATTTTATTAATTAAAACAGTTAATAATATAATTTATAACTGTTTTTGTTCGCTAACGCCATCTTTAAGCTGATTTAACTATCTTTGCAGCAAAGCTGTAAATAATTATTATGTAACGCTATTAAGTCCTTTTTGACCAGTGCTAGGTCGCGATCATTATTTAATATGTCGTTTGCTTTTTGTTGTTTTTCTGCGCGCGACATTTGCGCAGCAATAATGCTGTTAACTTGCGTTAAGCTAATATTATCACGTTTTATGGTGCGCGCAATTTGTACATCTTTAGGTACATCTATTAACAAGGTATGGTCGCAATAAACATCCAGCTTGTTTTCAAACAGCAGCGGGGCCACTAACACCGCATATGGGCTGGTGGCATTATTTAACTCGGTTAACGTTTGCTGGCGAATAAGTGGGTGCAGCAAGTTATTAAGCCAGTTTTTATGCTCATTATTGCTAAATATAAGCTCACGCAATTTACTGCGATTCAGCGACCCGTCGGGCAGTAATATGTCGCTGCCAAAGTGCGTTATTATTGCATTAAGCCCTTCACTGCCAGGTTCAACCACCTGACGGGCAATAATATCGGCATCCACAATGCAAATACCTAGCTCTGCGAGCATATTGCTCACGGCTGTTTTACCACAACCAATACCGCCGGTTAAGCCAAGCACCCAGTTATTAATATTTGTCTTATTGCGCATATTAATAACCGATTAAATTAAAATAGCTGTGTTGCAGCTCTGTGCCCCACAGCATAGTGATCCAGCCGGCAATAGCCAGGTAAGGGCCAAATGGAATGGGGGTGGCTTTGTCTTTGCCCTGAATGCTGAGCAGTGCAATACCAATAACAGCCCCCACCACGCTTGAGAGTAAAATGATGGTGAGTAACGACTGCCAACCTAGCAGAGCGCCAAACACTGCAAGCAGTTTAAAGTCGCCATAGCCCATGCCTTCCTTACCGGTTAATAACTTAAATAACCAAAATACGCTCCATAGGCTTAAATAACCACAGGCAGCACCAATAATGGCATTAGCGGGGGGTACAGTAAAACCTAATACAGCGGCAAGCAGTGCTAGCCACACTAGCGGTAAGGTAAGTTGATCGGGCAGCAGCATGTGGTCAATATCAATAAAGGTGAGCGCCACTAACGCCCAAGTAATAACAATGTATAGCAGTGCCTGCTCAGTCGCGCCTAAGGTGTATGCAACAACTAGGCTTAATAAGGCGGTCAGTGCTTCTACAATAGGGTAACGAACGGAAATAGGGGTACTGCAATTTGCGCATCGACCTTTTAGTAATAACCAGCTAACAATAGGAATATTTTGCCAAGGCTTAATCGCGGT
>NZ_JBFJHD010000285.1:0-3251 GCF_041613455.1 Pseudoalteromonas sp. | reverse complement strand
TTTGCACCAGCCAGTTACTGGGCGGGCGCACGCTTTGAGGTGTTAGGCTTAGGTGTACCGCTAGCGTGGTTTTGGCTATGTTATGGCGCATTATGGGCCAGTGTTTTTACCAGCATTATTTTTATTAATAAAAAAATACCCCATTGGCTAGCGCACTGATCGCTATTGGCACAACAAACGTAGATATCCACTGATGTTGTTACAGGAGTACGCTGGTGAAATATTTGCTTATAATCGTGTTGTTGTGTCTTTTCGCTCACAGTAGCTACACTGTGGCTGAGGTTAACTTTAATAAAGTGGGCGAAGCACGGATGAAGTATTTATTTTGGGATATTTACGATGCGAGTTTGTTTACCCCCACAGGTGTTTACCAACCCGGTGACCACCCAATCAAGTTCACTCTAACGTATTTACGTGATTTCAGCGCTAAAGACATAGTCAAAGCGACTAACGAGCAATGGCAACATTTAGGCAAGCAGCAGTTAACAGCGCGGTATGCCGATAGGCTATTGGCGCTGTGGCCTAATATTAACAAGGGTGAGTCGTTAACTTTACAGACAGATCAGCAAGGGCAGAGTGTTTTTTTCCACAATGGTGAAAAATTAGGCCATATAGAAGATGCTGATTTTGCAGACCAATTTTTGGCTATTTGGCTTAGCGAGCATACCTCAGAGCCCAAATTAAGAAAGCAATTACTAGGAGAGTTATAATAATGGTTAATACGCTAAAAGTGACGCTGTTGCTAGTTTTGTCATGCTGTTTGATCAGCTGTTCGGCTCCGCACGTTGAGCATTATAATAACAGTTCTCCTGAGTTTAACTTTAAACGCTTTTTTACCGGTGATTTGCAAGCGTATGGCGTGGTACAAGACTTTAAAGGCGAGTTAACCCGTAAGCTGGTGGTGGATATGCACGCCAGTTGGGACGGTAACAAGGGCGTAATTGAAGAAGACTTTATTTATGATGATGGGCAAACACAAAAACGCATTTGGTATATCACTCTCAATTCAGACAACAGCTTAACGGGCACTGCTGCTGATGTGTTAGGCACTGCGACTGGGGAAAGTGCGGGCAGTGTGTTTCATTGGAATTATGATGTTGAGCTGCCCTACGATGACAGCACGTTAACAGTAAACTTTGATGATTGGATGTACTTAGTCAGCGCTAATCGCTTGATAAATCGCACCTCGATTGTTAAGTTTGGCGTTGAAGTTGGCCAGGTGACGTTAGTAATTGAAAAACTTTAGCTGTATGTTGCCTTGTTGAGGGTGTGTTTAAAATGCCCTTAAATTAAGTTTTGGTTAACTCAACACGCTGTATTTTACTAATAATTATTTTAATTTTAGTCATTTTTTAAGATTTTCGGCAAAAAATGCAATTTGCTGTTGCTAACTCTGCGAAAATGCATAAAGATAGGTTTTGCAAAGGCAAAATAATAACGAATAGGAATCTAATAATGAATAAAGCTCAATTAGTTGAAAAAATTGCTACTGATGCAGAAATCTCTAAAGCCGCTGCTACACGTGCACTTGACGCGTTCACTGGCGCTGTAACATCTTCTTTAAAAGAAGGCGATTCAGTAGCATTAGTTGGTTTTGGTACTTTCTCAGTTAAAGAACGTGCAGCGCGTACTGGCCGTAACCCGCAAACGGGTGCTGAAATCCAAATCGCAGCAGCAACTATCCCAAGCTTTAAAGCAGGTAAAGGTCTGAAAGACCAAGTAAACCCTTAATAGTTGGTTTACCACAGTGGAATAAAAAAGGGCTAACTAGCCCTTTTTTTATGCTTTGAAATCACTACCTTGCTTTGAGTGCCTTGTCACCACGGCCAATACCCACAGCGCCTGAGCGCACCACCTCAATAATATCGGTTTCGTGGCGCAGAGTGTCTAAAAACGATTCTATTTTGTCTGTGCTACTCACCAGTTGTAGACTATAGCTTAGGCGACCCATATCTAAAATGGCGCCTTGAAATACATCGACCACGCGAGTGACGGCAGCGCGGGTTACCTCATCTTGGGCAAACACTTTTACTAGCAGTAGCTCGCGCTCTATATGACTCATTTCGGTTAAGTCGATAATTTTGAGTACATCAACCAGCTTATTCACTTGCTTGGTTATTTGTTCGACGATGCGATCGTCCCCCATGGTGGTAATGGTGATTCGTGATAAAGACTGATCGTCCGTGGTGCCAACTGTCAAACTATCAATGTTATAGGCGCGTTGTGAGAACAAACCGACAATTCGTGATAGCGCACCGGGTTCGTTTTCTAATAATATAGATAAAATACGACGCATTATGCTTTTACTCCTTTTCGTAACCACATCTCATCAATGCCACCAAGTTTAATTTGCATCGGGTATACATGTTCATTTTCATCAACCAAAATATCTAAAAACACTAAGCGGTCGGTGATCGACATCGCTTTATCAATAGCCGGTTGCAGCTCTGCTAAGGTGTTGACTCTGATACCAACATGACCATAACTTTCGACCAGCTTGACAAAATCAGGCAGTGATTCCATGTATGAAGATGAGTGGCGTCCGCCGTAAATCATATCTTGCCATTGTCGCACCATACCTAATGAACGGTTATTTAGTGACACCACTTTAACGGCTAAGTTGTACTGTAAGCAGGTGGAAAGCTCTTGAATGTTCATTTGTATAGAGCCATCACCGGTCACACAAATTGACTCTTTATCGGGAAAAGCAAGCTTCACCCCCATGGCGGCCGGTAGACCAAAGCCCATGGTGCCCAAGCCGCCAGAGTTGATCCACTGACGTGGGTGTTTAAACGGGTAATACTGCGCCGCAAACATTTGGTGTTGCCCCACATCTGAGCTGACATAGGCATCGCCATGGGTAGCATGGTACATTGCCTCTATTACGGCTTGTGGTTTGATTTTGTCACCATCGGTATTGTAGTTAAGGCATTTTTGCTCACGCCAGCTGATGATTTGACGCCACCAATCTTCTTGTGCGCTACGGTCTATGTTAATGCTGCTTTTATCTATACCCGCTTGTAATTGCTCAATAACCGTTGCTAAACAACCAACCACTGGAATATGCGCTTTAATTGTTTTAGAGATTGAGGTGGGATCAACATCGACATGCACTATAGTCGCATTAGGACAAAATTTTTGTACATTATTAGTCACACGATCATCAAAGCGGGCACCTAGAGCGAGTATAACGTCGGCGTTTGCCATGGCTTTATTGGCTTCTAGGGTGCCGTGCATACCCAGCATACCAA
>NZ_JBFJHD010000284.1:0-3257 GCF_041613455.1 Pseudoalteromonas sp. | reverse complement strand
TTCATCGGCGCTTATACACTCATTTATAAGTGTATTTATGTCGTCAATAGTAACTAGCGGGCGGGCAGCATCGTGCACAAGTACCCAGTCAGGCGGGTTGGCGGCTAAAAAAAGCAAACTATTTAAAACGGAATCTGCACGCTCTTTACCGCCACAAGTACGCACAATGCGCGCATCAATCACTGGCAATTGTTCAAAGTAAGGATCGTTTTCATTTAGGGCTACAACAATTGTATTAAGCTGCGCTAAAGCAGATAATTTTGTGAGCGTATGCTCTAAAATAGTTTTACCTGCTAATTTAATATACTGTTTAGGTGCATTATGCTGCATTCTGCTACCAACCCCGGCAGCAGGTATAATGGCAGCTATAGTTGGTTTATTTGTCATATTATTGTTGAGCTGGTAAAACACGTATAAATGTTTCGCCCGCTTTAATCATTCCTAATTCGTTACGTGCGCGCTCTTCTATGCCTTCATGGCCAAGCTTTAAATCTTCTATATCGGCGGTTAATACTTTATTGCGTTTAATCAATTTTTCGTTAGTTTGTAAATGAGATGCAACCGCACTTTTTAAACGTGTGTAGTCTTGTACGCCATTATGGCCAAACCACAATCTATACTGCACAAACAGTGCTAAACATAACAAGCCAACCTGAAAAAACCGCATTTAACACTCCTTATTTTAAATTCAAATAAACTTATTTAATTAACCAAGTTACGTTTGTAATCGTTTTACATTGCGCCAATTTATACTTCCTGCCAGTAGCATTTCGCGCAGCGATAAAACCCGTGGCAAACAACGCTTTGAAAACTGCCATTGGTGCCCGCAACACGCCGCGGTTAATGACACTTTACTCGGCGTTAATAATTGCGCGTTTGGCAGCTCAAGTCCCTGCCCCGAAAACGCAAACCAACCTAGCTCATTACAATGCACTTTATTGTCGCTTACTTGGTCTAGGCTGTCTATTCTAACGCGAATTTGCTCATCACTACGCACTAAAATAGGAATTATTAACCCGACTTTGGCATTATGTTGATAAAAAAGTTCATTTGCTTGAATGTTAATCTCTGGTGGGGTCGGTTTTTGCTTTGCAAGCCAAGAGCCATTTTGCGAATCTAGTTTAAAAGGCGAGCTTGTATTAGCAACTAATGTGGCAGCACGTTCAATGTAATAAGGTAGACTTTTTAATTGGCGACGCAGCCTATCGCTATTAGGCTCAGCGACTAAACGCTGAACCTCACGTTGATAAAATGCATTACACAATTGTGCATATAACACTTTTTTTGCATCGGCTTGCCACATTTCAACTTGTTGTGGCGCGCCAACAGGCTCATTTTTTGCTGCCAATTGCCGTACTCAAAAACACTTAGGTAAATGTTTTATAACACAGTACTGCATAATTTTTAAGCGCCGAGTGCTAAATTAAGCGCTTGGCTTTTCACCTAATTTAGCTATGCCCGACTCTAAAAACTGCACTACAGTATTGCGTTTTTTACCTATGAGTAAACTGCCGTCGGCTAAAAACATAAAGTTTTGCCAGTTGCGTTTAAACACATCAAAGGTGGTTTCAATAATATTGTCGCGTGCCATGCAAAAATAAACTGTGGTATTAGCTTGCCAATCTAAGTGCGCTAAAATAGCTTCGGGAAGTTGTTCATCGCCGTTTTCCCATGCGCTTTCCCAGTTTACTTCTTGGCTATAACTTTCATCTTGACCACACCAATCTGTTTTATCAAAAAAATCTGGGTGATCAAACTCACGGCTCACCATAGTTGTCCACAGTACAGCTGCGCGCTCAAGGCTCATAGGTTTAATGTTTGCAGCATCGTCGGCTGAAACAGGCATGTCTTTATGGCGAAAAACCCATGCTTTTTTGTAATCATCTAGCGTAATATAGTTCATAGTATTGGCAAATTAGTTAGCATTAAAAGTGCAGAAACAAATTATACAAGAGATCAAAACATGACTACAGCAATAAAACCAATTTCCCTCAAATCAGGCATATACCAACACTACAAAGGGGCACAGTACAAAGTGCTTTATGTAGCCACTCACAGCGAAACCAGTGAGCAACTGGTAATTTACCAAGCGCTATACGGTGAGTTTGGTATATGGGCACGCCCTTTAGAAATGTTTAGCGAAACAGTTGAAAAAGATGGCAAAACTATTCCTCGGTTTAGCTACCTTGGTGAAGCCGGTTAACTATGGCATGATAGGATTATAAAAACTCATCTGACCTGTGACGAAAAGAAGGTAATAAAGTGCAATTTAATTCAACCGACAATTACATCGCCAGCTCTGCGCTTAAGCAAGCTGTAAACGCGGCTATTATGCTCGAAAAGCCACTTTTAATTAAAGGTGAGCCGGGTACAGGTAAAACCATGCTAGCTGAAGAGCTGGCAAAAAGTTTAGATACCGAACTTATTCAGTGGCACATTAAATCGACCACCAAAGCGCAGCAAGGTTTGTATGAATACGATGCGGTTTCGCGCCTGCGCGACAGCCAGCTGGGCGACGAGCGCGTACACAATATTAGTAACTACATAGTTAAAGGCAAACTGTGGCAAGCATTTACTTACGCCGACCAACACGGTAAACGCCCTGTATTATTAATAGATGAAATAGACAAAGCCGATATTGAGTTTCCAAACGATCTACTGTTAGAGCTCGATAAAATGGAATTTCATGTTTACGAAACCAGCGAGCGAGTAGTAGCAAAAGAGCGCCCTATTGTGATCATCACCTCTAATAACGAAAAAGAGCTGCCCGACGCATTTTTACGCCGCTGCTTTTTTCATTACATTGATTTTCCATCTGCCGATGAAATGCAGCAAATTATTGACGTGCACTACCCTAACGTTAAGCAAGATTTAGTACGCCAAGCACTCGAAGTGTTTTTTAACCTACGCGAAGCAAACGGTCTTAAAAAGAAGCCATCTACCAGCGAATTACTCGACTGGCTTAAGCTCCTTATGGCAGAAGATATAGACGCAAAAACACTCCACGACAAAGCTAAAAAAGGCGGTTTAATGCCAATGTTTGGCGCATTACTTAAAAATGAGCAAGACATAAGCCTAATCGAAAAGCTCGCGTTTATGAGTCGTCGCTAAGATGTTGATTGCGTTTTTCTTCAAATTACGTGAATACCGCTTGCCTGTAAGCCTGCGCGAGTTACTCGATTTAATAAACGCCTTAAAAAAAGGCGTTATATTTGCCGACGTAGACGCCTTTTACCATTTAGCACGCACCATCATGG
>NZ_JBFJHD010000283.1:0-3264 GCF_041613455.1 Pseudoalteromonas sp. | reverse complement strand
CGTAGTTAAGTGCGCGGTCGCAAAACGTGGCGTAACGCCTATAGAGGCACCAATGTGCATAGCCAGTGCCGATGCTTCAATTAACGGCGAAGTAGTTTCGCGACTCGGCTCGGTAATTTCATGACGACGACACGCCGCCATAAATAACCCCACATTACCGAGCAAATCAAAGGCATTATCAAAACCTTCGTCGGTGTTACCTTCCGCTAACAAGTTACTGATCAAGGCGTTACCTTCATTTTTTAATTGTTGCTTTATGGCCTCACCAATCCCGTCTACATTGGCTTTATCGTCTTGCTGGCTATACAACTGCTCCAGCTCACTGTTTAGCTCAACAAAGTGTGTTCTGATCCAATCATCAAATAGTGCGCTATGGGTGCTCATTACAAATCCTATTATTATAGTTATGGTTAAATGCTAACAGAGTTTCCGCAGAGCAAAGCGCTAAAAAAACTAGTAAAACACAGATAAATTAGCAACAATCACTATTAATATAAAAATAATTAACGATAACCAATAAGTTATGTTAGATAAAAAAGATCAACAACTGTTAACCGCTTTGCAAGCTTGCGCTCGTACCTCGGTTGCCGACTTAGCGGCGAGTATTAACTTGTCTGATACTCCCTGTTTAAGACGAATAAAAAAACTAGAGCAAGCGAATGTGATCACCGGCTACCATGCCGCTATTAACCCCAAGGCTTTACAACTCAATGTGTTGGTCTATGCGTTTATACGATTAAATCAAAATTCGGTAACGGCAGCAGAGCAATTTGAACGCCAAGTAGAAAAACTGCCGCACGTACTTGAGTGCTCGGTAATATCAGGTAGTTACGATTACTTACTGAAAATAATTGCCCATGATTTAGAAAGTTACGAGCAGTTTGTGAAACATCAGCTCGGGAGTTTAAGTTGCATCGCCAACATCGAATCAACCGTGGTGTTAAAACAATCTTTTAGCAAAAAACAGCTACCATTATAAAATTGCCGCAAATAACTTACTGTTAGCTATACTGAGATGTTAGAGCAAAGGATTTAAATAATCAGGGAGCTGCGTGAAATATTTTAATGCTAAGCATCACTCAAGTGTCTTTTATATTGCTTTTTCATTAGCCTACTTTTTTGTCGGAGTGATACTTAATAAACTCACCTTTAACTCGCAAATAATTCCCGTTTGGTTGCCCGCAGGCATCGCGCTGGCAGGCTGTTTTGTGTGGTGGTGGCGCTTTATACCATCGTTATTTATAGCCGCATGCGCGTTTAACTTAAACCTTTTCGACAGCTCTACGCATGAACTAGTGTTAGTCGGTAATTCATTTACTGAAGCTACCTATATAGCGTTGGGCGCGGTTGCACAAGCCATGCTAGGGGCTGCGCTGCTGCGGTATTGGTTAGGTCATCCACTACGCTTTAAAAAGCGCCAAAATATTTTTTATTTTATTATTATTGTGGGCGTACTAGTAAGTTTAGTGTCGGCCAATATTGGTGTGTATACGCTCTATGTATTTAATACTGATTACAACACTGAGCAATACTGGCAAAACGTTATTTACTGGTGGCTTGGCGATACGTTAGGGGTATTAATAGCCACCCCTTTGATACTGACACTGCTACCTGCTAAACAAAGTCAACTTACAATGTCGATTGTACCTACACGCTTTGTTTGCTGTATTTTATTTATTAGCGTGGCAATTACTACCGAGCTTTATCAGCAAAATTACCGTGCCAACAATATTAAAGTAGCCGAGCGAGAAGTACAGGTAATAGAAAATAGCCTGCACCGCTATATAAACTTGAGTATTATTGCGCTACAAAGTTTAGCTAATCAAATACAAGCGCGCACGCCTCTTAGTCCTGCCGAGTTTGATGTCTATACCCATGAGTTGCTTGCACAGCATGCCTTTATTAAAGCGCTATCTTGGAATGTAAAAATCACCCAGCAACAACGCCCGCAACTTTTACAACAACTCGCAAATAACTACCAAATAAATATAGCGATCACCGGCGAGCCGCTGCAAGCCAACGATCCGTTAGTGGTCATTAAATATATTGCGCCATTAAACGGTAATCAAGCAGCGATCGGTTTTAATATCTATGCTAACCCCGATCGTAAAAGCACCCTGCTCAACCCTGCAATAAAATACCAGCCATTAGCCACTAAAATAATTCACTTAGTGCAAACTACACAGCCTCAGGCAGCGTACCTAATGCTGGCCCCTGTTTATGCTCAGCACCAGGGTAAAGAGGTGATTGCAGGCTATGCCACTGGCGTATTTTTAGTACGCAGTATTATTAACCAAGCAATTTCATCCCATCAATCTGAGATGTTTAACATTGCTATATATGAAGCTAATAGCCAAACGCCTTTTTATAGCAACAGCACAGCTGTTGAAACACTTAAAGATAAAAACCTTATGTCATTTACGGTCAACTTTGGTGGGCAACAATGGGTCGTTAAATTAGCCCTTAAAGAGCGCTTTTTAGGGCAACATAATACCCAACTCACTTTGCTCTTGCTGCTGTTGCAAGTAGTGCTCTGCTCGCTAATTATATTGGTGTTACTGCTGTTTACTCAGCAGCAACTTGCACTCACTCGCCAAGTAGCTGAACGCACTCAATCGCTGGCTCAGGCAAAGCAGCAATCCGATTTAGCCAACCAAGCTAAAAGCCAGTTTTTAGCTAATATGAGTCATGAGATCCGCACTCCACTCAACGCGGTCATTGGCTTTTCATCGTTGGCGCAAAAAACCGACAGTGCCCAAACGTTGCTGGGCTATTTAGAAAAAATACACGCATCGTCGAAAAGTTTATTAAGTTTAATTAACGATATTCTCGATATTTCGAAAATAGAATCACAAAAACTGGTGCTAGAGTATATTCCCTTTGACCTTAATGCCTTGGTGCAGCGTATCGATAATATGTTTGCACAAAGCGCAGCCAGCAAGGGCATCACTTGGCAAGTAAATTGTCATGTACCTGCTAATACCTGGTTTATAGGTGACCCAATGCGTATTGAACAAATACTGCTCAATTTGTGTAGTAATGCGATTAAGTTTACTCATCAAGGCGGCGTCACCTTAAATGTCGCCGCTAAGGTGCTCACTCATAATAAAGCACGCCTTACGCTGGCCGTTATTGACACCGGTATTGGGGTTGATCCTGCCCATCATAACAAGTTATTTAGCGCATTTACCCAAGCCGATAGCTCCACCTCACGGCAATTTGGCGGTACCGGTTTAGGCTTAACGATAGCCAAAGAACTCAGCG
>NZ_JBFJHD010000282.1:0-3297 GCF_041613455.1 Pseudoalteromonas sp. | reverse complement strand
GAGTAACTCATGGGGTTCAAGTGGTAAATTTGATGCCGCGGGTCCTATCTCGTTAGCGTCGTATAAAGCGTATAAGTTAGGCATGATCTCAGTATTTGCAGCGGGGAATTCGGGTGCAGGTGAAGATACTCATAACCCTTATGCGCAAATTCCATGGGGTATGTCTGTCGGTGCAGGAACTAAGCAAGGTGACTTGATTGACTTTTCATCACGCGGCAAACGGGGTGAGCAAGGTGACTTTACCATGCCAGATGGTTCATCATGGACCTATAAAAATGAAGTGACTATTGTGGCGCCAGGGGTTGATATTATTTCTACTCGCGCTAAAACCAATCTGGTATCTAATGGCGGTGCTGACGATGTAGGCGCCATAGAGAACGAATACCTACCTTATTACACGATGATTTCGGGTACCTCAATGGCAACACCACATGTTGCCGGTATTATCGCCCTTATGCTAGAGGCAAACCCTGAGCTTACACCGTTACAAATTAAGCAAATCATTCAAGAAACGGCGACCAACATGCCTGGTTATCAGTCTTGGGAAGTAGGCGCAGGGCATGTTAATGCGTATGCCGCAGTGGCGGGTGCACTAGGTTATGATGAGCAAAACAAAGCCACAGTAAATAACCTAACAGAGTTCAATGCTAACGCGATTGTAATTGATGATAATGCTCCTGAGTCATTTGAAGTATTCTACTCGCCAGTGGGTGAAGCAGAAACGCACGTATTTACGGTTGGCGAAGATGCTGCATGGGTAAGTGCCTCGTCTGAAACGTTTGCAAATACACTTAAACTGAAGTTAGAAGCACCCGATGGCACGGTTTATATGGGTAATCTAACGTTACCGGTACTCAATACAACTATGCGTGTATCGGCTCCTGCGCAACCCGGTGAATGGAAGTTATCAGCATATGGTATGACTTCGTTATCTGGTGTACAAGCCGATCCAACTGGTGTTACCAATGGCCCCGGTATTCCTGAGTTTATTAGCGGTGAGATTGCTATCTTAAAATCAGGTGGCTATCAAGGTGTTGACGATATTGCCGGTCACCCTGCCGAAAATGCCATTCAATTTGCTGTAAGTGAGCGTTTAGTGGATAGCAAAAATGACCGCCTCTATCGTCCAGATGCAAACTTAAAACGTAAAGACCTAGCACAATACTTAGTAATGGGTATGGCTATTAGGCAGCAACGTGATTTGTTAAATGAGCAAAAAGTAGCGTTTAGTGATGTAAACAATAACTATGCGCCGTTTGTTGACGCGGTTACCGAGCAAGGCTCAGCACTTAAAGATGGTGTGCAAAACCAAGCGCCGGTGATGCTGGCGAATGGAAATAAGTTTTCACCTCGCGCCAATGTAAGCAAACAAGAACTTGCGTATTCATTAGTGCAAGCACTGGGGTTAGAAACTCAAGTCGCAGGCTTCAGCGGTGATATTACCGTAGAATACAACGGTGAGCGAGTACCAGTAATGGACGCAGATGCAGTGGCACCTGAGTTAAAAGGCTATGTGCAAGCTGCAATCGATATGTCGTTAATCGGAGTTAGATATGCCGTAGAGCAAGGACCTTACGACCTTTCTCCTACTATGGTTGCGTATTTTGAGCCACAAGATAATGTTAAACGCGGTGATTATGCTGTGATTATAGGACGTGTATTTGACGGTTACTTACGCAAATAATAAGTGATGTTACTTAAAGCCAACCAATTATTTGGTTGGCTTTGTTTGTTAATAATATGTCATAAACCTTGCTAATTTTTTAACTGCAAAGTAGATTGTAATCTGTAGGCTGACGTTAAAAAACAACCGTTCGCCGAAATGCATTTTATCCAGAGGACAAAATATGTGGTATCCAAAAAATTTTCTCACCTTCGTGTTTACTGCAACAATATTGTTATTAAGCACGCAGAGCGTGGCTTCTGAACCACTTTCAATAGATATTCAAGGTAATAAAGTGGAAGCAGTGATCCACTTACCAGGCGGGATTTCAGCAGATATCACGCTCCAATTTGAAAATACCGTAGGCTTAACTAAAGACAGCTTAGGATTAAGCGCTGAACTAGTCGATGTAACCTCACTAAGCTTTTTAGATCGTTTACCAGATGTAACGAATATCGTTCCGGCATTAGCGTTTCCGATGATGATCACCATAGAGCCCAAAGCAGACAGCGGCTTTTCTTTTTCAGGGCTGGCTACGGTGGATGTTCATACCCATAACCTAGAATATACCGCAGGCACACCACTGCGCTTTTTTAAAGCGCCGTTAAATGGTGAGTTTAAAGATATTACCGTCACTATGGGGGCGGGCAGTTATCGAGTACGTGGCGCAACCGGTGGGTTTTCACAGTTTATTATTGCCGCCGACTTACGTGCGTCACTGGTGGTAGTCAATAATAAATTTAACGACCTACAAACCGCACTCAATGACTTTGCGGCGCAGATTGACTCAGACGTTTATACACAATTACTGCAGGACTTAGCGGATATTAATCAGTTAATACTACTGCAAGAGTACAATGCCGCCAGCAATAAATTAAACGCCTTTAAACGCAGTGTAAATGACAACCGCGGAAACAATATTCCGGATGTATGGCGCTCAAGTCGTGATATTCGTAACGTAGCGGGTGAGCTAATAGCTTATGCCAATACTTTACGCTTTAGCTTACGTTTAGTTAAATAACCTTATTATATAGGTGGTTGCGATGCCAGCGAGAATTACGGTGTGTTATACCGATCAACCCGCAGTCGAAAGCTTTCTTTATGAAGGCAGTGGCTACCTTATTGGTCGCTCTCAAGAGTGTGAACTGCGCTTAGAGCACCCCACGGTATCACGGCTACATGCCAAAGTGGCCCACCAAGATAAACTTTGGCAGGTCAATGATCAGCGCAGCCTAAATGGCACTAAAGTTAACGGTATGGCAATTACTCATTCGGCTTTAGCCGAAGACGCGATTATTTCTATTGGTACACTAGACTGCTTGTTTGAAACGAAGTCGGCACAGCAAATTGAGGCTATTAGTAGTCATAATGATTGGCGTATTGCCAGTAGTCAGGCACAGCCAAGTGTGCCACTGACAAAACATTTACAGCAAAACCTATCGACACAGTTGCAAAATATCATCATGTTAACCGGTACTCAGCGTGGCATTGTACTACTGGGTGACTCGTTGGCATCGCTGAATGTGTGTATTGCCCATGGCATGCAACCCAAAGACTTTAAATTAACCCACTTTGAGGGCAGTATTGGGGCGATTACCCGTTGCTTTGAATCGGCACAAACCGTGGTGGCGATG
>NZ_JBFJHD010000281.1:0-3316 GCF_041613455.1 Pseudoalteromonas sp. | reverse complement strand
GCCCGCGCCTTGCAGCTCTGCGGGTGGCTCAATGATATCGGTTACTTGGTTTTTGCCATAGTTATAGCCTAAGTTAAACGCCACGTCACCGTAGTTGTCGGTGAGTAAGTTATAGGATGCAACTACATCCACCCCACGCGTTTTACTGTCAATCGCGTTTAAGAAAAAGCGGCCATTACTCGCCCCTGTTCCTTCTAGTAGTTCGGCAATAGCCGGGCCCGATAAGTTATTGGATAACACAATTCGGTCATCAATCAGAATTTGATAGTAATCAACCGATAAACTAAAGTTGTGTTCGGTAGACCAAGTAAATCCCACGCCATAGTTAGTGGCTTCTTCAGCATCAAGGCCCGGTGAGCCAAGCGCTTTTGCCACATTACTGCTTGGTGCGAAGGTGCCGGTTTGTGTCGGTACACCTTCTACAAATACCGTGGCCACAGAGGTAAAGTGTTGTTGTTGTAACGACGGCGCTCTAAAGCCGGTAGATAACGAGGCTCGCAGCGCTAAATCGTCGCTTAATGTGTAACGCGTGGCAATCTTACCATTTAAGGTATCGCCAAAATCAGAGTAGTCTTCGTAGCGTGCAGCTACGGTCAGGTTCCAGTTTTCGGTAATGTACGCTTCAAGATCTACATAAAAACTAACGTTATGGCGGCTGTTATCGCCTGCAGACTCGGGAGTAAAGCCAGGAAACACTTGCGAGCCTGCTGAACCAAATGGACCGTTCACTGGATCTGTGGGTGCGCCACCTGGACCAAATGAACCTTGTGCATAAGATGCTTCTTCACCGGCTTGAATCTCGTAACCTTCGCGGCGATATTCTGCACCGAGCGCCACGTTGACGCCACTGGCTAAAAAATCGACATCCACTTCACGGCTAAAGTCAACATTGAAGGTGAGCTGATCATAGGCAAGTGTGCCTGCATCAAAACGTGTTTGGCTGTTAGGGCCATAGGAGGTGTTTAAGCTATTAATAACACCAAAGTCAAATTCGTCTGAGCCATACACCGCCGATACATCGTAGTTCCACGCGCTAACAAAGCCTTTGACGCCTAGTGCCAATGAATAATCATCTATGTCTGAGGTGATCACCGGTAAAAAACCATCAGGGTAAATCTCAATCACGTTACGGCTGTCTTGCGCACGGCGATAAAAGCCAGCGCCTTCACCTTCGCGTTTGCTGTAAGAGCCAAAAGAATACAGTTCGGCATCACTGTTTAGCTGGTGGCCTGCGTTATAAAACAAAGCAAAGTCTTCGACATTACCGTTACCAAAATTGTGATTGTAGCGATCCCATGTTAATTCACGCGGATCAAGGGCACCATTGTCTAAGCGGGCGTAGTTTTCGCGCTGATCGTAATCTGCACGGTTAGTTGAATGACGGTCGCGGTATTCGGCCGACAAATTCAAAAAGCCATTTTCCCCCAGCTCAAAGCCCATATTGCCTTGCAAAGTTAAAGTTTGGCCGTCGGTGATGGAACGATCGCTGCCTTCGTTAAATGCTAAATCGCCATTGCTGTCGGTGGTTACCGCTGTAAGCTCGGGCACGCCATCCATGGTGGTAACATTGGCCCCATAAATTGCCGCAACAGAGCCCCCGCTACTGGCACTTTTAAGCACAATATTAATCACCCCTGCGATTGCGTCGGAGCCATATTGCGCAGCCGCGCCATCACGTAATACTTCAATACGCTCAATGGCGTTTGCCGGAATCGCATTTAAATCAACCGATGATGAGCCACGGCCCGTAGAGCCATTTAAATTAAGTAATGCATTACTATGGCGGCGTTTACCGTTCACCAGCACTAAGGTGTGATCGGGTGCTAAGCCCCGTAATTGTGCTGGGCGTACATGGTCGCTGCCATCAGTGAGTGATGCTTGGGGAAAATTAAAGCTAGGTAGTAAGCTGCTCAGTAGCGCATTGGTTTCAGTTTGTCCGGAGCTTGTAAGTGCGTCGCCACTAATAATATCAATTGGCACGGGACTGTCTTCTACAGTGCGACCTAAGCGGCGCGAGCCTATTACACTAATTTGTTCAATATTCGCTTGTGCTTGTACCTCTTGCTCAGCGGCATGCACTGTAAGTGAGCCAAGTAATGCCGCAGTAGCACTTAAAGTAACTGTAAGGTGTAGAGCTGATGGACGCAGTTTACGCTTCATGTTTATGTCCTTATTCAAAACCAAGGGGTTAATTGTGTTAAGTTTTTTGCACTAATTGTCAGACCTTATACTCTCGCTGCAAACCACGTCAAATGAATAACATTCAAGCAACAATAGGTTTACTTTTTAAGTAATGCAAATTGGTATAAATAGGATGCTGAAACCTAGCCGGGCGACTTTTTTCAAAAAAGTAATGACCAAAGCAAGTAAAACCATAACCAATAACGGGTAATAACCACAGTAACGTGTAAAGTTGCTTATAAAGCGCAAAAGTGGTCACAATAAACACTAAACGACTGTCGACAAAGTGTAATCGTCGGCATGTTGCGTTGCGGTGCTCGTTCAAGTAATAAAGGTAAAACGTTTTACAGCGACTAAATGAGTGCATAGCGGCTACTTTTATGTTTTGTTACTACTTACTATTAAAGCTTAAATTTACATTTGTTTACAGCAAGCAGTGGCATTGATCGCAATTAAATAGACAAACTTGCCTAAAGTTAATAACTTAGGGTAGTAATTAAATAATAACTAAAATGGAAATAACCATGTTTAAACACACTTTAGCATGTGCAGTGCTTATCGCACTGACAGGCTGTTCAGAGACAAGCAATAACAATACTAATGACACAGTAAATCTGACTATAAGCCCAATCAGTGCAGTGAGTTACCCCGAGACTAAACAGGGAAATGTTGTTGATCACTACTATGGTGAAGCGGTGGCTGACCCGTATCGTTGGTTAGAAGATGATATGAGCGCAGAAACGGCGCAGTGGGTTGCAGCACAAAATAAGTTAACTTTTGCCTATTTAGAGCAAATACCGTATCGCGATAAATTAAAACAAAGTTTAAAAAAGTTGATGGACTACGAAAAAGTAGGCGCGCCATTTAAAGAGGGCGATTACACTTACTTTTATAAAAATGATGGCCTGCAAAATCAAGCAGTTTTATATCGCAGTAAAGAAGGTGGCGCAGTCGAGGTGTTTTTAGACCCCAATACCTTTAGTGAAGATGGCACTACGTCTATGTCGGGACTGTCGTTTTCTAAAGATGGTTCGTTATTAGCGTATCAAATTTCAGAAGGGGGCAGTGATTGGCGCAAAATAATTATCATTGATACCGACACTAAACAACAAGTAGAGCAGGCCTTGGTTGATGT
>NZ_JBFJHD010000280.1:0-3327 GCF_041613455.1 Pseudoalteromonas sp. | reverse complement strand
AGTTATAAATAACTCAAGCCTTTAATAACACTATTGCACTTTAATTAACTCTTAGTGCTCAATTTTAAGGCTTGAACATTAAAGCATTACTCAATATTTTGGATCTGCTCACGCATTTGCTCAATCAGCACTTTTAGCTCTACAGCGGCAGTAGTAATGTCACTATTGATAGACTTAGATGCTAATGTGTTTGCTTCGCGGTTAAACTCTTGCATCATAAAGTCTAAACGACGACCACATGCCCCGCCTTTTGTAAGAATTTTTTTGGTTTCTTTAACATGCGACTTTAAGCGATCTAATTCTTCAGCCACATCTTGCTTTTGAGCTAAATAAATAAGCTCTTGTTCAAGGCGTGATTCGTCAATATTAGCCGTTAAGTCTTCGAGTTTTTGCGCTAACTTTTCGCGCTGCCATTTGGCAATTTCAGGCATGTGCGTTTCTACAATAGCTACTTGCTCTAAAATAGCTTCAAGGCGAGTAGCTATCATCTCTTGTAGGTTTTCACCTTCATCACCACGTGCAGATTTAAAATCTTCTACTACTTGGTCAAAGCCTGCAATAAGAGCAGTATTTACACTATCCATATCAAGCTCTTGTGCTTCCATAACACCAGGCCAGCGTAGTATATCAACTGGGTTAATGTCACCATCACTGTGTTGTTGTACCCACTTAGCACTATTTATTAGCTGCTCTGCAAGTGCTTCATTAATTGACAGCTCGCCAACATGCGCAGGGTTTGCTACAAACTTTAAGAAAACTTCAACTTTACCGCGTTGTAAATGTTTACGTAAGCGCTCACGAATTACTGGCTCCATGCCACGAAATTGCTCTGGTGCACGAATAAATGTTTCAAGGTAGCGCTGGTTCACTGAACGAACTTCCCAAGTGCCGGTGCCCCAATCGCCTTTTATTTCGCGACGCGCGTAAGCAGTCATACTGTGGATCATGGATAGTTTCCTAAAATTAATAAATACAATATTACAATGATTATACCGTAACACTGCTTAAGCTCTAGGGAAAATTTAATAGACTGAATATTTTACAATCAGCATGGCATCTACACCGACATGCACTTATAATGTCGCAAATTCTGAATTAAGGGGATCGTCAATGCGTCCAAGCGAAAGAACAGCTAACCAAATTAGACCTGTTACATTTACACGTAATTATACTTTGCATGCAGAAGGCTCAGTACTTGTTGAGTTTGGTAATACTAAGGTGCTTTGTACTGCCACAGTTGAATCGGGTGTACCTCGTTTTATGAAAGGCCAAGGTAAAGGTTGGATCAATGCAGAATACGGTATGTTACCGCGTGCAACGCACACACGTAATGCCCGTGAAGCGGCGCGTGGAAAACAAGGCGGTCGTACTATGGAAATTCAACGCTTAATTGCGCGTGCACTTCGTGCTGCTGTTGATTTAAAAGCGCTTGGCGAAAACACTATTACTATTGATTGCGATGTTATTCAAGCTGATGGCGGAACACGTACCGCATCTATTAGTGGTGCCTGTGTTGCATTAGTTGACGCACTTACGCATATGCGTGCTAAAGGGATGATCAATTCAAACCCACTTAAATACATGATTGCAGCAATTTCGGTAGGCATCTATAAAGGCCAAGCCATTAGTGATCTAGAGTACATAGAAGATTCAGCAGCAGAAACCGATATGAACGTCATTCTGACCGAAACCGGCAAAATTATCGAAATTCAAGGAACTGCCGAAGGTGAACCGTTTTCGTTCGACGAACTCGATGAGTTACTTACATTAGCTAAGCACTCTATTCGTGAAATTATCGACGTACAAAAGCAAGCATTAGCATAACGCAAAGGATCACTGTATATGAAAGATTATCAAATAGAGTTTATTGAGTTCGCTTTAGAAAAGCAGGTATTAAAGTTTGGTGAATTTACTTTAAAGTCAGGCCGCACTAGCCCGTACTTTTTTAATGCTGGTTTATTTAATACAGGACGAGATTTAGCGCGTTTAGGCCGTTTTTATGCTGCAGCATTAGAAGATGCCGCCATTGAGTACGATGTATTATTTGGCCCTGCTTATAAAGGTATTCCTATTGCAACGACAACCGCAGTTGCTTTAGCAGATCATTACAATAAAGATGTACCTTATTGTTTTAATCGTAAAGAGAAAAAAGCACACGGTGAGGGTGGCACATTAGTAGGCTCTGAACTTAAAGGTAAAATCATGCTAGTGGATGATGTGATCACCGCCGGCACTGCTATTCGTGAGTCGATGGAAATTATCGCAGAGAATGGCGCAGATCTAAGTGGTGTATTGATCGCCCTTGATCGCCAAGAAAAAGGTAAAGCCGAGTTATCAGCTATTCAAGAAGTTGAACGAGACTTTAATACCAAAGTCATCTCTATTGTAAAACTAGCAGATCTAATTAGTTACCTTGAAACCCAAGGGACTATGGATCAGCATTTAGCCTCAGTTAAAGCTTACCGCGACCAATATGGTGTAGCGTAAATAAAAGCCTCGCAATGCGGGGCTTTATTTTGACCTTCATTTATAGAGTTTATTAATGAAAGATGTATTAAAACCAAATGGCCTCGGTCTCAAGCGTGTTTTTAAAGCAAGCTATTGTTCGTACCTTGGCTTTAAAGCCGCGTTTAAAGAAGAAGTCGCATTTAGACAAGAGCTACTCCTATGCATTATTTTGTTACCACTATCATTTTGGTTAGCTTCGTCATTACTTCATTGGGCACTACTTGTTAGTACGCTACTGATTATGCTTATAGTCGAATTATTAAACTCCGCAATTGAAGCCCTAACCGATCGGGTAAGCACAGAGCGGCATGTATTATCAGGTAGAGCCAAAGATATGGGATCTGCTGCAGTAACACTTGCATTGTCGATCGTCGTGATCATCTGGGGCATTAGCCTTTATATAAAGATCGTTTAACCCTACTTTTAAATATGAGAAGGTATAAAAATATCTTTAGTTGTTAATAGCTTGCTAGTTATGTTGTATTTTTAACGTGTTTAGCTCAAATACTCAGCGAACAGCAGTTTATTTCAAGTTTTCTTTAAAAAACAGTTGATCTGTTTTCGGATCTCCCTATAATGCGACCCCACTGAGACGGGAAACGCCGAAGCATAGCAAGGCAGTAACTACTTAGAGAGTTAAATAAAACTTCGGTTTTAAATTGTCGAAAGAAAGTTTAAAACTAAGTGTTGACTCGAAAAATAAAGGGTGTATTATTCGCATCCCTTGAGACGCTAAAGCGACTCAAACGTTCTTTAACAATATAAAGCAATCATCTGTGTGGGCACTCGTACAGATTGAGTTCTAACAGCCAACCTACT
>NZ_JBFJHD010000279.1:0-3327 GCF_041613455.1 Pseudoalteromonas sp. | reverse complement strand
TGCCGAGCTGGCAAAACTTACCGCACTAAGTAGCGACGCTAAAAGTAGTTTTTTCATCATCTTCCCTATTGTTATTTGACAACCCGCAGAATAAGCCGCGGCAGCTGAAAAATCGACAGTTAACTCAAGGTTGATACAATTCAAACCAAGTTAGTTACACTTTAATTACACAACATAACGCTTTGCGCGAATTCAGCTGCTAAACAGCAGTCATTTTATGCCCCCTAGCTATATATTGGTATGGGACCATGCTAGTACTGCCCTTTTTACGCTAGTAAAGTCGCCATAAAACAACTAAATGGCAACGCCCCTTATAAATTGTGTTATTTTTGTTATGATTCTCCTGCAATTTAGTAAATGGAGAATAATAATGTCGGAACAGCATAACCACATTTGTGATTTTGGTTTACATAAAGGCGAACCGTATACCCGCCTCTCGGCAAGTTTCTTGACTTGGATGGTAGGTACTAAGCATCAAAAGGCCCACTATGCCAGCGCAGAATTAAAGCGCAGAGAATTGGCAGCCACAAAACAATTACGCCGTGGCTAACTAGCTGAGCTAAAAAAGTGTGTTTTGTAGGTAAACTGGTTAAACTATGTGCCTAAAAACGTAACTGGCTTTTTTAATATAGGTATTTTATGCGCATCACCTTGTTGTTTTGTTTTGCTTTTTCTGTCCTCGGCTGCAGCTCTCTCCCGCCGAGCTTGGATGCACCGCAGTATTTAACAGTGCTACATACCAACGATAATCACGGCCGCTTTTGGCACAATGACAAAGGCGAATACGGTATGGCGGCACGTAAAACGCTGATTGACTCAATACGTGCTAAAGCTGAAAAACAAGGTCATGCAGTATTACTGCTGTCGGGCGGCGATATCAATACCGGCATTCCCGAGTCTGATTTACAATTTGCTGAACCTGACTTTAAGGGTATGTCGCACATAGGGTATGATGCCATGGCATTAGGTAACCATGAGTTTGATAACCCCCTCAGTGTACTTAGACAACAGCAACAATGGGCTTCTTTTCCTTTCTTATCGGCTAATATTGTCTCAAAAGCCAGTGGCGAAAACATAGTAGACGGTTATAAAGTCTTTAACAAAAACGGCTTAACCATTGCTGTAATTGGTTTAACCACCACAGACACCGCTAAAATTGGTAACCCAGAGTATATTAGTCAATTAGAGTTTCAAGATCCCGTAGCGGTTACCGCACAATTAACTGAAAAAATTAAAGCGCGCTATAACCCCGATATCACCATTGCGGTAACTCATATGGGCCATTATGTTGATGGCAATCACGGTATCAACGCGCCAGGCGATGTTACACTAGCTCGTTCGTTACCACACAATAGCGTGGATATGATCATTGGCGGTCACTCGCAAGAGCCGGTGTGTATGCGCGCACTCAATAAAACCGACGCACACTTTCAACCCGGCCGCGCATGCCAACCCGACCGTCAAAATGGCACCTGGATCATGCAGGCCCATGAATGGGGCAAGTATGTTGGTAAGGCTGAATTCAAACTGGAAAAGGGCCAATTGACCCTGCTCGATTATCAACTATTACCGGTTAATTTATATATAGAACAATCACACGCAGATGGCACCACCACAGCGGTGTTAGCTAATGATTACATTGCACCAAACCCAGAATTACAGGCATTTCTAGCGAAGTTTCAAGAGAAAGGCGCGCAACAAATTGAGGGGCAAATAGGCTATGTTAATCAAAGACTCGAAGGCGATCGCAGCAAAGTACGCTTTCAACAAACTAATTTAGCGCGGGTGATTATTCAAGCGCAAATGAACAGCACCGGCGCCGATTTTGGTATAGTAAGTGGTGGTGGGGTGCGCGACAGCATTGCCGCGGGTAAAGTGAGCTATAAAGACATTTTAAAAGTGCAGCCGTTTAAAAACAAAGTCGCCTATATCGACTTTAAAGGGCATGAATTATGGCAATATTTAGCGACTGTCAGCCGTTTTCCGCCAGACTCCGGTGCCTATCTGCAATATCACAATATTCGCTTTGAGCACCACAACAATAAACTGGTCAATGTATTCATTAATGGCGAAGCGATTGATGCTAATAAAACTTATCGCATGAGTATTAATAGCTTTAATGCGGCGGGAGGTGACGGCTATCCGGTACTCACTGACCGAGCGGGGTTTGTGAGCACAGATGAAACCGACTCCCATGCGCTAAAACGTTTTTTTGCTGAGCACAGCCCGGTTGACGCTGCGCTGTTTGCGCCGCAGTAACCTGATTGCACACTAAATAGGTGAGTAACACCTTACTTGCCTATTATTTCCAGCTGCCCTTTATCAATATTAGCTAGTGCGTAGCTATGCAGTCGCGAGCGCGACCCTTCACCAAACGCCTTTGGTGGATAAAATATTGCTTTTTGTTCAGGGTAGTCATTAAGGACTTCATCTAATGCTGCACGTATTTCGCTGAGTGTTTTTTCTAGGCTGTTATTAAAGTTTGGCCGTTTGCGAATAATATGCCCTAACTCCACCAGACGGTCGAAGTATTTATTCGCCAGTGTCAGCAGCTCATCGGGTACATCTTTATTGTGACTCAGTACTATGTCCTCATTGTTGCTGCAAAATTCAATCAGGGCTAAATAAAAGCTTAGCGGTTTATTTGCTAACGCTACTTGGCACTGTGGTTGTTCACTAATAGAAACGTTTTTAGTTTTAAGGTTGATAATTAATTTTGGCTCACAGTGTGTTTGCAGTGGTTGTATTTTAGTTAGCCGCTTCACCTGTTGCTGCTCTGCAGTCGCTATCGCTTTAAACCACCCGCCTATCCCCAGGCTGATAATAAAAATAACTAAGTAATAAAAACCGAACAGCCAGTTCCATGACAGCTGTTGTTGCTCAAACACTAAGTATACAGCGCCGTTACTGGTATCGAGCTGGCTCGAAAACTGGGTGGTGCTAAGCTGAATCGGCAGCTCCTGATTAGCGAAAATATTTAACAGTAAGAAATCACTGTTATCCAATTGTAGATTGATTTCGTTAACATAGTTATTGATATAAGCGGTGTTACTGGCATATTTAAGTAATTCATTCGACAAGTCTAATAAAGGTAAATCGAGTGCCACGCGCTTTTCTACTGCCGCTAATTGCTGCTGTTGTAGATGCTGGCGTTGATGATTCACCGAGTAACTAAACACGGCTGACAACAGCAAAAAACACAATAGTGTCACAATAACGGTAGGATAATAAGCGCGCCTCATAATAACGCTCCCTTACGGGTGACCACATCACCCTGACACTGCCAAAACGATTGCGCCTCTTTATAGTAATGCAGCGTTTGCTGCT
>NZ_JBFJHD010000278.1:0-3344 GCF_041613455.1 Pseudoalteromonas sp. | reverse complement strand
TGGTTACAAACTCAATAAGCTCTGCAAAGTGTGCTAAGTAATATTTAGCTGGTAATTCTATTTTCATAACATCGCCATAACTGTATATAAAAACAGTATCCGGCATTTGTACTTTTTATTCAAGCTTAAAGTGAATGCTAATAGTAACGGCTAGTTACAGCATCACCGAAGCACTTGAGATTAAACAAAATAAGCGCAACCTTGGTTATTGCGGCTATAGCTTGGCAGGTACAAGCCGTGGGTTGCTACTCGCGTTTTCATTACTTCTGGTTATATGTAAGCGCTTTAAATTCCTTTTTAGAATATATAAGTTTCGTTATGGTGCGCGCAATATATTCTAGGGAGTCTTTTTAAATGAAAAAGCAACTATTCTCCAGCATCGCGCTGAGCTGTGCACTGGCGTCATCGCCGGTGTTTGCCACCAATGGTTATTTTACGCATGGTTACGGCATGACCCACAAGGGCATGGCCGGTGCCGGTGTTGCACTCTCTGAAGAGCTGATGTCGGCGGCCAATAACCCAGCTACTTTAGTGGTGAACGGCACAGAAGTGTCGGTGGGTGTTGAACTGTTTTCACCAGATCGCAAATATAGCGCAGCTGCAGTCGATCAATACTACCCAGGGGCGTTTTATTTACAGCCTGAAACGAAAAAAAGCGACAATTCAATTTTTGCTATCCCTGAGTTTGCCATTGGTCATCAGCTAAATGAGCACGTTAATATAGGCTTTGTGGTGTACGCCAATGGCGGCATGAATACCGAGTACCCTGCGCAGTCGCAGCCAGAAGGAACTTTTTATTCAGGCACTGCCGGAGTCGATTTAAAGCAATTATTTATTAGTCCAACATTAAGCTACACACTTTCTCCAAACACACGCGTAGGCATCGCGCCTATTTATGTGGTGCAGCAATTTGCAGCACAAGGACTAGAAAACTTTGCCGCGTTTTCGCAATCGCCTAACAGCGTATCGGGAAACGGGACTGATACCAGCACCGGCTTTGGTGTGCAGTTAGGGATAAGCCAACAAATTAACCCAGTACTTAGCTGGGGCGCAAGCTATCGTTCAGCCGTCAGCATGGATGAGTTTGATGACTATAGCGGATTATTTGCCGAACAAGGTGGCTTTGACTTACCAAGCTCCTACCAAATCGGCGCAGCATGGCAAATAACCGCCACTCAGCAACTAGTGTTAGATTGGCAAAAAATTAACTACAGTGAAGTTAGCAGCATTGCTAATCCTATCAGCAACATTATGTCGGCGCCGCTGGGCAGTGATGCCGGCGCCGGCTTTGGCTGGCAAGATATGTCGGTATACAAATTAGGATACCAATGGCAGCGTACTGAGCAACAAAAAATTCGCTTTGGTGTATCTTATGGTGAGCAACCCATTCCAGACTCTGAAGTATTGTTTAATATTTTAGCGCCTGGGGTACAGCAGTGGCATTTTACGGCAGGCTTAAGCCACAGCCTATCTGATAGCTTAACGCTCAATGCTATGTTATTTTACTCGCCTACCGAAACAGTAACTGGTGCAAACTATTTAGCACCAAATCAAGAGCTTGCTATTTCAATGAATCAAAGCGGAATGGGGCTCTCTATAGCGTGGAGCTTGTAAACAATGACAACTGAATTTACCCCCTTAGCAGCGGCAATAGGCGGCGGGCTGATTGGCCTTGCCAGTGCATTTATGCTGGTGTTATATGGCAAAGTAACGGGAATTTCTGGATTAGTAAAAGCTATTTTCACCCCTTTAGCGCACAGTGCGCGCTGGCAATATAGCTTTGTTATTGGGCTGCTATTAGCCGGCGTGGTCGTGCAAATTGCTGCGCCTGAATGGCTGGTAGGCGAGCTTGATTTACCCTGGTGGCTAATTATTGTTGCGGGGCTATTAGTTGGTGCGGGCACTTCGTTAGCCAATGGCTGCACCAGTGGCCACGGTGTGTGTGGTATGTCACGTTTTTCTGCACGCTCATGGGTAGCAACCGGTGTATTTATGCTGGTCGCTGTGCTCACTGCAAATTTAGTGGGGTGATTTGATGCAAGCATTAATAACATTACTACTTGGTTTTGTATTTGGCCTAGGTTTAATTATTAGCCAGATGACTAACCCAGATAAAGTGCTTAACTTTTTAACCTTTAATAAAAACTGGGATGGCAGTTTAATCATCGTCATGGCCGTCGCTATGGGGGTTATGATGTTGGCTTGGTATTGGGTGGCTAAAAAAGATAAGCCGTTGTTTGCCAGTGACTTCACTCTTGCTAATTTAAAGCGTATTGATGCTCGTTTAATTGCCGGCTCAATATTATTTGGTTTAGGTTGGGGATTAAGTGGCATTTGCCCAGGGCCTGGTTTGGTACAACTGGTGTCATTAAAAGCAGAGTTTTTACTGTTTTTTGCCGCCGTTATCGCCGGCATGTGGCTCACTAAGAAACTAACTTAACTCAACTGATCAGCTCACTCATCTAATACGCCCCATCTTTGGGGCGTTTTGCTGTATCAAGCCATAAACGGAGTCAGCTTTTAGCAAGGTGCTATACGCTTGATTACCGCGATAACTTTTATTGTACCGAGCTTACGCTCACGCGGTGCTCCCCCTCCCCTATAAGATATTTCACTAGAATATTTCACCAACAGATTGACTGGAACTTTTAATTGATACAATATAACATACCATTAAATACACATTACTAGACGCAATAACATGATAAACAAACTGCCCGTCACCGTATTATCAGGCTTTTTAGGGGCCGGTAAAACCACGGTACTGAGCCATATTCTGAATAATCGCCAAGGCAAAAAAATCGCCGTGATCGTGAACGACATGAGCGAAATCAATATTGATGCCAATACCATTAAGCATGCTGTGTCGTTCAATCATAGTGAAGAAAAGCTGGTGGAAATGAGTAATGGCTGCATTTGCTGCACTTTGCGTGAAGACCTACTTATCGAAGTGACTAAACTTGCTAAACAGGGCCGCTTTGATCACTTAATAATAGAGTCGACCGGTATTTCAGAGCCACTGCCCATTGCTGAAACCTTTACTTTTGCTGATGAACACGGCGTTGCTCTTGCTGACATTGCCACGCTCGACACTATGGTGACCGTAGTCGACGCAGTTAACTTTTTAACTGATTATGAACAAGCGCACGACCTACAAGACACCAGCGAATCTCTTGGCGAAGACGACGAGCGCAGTGTCGCAGACTTATTGGTCGATCAAGTGGAATTTGCCGATGTTATTTTAATTAGTAAAACGGACTTAGTGAGCGCAGCGCAACTAAACACGCTGCGCACAATTTTAACCACACTTAATACGCAGGCCAACATTATTCCTATCGCTAAAG
>NZ_JBFJHD010000277.1:0-3383 GCF_041613455.1 Pseudoalteromonas sp. | reverse complement strand
GATGCACTTATTATTCCCAATAGTAGTATTTATCAAGGAACGTACGTTTATATTGTTGTAGATGGTTTGCTGCAACGCAAAAACATTACGCTTGCATGGCAAAATGCCAGCCAGGCAATGGTAAAAACAGGTTTAACAGCGGGGGATAAATTAGTGCTTACCCCTTTGGGGCAGGTCAGTTCTGGTACGCGAGTCACTATTATAGACGCTGAAAATACAGCGCCAACTCACTCAGTAAAAGAGCAGCGTCGCGAAGTAAAGCAAGGAGCTAAGTCATGATAGCTTGGTTTACCAAAAACCATGTAGCCGCTAACTTATTACTGGTCACTTTGTTGTTGTCGGGGCTGTTTAGCTTATCGAATAAAATCCCTATAGAAGTTTTTCCGTCTTTTGAAACAGACATGATCAGCATCAGCGTGAGCTTACGAGGTGCAACCCCTGAGGATGTAGAGCAAGGTGTTACCATTCGTATTGAAGAAGCGGTACAAGATTTAGAAGGCATAAAGCAAATATTCAGTCGCTCTTCAGAAGGCTCAGCCTCGGTAACCGTTGAGGTTGAAAGCGGTTATCAACCGCGTGAACTCCTTGCCGATATTAAAAGTCGGGTAGATGCAATAAACACCTTTCCTAGCGATGCCGAAAAGCCCATTGTGGCGTTAGCACAGCGCAAACGCGAAGTGATTGCCGTGACTATTTCCAGTGATTACGGTGAAAAAGAGACCCGCGAATACGCAGAGCAAGTACGCGATCAGCTATTGCGTTTAGCAAATGTGACACAAGTTGAGCTTAGTGGCGTTCGCGACTACGAGCTAGCAATAGAAGTAAGCCAAGATACGCTGCGCCAATATAACTTAACGCTGGCGCAAATCGCTAGTGCGGTTGCTAATTCAAGTTCAGATATTTCAGCGGGTAACTTAAAAACCGAAGGGGGCGATGTACTTATCAGCTCAAAAGGGCAAGCATATAGAAAAGATGAGTTTGCCAATATAGTTGTTAAAAACCAAGCCGATGGCACTATTATTCGCCTAGGTGATATCGCCACAATTAATGACGATTTTGAAGAAACTCCAGTGCGTACACGCTTTAATGGCAAGCAAGCCGCGTTTATCGATGTGTACCGTATTGGTCCACAAAGTGCGATTACCGTGGCCGATGAAGTTAAAGAATACATTAAAGCGCAGCAAGCATCATTGCCGCAGGGGTTTGCATTAAGTTACTGGGATGACGACTCGGAGATCGTTAAAAGTCGTATTGCTACATTAACAACCAATGCCCTTCAAGGCGGTATTTTAGTGCTGGCGCTGCTGACCTTGTTTTTACGCCCTGCCATTGCCTTTTGGGTGTTTATTGGTATTCCGGTGTCGTTTATGGGGGCATTTATTGCGATGCCTATTTTTGGCATCACCCTTAACGTAATGAGCTTATTTGGCTTTATTTTAGTACTGGGTATTGTGGTGGATGATGCCATCGTCACCGGTGAAAACGTGTATAGCCATTTAAGAACGTCTGAATCGGGTGAGCAGGCTGCCATTTTAGGTACGCAAGAAGTAGCCACTCCAGTTACTTTTGGGGTGTTAACTACCGTAGCGGCATTTTTACCTTTAGCCTTTATTGAAGGGGCACGCGGGGCGTTATTTGCACAAATTCCGGTGGTGGTGATTCCGGTGTTATTATTTTCTTTGATTGAGTCTAAGTTTGTGTTGCCAGCACATTTAAAATACCTCAAGTTGCGCCATCAAAAAACGAAGCAGTCTAAGTTCGACGCATTTCAGCAGCGCTTTGCCGATGGCTTTGAAAACGCTATTTTAAAGTACTACCAACCGGTATTAAATTTAGCACTGCGCCACAAACTAGCCACTGTGAGCCTATTTATTGGCGTATTTTTAATAATTTTAACTATGATCACCAGCGGGTGGACTAAGTTTATATATTTTCCGCGTATTCCCAGCGAAACAATCCGGGTAAATTTAACCTTGCCTGCAGGCACGCCATTTGAGGTCACTAATAAATACGTTATTGATATGTCGCAAAAGGCGCAGCAATTACAAGAAAAATACCGTGATCCAGACAGCGGCGAAAGCGTTATTTTAAATATACTGGCCACTACCGGTGGGCGTGGTGGAGTGTCTTATTCAGGTGCCGTGCGTTTTGAAATAACCCCAGCTGAAAAGCGTGAATCAGACATTGGCTCCCGTGAATTGGCCAGTGAATGGCGTGAACTCATAGGCGAAATACCCGGTGCCGAAAGCCTCACTTTTAGAGCCGAAATTGGCCGTAGCTCAGACCCTATCGATGTGCAGTTAAGTGGTACTTCATTAGTGGTATTGCAAGATGTGGCTGAGCATATTAAAGCGCGTTTAGCGACGTACCCTACGGTATTTGATATTGCCGATAGCATGTCCGATGGTAAAGAAGAGTTGCAAATAGAGCTCACCGAGCAAGGTTTGGCACTGGGTTTAAACCGCCTTAATGTGGCAAGCCAAGTACGTAACTCGTTTTTTGGCTCGCAAGTGCAGCGAGTACAACGCGGCCGCGACGATGTGCGCGTGATGGTACGCTTACCCATTGATGAACGCCGCTCGGTGGCTGACCTACAAAATATACTTATCAACACGCCGGCAGGTGGTACCGTGCCGTTATCACATATTGCAGTGTTAATCCCAGGGCAAAGCCCATCGACAATCAACCGAATTGACCGTTACCGCACCTTAAACGTCACCGCCGATATCGAAAAAAGCAATACCAATATGACGGTTCTACAAGCCGATTTAAGCCGTTATTTAGATGACTTAATGCAGCAATATCCAGGGGTAGATTACGCGCTAGAAGGCGAAGCGAAAGAGCAACGCGAATCGTTTGGTTCGTTAGCGTGGGCGTTGGTATTTGTGTTCTTTATTATTTATGCGTTGTTGGCGATTCCATTTAAATCGTATTTACAGCCTTTGATCGTTATGAGCGTGATTCCGTTTGGCATGATAGGCGCGGTTGTGGGGCATTGGATCATGGGCATGGATCTAACCATAATGAGTTTATTAGGTATGTTGGCACTGATAGGTGTTGTGGTTAATGATTCACTGGTATTAGTGGATTACATAAATAAAAAACGCAGCGCAGGATCTAATTTAATGGAGGTGGTTAAACGCGCGGGGGCAGCGCGGTTTCGTCCGGTTATGTTAACCAGCTTAACCACTTTTATTGGTTTGATGCCGTTATTATTTGAAAAGGCCACGCAAGCACAATTTTTGATCCCCATGGCGGTCAGTTTAGGTTTTGGCATTATTTTCGCCACCTTTATTACCTTATTACTGGTACCGGTAAACTACATGCTAATGGATCGTGTTCAGGGCTGCTTTAAATAGCTGTTAGGCGCGAGAAATAACATT
>NZ_JBFJHD010000276.1:0-3398 GCF_041613455.1 Pseudoalteromonas sp. | reverse complement strand
TCTGGCATTAAACCTTTACCTTGGGTTTCACGTACTGCAGAGCACAGGTTTGTTTTACCCGAAGTACACATTTTACATTCACCACATTCTGCGGTGTATAAAGGAATAACATGATCACCCACTTCAACACTTGTGACGCCTTCACCTACGGCATAAACAACACCGGCACCTTCATGACCAAGGATAGCTGGGAAAATACCTTCTGGATCTTCACCCGATAGGGTAAATGCGTCAGTATGGCACACACCGGTTGCGGTGATTTTAACCATAACTTCGCCTTTTTTAGGCATCATTACATCAACTTCTTCAACCGAAAGAGGTTGGTTTGGGCCCCATGCGATAGCCGCTTTTGATTTAATAAATTCAGACATGTGTGTTCCTTATTAGAGAGAGTCATACAACGATTAAGTGTAGTCGCTAAGTACCGCTAAGCCAGCTTATGCTGCTCACTGCGAAACGACTTGATGGGGTTATTGTATTTGTTTCTCAAATAATGATAATCTCTATTTTATTAAAACACTTTTACAGAGCTGTAATAATGGCAAGGTGGGACGGCATAGATGAGTTTATTGCGGTAGGCGAAGAGGGTAGCTTTACCGCAGCGGCTAAGGCGTTGGGGTTATCGGTGGCGCATATCAGCCGCCACGTCACGGCTCTTGAGCAACGCTTAAATACGCAATTGTTGACGCGCACGACTCGCAAAGTGGTGCTAACCAAAGAAGGGGACGTGTTTTTACACCAAATAAAGCAGCTCCAGCACGCCATGGACGATGCCACTCAAGGCTTAGCCCAGCAACAACGCACCCCTAAAGGTAAAATAAAGCTGACCGCGCCGGTGATGTACGGTGAGACTTTTATTATGCCAATTGTGCATAATTTTATGTACGATCACCCCGAAGTCGAAGTGATAGCCACGCTAAGCAATGAGCAAGAAAATCTGCTAGAAGGCGGCTTTGATCTCGCTATTCGCTTAGGGCATTTAAAAGATTCTAGCTTGCGAGCGCGGCGCTTAAGTGCGCGACGTTTTATTATGTGTGCCGCGCCGCAATACCTAACACGTTTTGGTGAGCCGCATACCTTAGGGGAGCTCAATCAGCATCAATGCTTAGTCGGTAATAGCAGTTATTGGCGGGTAAATGAAAATGGCCGCGACAAACACATTAAAATAGCAGGGCGGCTACAGTGTAATAGTGGTTGGGCGCTGGTGGATGGTGCTAAAAAAGGCTTAGGGATTATTCAGCTTCCCGATTACTACATTGGCAACGAAATAAATAGCGGGCAGTTAGTGCCTATTTTAACCTCGTATCAGCCGCAGCAAGAAGGTGTATGGGGGGTGTACCCACCGCGGCAATTTGTGGCGACCAACGTGCGGGTGTTGCTAGATTATTTGGTGGCGGGGTTAAAACATACAAATGGCAATTAAGGGCTAATTCAGCTTGCATGAAAAATCGCCAAGTATCAGATTTTTAGATAATTTCTTACATTTTAGGCAATACCCAAAGCGCCATTTTTCGTGCTACTATTGCAGCATACGTTTAGGATAAGTGTAAAAAATAATATGTTTCAACCGGTTAGCTTATTTATAGGGCTTAGATATAGTCGCGCTGCGAAGGGAAACGCGTTTATCTCGTTTATTTCATTTTTTTCGATTGCCGGTATCGCGATTGGCTTGATGGCGCTGTTTACCGTAAGTAGTGTGATGAATGGCTTTGAGCACAGCTTAAAAACCAATATGCTTGGGCTTATTCCCCATGTGGAAGTGCAAGCCGAAAACCACACTAACGCCACTATGCACAATCTAAAAACCGATTTAGAAAAATCCCCATTCGTTGAGCATGTTAGTTTGTATCGTCATGGTGAGGCGATTTTACAAACCAATAAAGATTTACACGGTGTGCTATTACAAGGCTTATACGATGATAACGGCTCTTTGTATAAAATTACCGATAAAGTTGTGCAAGGCAATTGGCACACAGTGCTTAACAAGCGTTACCACATTGCTATTAGCCGTTACTTAAGCCGTAAATTAGAGGTCGGTGTGGGCGATAAACTGCGGGTGATCATGCCTAATGCCTCCACTTATACGCCGCTTGGGCGGATGCCAAGTCAACGCTTATTTAAAGTGGCGGCTATTTACGAAACCGGCTCTGAAATCGATATGGGCTTGGCGTTTACCAGTGGGGCCTCGTTATTACGGGTACTCAAGCTAGATAAAAATAGCGCACCCAATTTGAGTGTGTCTTTATATGAACCGTTTGCCCTTGAGCAGTTTATTAGCCACAGCCAGCCGCTGTTAAAACCACATAACTATACAGACTGGCGCAGTAGCCAAGGCACCTTGTTTGCCGCGGTGGCGATGGAAAAGCGTATTATGTCTATGTTGCTTGGGCTAATAGTGCTGGTGGCAGTGTTTAATATTGTGTCGGCATTGACCATGATGGTAAGCGAGAAGCAAGGTGAAGTGGCTATTTTACAAACCTTAGGTTTAACCCCAGCACAAGTGCAAAAAGTGTTTATGGTACAAGGGCTGTATAATGGCGTCATTGGCACTGTTATCGGTGCGCTACTTGGCGTGCTGTTTAGTCTCTATATTAATGAGTTATTGGCATTGCTTGGCTTAAACCTGCTTGCGGGGGCGGAGTTACCAGTAAAATTTGATCTATTTAGCCTAATAATGATAGCGGTTGCGAGTATTGCAATGAGCTTTTTGGCGACCTTATATCCCGCGCGCAAAGCCGCCAGAGTAAACCCAGCAGAGGTATTGCGTTATGAATGATTTAGTCATTAGCTGTGAACAGTTAAGTAAAGTTTATCAAGATGGTAACAACCAAGTAGAAGTATTAAAAGGCGTTGATTTAGCGCTGCAACAAGGCGACATGCTGGCCATTGTGGGCAGCTCAGGCTCAGGTAAAAGTACCTTGTTACACATATTGGGCACCTTAGATACGGCCACTGCCGGCACGGTAAAAGTAAAAAATCAGGCCGTGGCGCAGCTGTCGCGCAGCGAACAAGCGCGGTTTAGAAACAGCAATTTAGGTTTTATTTATCAGTTTCATCATTTATTAATGGAGTTTAGTGCCGTTGAAAATGTGGCGATGCCGTTATTAATAAAAGGTTTAAGCGCAACAGAGGCAAAAGTACACGCCTTAGAAATGCTTGAAAGAGTGGGCTTAGCCCATCGCAGCTCTCACAAACCTGCAGCGCTTTCTGGCGGCGAGCGACAACGAGTAGCCATTGCGCGCGCATTGGTTACTCAGCCTGCGCTGGTACTTGCCGATGAACCGACCGGTAATTTAGATAAACAAAATGCGATTAAAATTTACGACTTAATCAAGGAGCTAAATAGCAGCTTAAATACTAGCTTTGTGGTGGTTACTCACGATTTAGAGTTGGCCGAT
>NZ_JBFJHD010000275.1:0-3410 GCF_041613455.1 Pseudoalteromonas sp. | reverse complement strand
GGATGGTTTTATAGCTCAGTAGCTATAGCTAAGTAGGTAGTCGTTAGCATCAGGCTGTGGGGGCTTTAGCGGTTTGTAACGAGTGAGTGTGAGAACAGCATAACTTTTAACAGTTAAAAGTTATGCTGATTATTTACGCATACTGAGATTGGCTCAGCAAAGTGAGTACTATGCTGTTGGTGGAGTACCTTCAGCGTTAGACACAACCGCATCCATTTGCACCAAAGCGTCCATCGCAATAGCGGCCACACCAATCACAGTTCTTGCGGGTAAATCGCCTTGGAAGAAGTCCTTGTATACTGCATTAATAGCGGCTACATCGGCAATATTTTTCACTTGAATGTTCACTTTAACGATATCGTCCATCACGTGATCAATACTTTCTACAATGGCTTTAATATTATTTAAGCATTGTGTTGCTTGGCTGGTAATATCATCTGCAACCAGCTTACCGCTTGTTGCGTTCACTGGTAGCTGTGCAGAAATATGATTGTAATGCGAAAACGCAACAGTGTGCGTTGACAGCTTACACTTTGGCGCGTTTGGGGTATTATTTGCTTTAATCACAATACCATGTCGGTCTTCAACAGCTTGCGGTGGGGTACCATCGCCGTGAGATACCACGGCATCAATTTGCACCAGTGCCCCCATAGGTAAGGCTGAAACTGCAATAATGGAGCGCGCCGGTAGGTAGGCTTGGCTGCGTGCAATAGCCGAGTCTGGGAAAAAGCTGCTATACACCTCGTTTATAGCATCCATATCGGCTAGATTTTTAACAAAAATATTTACCTTAACGATATCGTCAAACGGCACATCAATACTGGTTAAAATGGCTTTTAGGTTTGTTAAACATTGCGCAGTTTGCTGCTTAATACCGCCTGCGACTATATCACCTGTTTTTGCATCTATAGGTAATTGCGCTGAGGTGTTGTTGTAATGAGAAAAAGCCACCGTATGCGTAGAGCTGCTGCATTGTGGTGCCGCAGTGGTGTTTTTTGCTACTTTAACTAAGTCGCAAGGGGCTTGCGGTGTGGTCCCTTCGCCATTAGAAATAAGCGCATCCATTTGCACTAACGCACCTTCTAGCGGTAAGGCGGCCACGGCAACGAGAGTACGAGTAGGGAAATAGTCTGTAAAAAAGCTAGCGTATACAGTGTTTACGGCATCAACATCGGCGATGTTTGTTACAAATACATTTATTTTTACCACATCGTCCATCACATGGTCGATACTTTCAATCACAGCCTTAATATTCGTTAAACATTGTTTTGCTTGTGCAGTGATATCACCAGCCACCAGTTCGCCGCTGCTAGGATCAACAGGTAATTGCGCTGAAATATTATTATAATGCGAAAAAGCCACTGTTTGTGTTGCAACAGCGCTAATGGGCGCATTATCGGTGTTTCTTGAAAGCTTTATGATCGTGCCACTCATTTTTATATTTCTCCTAACTGAGATAGTGCTAATACGGGGTTTATTAACCGTATTAAATTGGGTCTTGGTTTATCCAAGTGGTTTACCAATGTTATTAAATAACAAAGCCTGAATAGCGGTTTAAGTGCCTACTCACGAAGTTGAAAATAACCAATAGCCTAGGCTATTAACGCGTTATCATTTTAGCTAATGTAAGCTGATTGCTCGCAACTGCAAAAATACAGCAGGTAAAGCAATGCCAAAGCGCATGCTCCGTACACCTAATTAGCGTTAATTTCACCTTGTGACTTAGCCTGTTTAGTGGCGCTACAAGAGTTTTGTTAAATTATGCGATTGGCATTTTGCTCGCTGACAAGCAAGCAGCTGTTTGCTTGTCAGCGACGTGTTGGTAAAGAGAGACTTAACTGGCAGTTAATGAAAGACAGCAAAGCTCCCCTTTGGGGGAAATTGAGTTACGCGCTATTAGCCAACGGCTAATGCACCACCAATGACCGCAACAATACCGCCTAGTGCACGGGTAACACGGTTATCGGCTTTTAACATCACAGTGCCTAAACCACGGCCTACAAAGGTAATTGCAAGGGTGGCAAGAACAAAACCAGCCATGTAGCTTAATAAGCTTGCACCTTCAGCCATTTCCGCACCATGAGCGAAGCCGTGAGTTAGCATAAATAGTGCGACTAAACTTGCGCCTAATACGGTAGGTAATTTGGCCATAGTAGCAATTAATATACCGGCCAGTAATACACTCATGGCGATACCGGTTTCAACGCCCGCAAAGCTTAGACCGCTCCACGCTAGCACGGCACCTAATACCATACCAGCGACAGCAAATAATGGCGCGCCGCGCTTCATTGCGGTGCTTTGGCGAATACTCCAAAAACCAATTGCCGCCATTGCTAACAAGTGATCGATACCCATTAGCGGGTGTAATAAACCGCTTAGGAAATCGCTATGGCCTTCGGCGCCATGACCAGGGTGAGCTAACGCAGCAGTTGCTGTTAGCATGAGGCCTAATCCCATCAGTAATTTGGTCATTATCTTCATAATATTCTCCGTTTATATTTTTCTATACAGTTTTGTTTTGATTAAAAGTGGTATTAATTAATGCTGTTTGGCTTGCCAGGTCTACGCTCAGGCAGCATACCTTGCTTTAAAATAAAGCTGATAATTTCTTCTAAGCCAACACCATCGTATAAATTGGCAAAAACAAACGGGCGTTCACCGCGCATTTTTTTCGAGTCGCGTTCCATGACGTCTAGCGACGCATGCACATATTCTGCAATATCAATTTTGTTAATGATTAATAAGTCAGATTTAGTAATGCCAGGGCCTCCTTTGCGGGGAATTTTATCGCCCGCAGACACATCAATTACATAGAGCGTTAAATCAGACAGCTCAGGGCTGAATGTGGCCGATAGATTATCGCCGCCCGACTCAACCAGTACCAGTTCAAGCTCAGGGTGACGTGCTTGTAAGTCGTCAATTGCTGCGAGATTCATCGAAGCGTCTTCGCGAATAGCTGTATGCGGACAGCCACCCGTTTCTACGCCTAGAATGCGATCTGCTGGAAGTGCTTCATGCTTAAGCAAAAAGTCAGCATCTTCGCGGGTGTAAATATCATTGGTGACTACGGCAATATTGTAATGATCTTTTAATGCCTTACATAATTGACGTAATAAAGCGGTTTTGCCAGAGCCAACAGGGCCACCAACGCCGATTCGTAAACAATGTGTCATTGCTGTTTTCCTTGTAAAAGTAGAAGCTGTTTAGCTTCGAAATAATCTTGAGTATTGTGTTTCATGTTGTGCACTGCCAAGCGCTAAGCCCGGCATAATAGGGCCAAGCTTGTCGTCAGCGAGTGTCAGTGCAGTGTCAATGGCAACTACTAATTTTGGTCGCAGCTGCTCAACTAAACGTTGCGCCGCGGTGTGGCCAAGTGGCATAGCTTTGCACGCCACGGCGAGTTGATTTTC
>NZ_JBFJHD010000274.1:0-3437 GCF_041613455.1 Pseudoalteromonas sp. | reverse complement strand
CGTTCGCTGTGTTCAGCGTAGAAACCTTCAGCTTTCTCTTGTGAAAGGTGAACCATTTTAGCTGCAACGATTTTAAGACCCGCAGTTTCGAAACGGTTGTAGATTGCGCCGATGTGGTTTTTAGCAACTGCATCAGGTTTTACGATTGAAAAAGTACGCTCTAAAGCCATCTTTAATGCTCCAATAATTTTAAGTAAAAGTGTGAATATTAACGGGCGCGAATTATACGCGTTTTAACGCAAAAATCCTAATTATTATTAATAGTCACTGTGCACTGTGTATTATTGCGACTCTTTAGCGACACTGATTGGCTATTTATGCTGTTTTAATTTGGCCAATATATACTCGATTGCGCGAGGGCTTTGAAAGGAGTTATGGCTCGATTTGACAATAATGGTCTCTTTGGCTTTGTCGTAATAGGCGCTGGAATAGTCAACTACACTGTCGCTAATATCACTGCAATCATCACCTGGCTCACAACTTAAGCGGCCGGTAGAGCCAATAATATTATACGCCTCACCTTGCACCGGTAATTCACACAGTACCGTCATTAACGGGTGCCCGGGTCTGAGCACTTGCACGCTATTGGGGCCGTAATCTTTCAAAAATGGCAGCATCCCTTTAGTGAGTTTGGCAATGCCAATTTCATCGATTAAGGCTTTAAATAGCCCGGTAAACTCAAGGGGTAAGGTAACCAAAGACGCGCCGATATAGCCTAGCGCTGATTCTGCGATACTAGAGCCGCGATGTGGGGTGTCTAAAAAGAACACGCGGTTGTGTTCAAAGACCGGCGCAAAAACAAAAATATCTTGTATATCGCGTTGCTGGTTATTTAGCAGCTGCTCGGGTCTTTCGGTAAACGTAGCATCCCATAAGGTATATTGGCTCTGAGTGGTTAATGTTTTACTGATCACCCCTCCCATACTGTGGCCGATAATGGTGGCTTGTGTAAAACGCTGTTCGCCACTGGCCACTTTACTTAACTCATTTAGCAGCTTGCGCACTCGCATCGCATTAAAAAATGGCGGCGGACCTGAGGGGTAATAGACGTGCCAAATTTGATAGCGCTGGCTCAACAGTTCGTCATTTAATATCGCTATAGTTAAATAGCGCCAGATCAGCGGATCTGAATTTAAACCGTGTATCATAACTAGCGGCTCTTTGTCGGCAGTTAACGGGGTTAATGAAAAGATACCACGGCGTTTTTCGGCTTCGCTGGCAGAGATAAAGCCCAGCCAACTAAATTGATCTATGGTTGCAACTTCTAACAACATTAAAAAACTGGCTGCAGGTGAGTAACTTAGCGCATAGTGGTTATCCCCAAAGCGTACCTCTTTGCTGCTATTGAGTGGCTCAATATCAATAGTAACAAGATAGGTTAACCCCTGTGCGGCTATGCTGGCTAACTTTGCATTATAGGCGCGGTAAATGCCCTCTGCAGGATAAAACTTGGCTTTGTTTACCTCAGGCGCTTGTTGCTTTACCACTAACGCAAGGCCAAGCTCACCAAATGTTTTAGCGGCTAATCGCGGCTCAACAGCTTGTAGACTGCTGACAAAGGTAAATTGTTTAGGGCCGTTGATTGCTACCGAAACGAGGCTTGATTGACTGTTATTGGTTTTTAATAATTTATACAGTGCGTCGTTATAAAGATTGAGCGCGTAGGCTTTTAAATTTGGGTTTAGCTGCGGCGATGCTAAAAGCGTTTCTGCGCATTGCAAACTTAATACTAGGCCAATATCGCTATCGTCGCTCACGTTCAAGCAGTGACTATGTAAAGCACCCAGTGATAACGACTCTAAATCTGGTAATTTCGCATAACCTAACGCATGGCGAATGTGCAGCTGTGGCTCTTTAAACTGCAAAAAACGCGCAGAAGAGCAACCACCGAGCACCATAGTAATTGCAAGAATTAACAATAATCGAAGCATAATAACTGCGCTAAAAAGTTATAAAAAACGATATTAAAATCTACACGTTAGCGACTACTTTCTCAAGTGTTAAACAGTTGTTATCAGATTAATCTGACTATTTGTTGCAAAGCCAGTTACAACAGCCGTATTGGCGCTGACGTACTGTGCAGCAACGATGAGATTGGCAGTTTATTAAATTCTATTTAGGCGATTGTTTTATACTAATTAATTAAATTTTAAGCGTGAGAAATGTCATTAAAATAGCCGCCAACTTCAACTTTACACGCATATATTGCTATGAAAAATATTATTCTAAGTTTGACACTCATGGTTGGTATTGTATTTTCGGCGGGCGCAACCTCCAATAAAAGTTATTCAATTGATTACATTCAAGGTGAGGGTGATGTAACAGGGATTAAGCTCGCCATGCAGTACCATGTCGATTGGTTAAAGCAGTATTCAGAGCATTTAAATATGTATTTTGAATCAAGCTTAAACCTGTGGGAGTATGGCGCAGAAAATGAGTATGATAGTAACTTAGTACTCGCCATTTCACCGGTGATCCAATACCCGATAGCCCAATTGGCAAATAAACCTATTTTTGTAGAATTTGGCATTGGTGTTTCGCTACTTGATGATACCGTGTTTGCCGGCAAAAATGTCAGTACCCACTATCAATTTGAAGACCGCTTGGGCTTGGTAATGCAGTTTGGTAAAAACAATCAGCAAAGTGTTGCTTTACGCTACTTTCATTACTCAAATGCCGGCTTTAAACGACCTAATCCGGGACTCGATTTTATTGCTCTGAACTATACTCGCTTTTATTAATACCACCTTGAGAAGCGCACTTATCGCAGCCTATGTGTGCGATAAGTGGGGTAATCACACGGCCGCTTATAAATCGGGGAAATGACCATAAGCTTGGTTTATCTGATTGTTTTGCTGACCAACCCAGTTAAAGTAGTCTTTATTAGCTAACAAACTAGCGGCGTCATTGTCGAGCATGACAATGGCGTTTTTATGCATTTGTAAAATAGACGCAGGGCAGCTGGCTGATATTGGCCCGTTTATCATCTCATTCACTGCTTGCGCCTTATTTTTACCTGTAGCGAGTAACAACACGTACTTGGCGTCCATAATGGTGGCAATCCCCATGGTCATTGCCATTTTAGGTTGCAGTTCATCGTCGGCAAATAGCCGGCTATTGTCTTTAATGGTTTGTTCGGTTAACGACTTAATACGTGTGCGTGATGCAAAGCTGGATGATGGTTCATTAAAGCCAATATGACCATTACCACCAATTCCGAGTAACTGCAGATCAATACCACCAAGTTCAGCTATTTTACGTTCAAATTTTACTCCTTGCTCTCTGGGATCTTGCTGGGCATTACACGTGGGGAGGTAGGTGTTGTCTAAGTCAATATCGATATGGTTAAACAACTGCTGATCCATAAAGTAGCGGTAGCTATTGACGCTATGTGCATCAATAGCGTAGTACTCATCTAAATTAAAGGTACTGACTTG
>NZ_JBFJHD010000273.1:0-3441 GCF_041613455.1 Pseudoalteromonas sp. | reverse complement strand
TAAAGATGGCTTTAGAGCGTACTTTCTCAATCGTAAAACCAGATGCCGTAGCTAAAAACCACATCGGCGCTATCTACAACCGTTTCGAAACTGCTGGCCTTAAAATCGTTGCAGCTAAAATGGTTCACCTTTCAAAAGAGAAAGCTGAAGGTTTTTACGCAGAGCACAGCGAGCGTCCTTTCTTTGGCGCTTTAGTATCTTTCATGACATCTGGCCCAGTAATGGTTACCGTGCTTGAAGGCGAAAATGCTGTTCTTAAAAACCGCGAAATCATGGGTGCTACTAACCCTGCTGAAGCACTAGCAGGCACTTTACGTGCAGACTACGCAGACAGCATCGACGAAAATGCAGTTCACGGCTCTGACGCTGTAGAATCTGCTGCACGCGAAATCGCGTACTTCTTCGCTGACGAAGAGCTTTGTCCACGTACTCGTTAATTCGAGTTTCACAGCTAATCCTGTGATGCAAAGTATGAAAAGGGCTTTCGGGCCCTTTTTTAGTCATTAACTAAGTGGTTATTCGCAGCCATTTAACTGTTTAGTTAATGATTAAATTGAATGAATTGTGTACAATTCGTCACTGTAGTTTATCTCCACCGTCACCAATTGAGGTTGTTTCATGGCCGAGCAAAAAAAGATTAATTTATTAGATTTAAATCGCGATGCAATGCGCGAGCTGTTTGTATCGTTCGGTGAGAAGCCGTTTCGTGGCGACCAGGTGATGAAATGGATTTACCATTTTGGCGTTGATAACTTTGACGACATGAGCAACGTGAACAAAAAGCTCAAAGAAAAGCTCAAAGCTGAGTGTGAAATTGTTGCGCCCGAAATATCAGTTCGTCAGCAAGCTAAAGATGGCACGATTAAATACGCCTTGGTGCTTGAAGGCGGCCAAGAAGTAGAAGCCGTGTGGATCCCTGAAAAAGAGCGCGCTACCTTGTGTGTTTCGTCACAAGTGGGCTGTGCCCTTGAGTGTACCTTTTGCTCTACCGCCCAACAAGGCTTTAACCGTAATCTAAAAGTATCTGAAATCATTGGCCAAGTATGGCGTGTGGCCAAAGACATTGGCCTTGATGGTAACAGCGAAAAACGCCCCGTCACTAACGTGGTGATGATGGGCATGGGTGAGCCATTGCTAAACGTGAAAAACGTGGTGCCCGCCATGGAGCTGATGATGGACGATTGGGGCTTTGGTTTATCGAAGCGCCGCGTTACTCTAAGTACCTCGGGCGTGGTTCCTGCGCTGGATTTATTAAAAGAAAAAATAGACGTGGCACTGGCTATTTCACTGCATGCGCCCGATAACGCGTTGCGTGATATTTTGGTCCCCATCAATAAAAAATACCCGATTGAAGAATTTTTAGCCGCCTGTCGTCGTTATATCGATGGCTCAAAAGCGAATAAAGATGTCACTATTGAATACGTTATGCTTAACGGCATAAACGACAGTACCGATCAGGCACATGAACTGGTGAAAACGCTTAAAGGCACACCGTCTAAGGTTAATCTTATTCCGTTTAACCCGTTCCCGGGTAACGAATATACCCGTTCAAGCAATAGCCGCATTGACCGTTTTTCTAAGGTATTACAAGCAGCTGGCATTACCTGTATTGTGCGTCGCCCACGCGGTGATGATATCGACGCGGCCTGTGGTCAATTAGCGGGCGATGTTGTTGATAGAACAAAACGCATGGCGAAAAAGAAAATGCGTGACGATAACGCCATTGCCGTTAATATTCACCAAGCATAAATTAAGTGAGTCAGCGGTGTTGAATCGCCTCGTGATCAACACCGCTTGTTATTAAGTCGTTTATTTTTAAATAATTGATGCAACGTAGATGCTTTTAGGTAAGATAGGCACTATGGAAGAAAATAAAGAGACTAGGTAATGCGATCTTTACTTATTTTAACTCTCTCTACGCTCGCCTTAGCTGGCTGTGTCACCGAGAATAGTTATAATGGCAGTGATAAACCCGTTGTCAAAAATAAAATTAATAACGCAGGCGCAGCCCGTACACGTATTGCACTGGCTCTACAATATTTAAATACCGGTAACAATTCGCAAGCCAAGTATAATCTTGAACGCGCACACAGTTACGCGCCCAACCTACCCGAAGTCCATTATTCTTTAGCCTATTATTACCAGCAAGTAGGCGAAAATACCCTCGCCGATAAAGCGTATCAAAAAGCCTTGGCGATAAAGCCCGACGATCCAAATACGCTCAATAACTATGGGGTATTTTTGTGCGGTATTAACGAATACGATCGCGCGACCGATCAATTTTTAAAAGCCATTGAAATTCCAAGCTATATTCGTGTTGCCCAAAGTTATGAAAACTTGGCGTTGTGCGCGATTGAATTTAACGACTTTGACAACGCCGAAAGCTACTTTAAACAAGCGATTAATCATAGCTCACAACGTGCCTCAACATTAATAAGTTTAGCCGCGTTATATTACGCCAAAAGCGACTTATACAAAGCAACAGAGCTGTTAAAACGCTACGAAGATACCGCACAAATTTCAGCACGTGCGCTGTTACTCAATTATTTGATCAAACAACGTATGGGTAAAATAGAAGCGGCAGAAAAAATAGCGGCCACCATTTTACAAACCTACCCTAGTAGTGAGCAGGCTGTTGCGCTTAGAGAGCATAAAATTAGACACACCGAGTTTGAAGTATTACGTGAAAAATACCGCCAAGCGCAACTCGATAAAATACAAAGCAAAAGCGACGAAACCCGCTTAGCGGCGAAACCTAAAATAAAAGTGGTACGTAAAAAACGCGCCAGCCAAAACGATTCAACCAGCTTAATTGCCAGCAATACGCACAACAGCAACACGCAACAGCCACAAGTGACTGTGCTGCAAGCTGACGCTATTATCACTGAGCAAACCGTTAGCGCAACGACAACCAGTACAATACCTGCTGCGGCGAACACGACCAGCGTCGAGAACCCAGTAGGGCTTATCAATACGCCAGCTGAAAAAACCAGCAGTACGGTTGATAACAGCCAAAATCAACCCAGTGCCGCTGTCTCAAAAGTGCAACCCGCAGCAAGCACGGCAACGCAACAAAACGACGTTAAAATAATTTCCTTTGGTGCGCCACAAACAGCCAATCAGTCAGTCGCTCCGGTAACGAATACCAGTACGCCAAGTAGTAATGCTAACAGCGGCGCCGTGGTTTTTTATCAAGCCACTAAAAACCCTGATGTATTTAATAATACCCAAGCGCGCAATAGCGATACTTTTGCGCTGAGAAACGCGCAAACTAATACCGAAAATCAGCGCCCGATGCTCAACCCTAACGTTGCCCCGTTAAGTGTGCCGTTCCATATTATTGAGTTTGGCGAAAACCTCTTTAGCATTTCGGTACGATACAATGTTAAACTACAAAAGCTGTTGCAATGGAATGGACTAAAAGAGTCAGATCGGGTAATG
>NZ_JBFJHD010000272.1:0-3444 GCF_041613455.1 Pseudoalteromonas sp. | reverse complement strand
GCTTGATGTAATTGCTGATACGCTTGACGGGTCAAGGTGGCTTGCTCATCGGTTGAGCAGGCTGCCCACTCTTGCTCGGTTAAACCAACCGCATTACCACTGAGTGCCACCCCGACTGTCCACATGCCTGCATTTAACCCTTCAGCAATGCCCGGCGCTGAATCGTCAACTTTTACACAGTGAGCAACGCGTTGAATAGCTAAAGCATTCACATTTTCCAGTGCCATCCAGGGACCTGGGCGTGACCCCGCCGTTAGTTCATCACTGGCAACACTGTGATCGGGTTTATAACCGTACTCAGCGGCTGCCACTTCAAGTATGTCCATCACTTGGCGAGGATAGCCTGAGCAGCTACCAATTTTAATGCCTTGTGCTTGTAAACGTGTTATTACCGGCAGCACGCCCGCAATAGGCATAGCACGCTCTGCGACTTTCGCTTTTTGCAGTGGCATAAAGGTATGGTAAATATGATCAATTTGCTCCTTGGTCATTGAGCTACCAAACTGTGCTTGCCAGCGGATATCGATATCTTCTAATTTACCTAGGGTGGCAATGTGATCCCACTTACCCATACCCATAGGGATACGCGCTTGCGCCAGCGTAATATCAAAATCAAAGGCGGCTTTAAACGCTTCCACAAAAATAGTAGTTGGGGCAACAGAGCCATGGTCTACGACCGTACCGGCCCAGTCTAAAATCAATGCTTCTAAATGTTTCATATTTTTTCTCTTATATAGTCGATGTTGAGACAGGGGTTAGCCTGCGAACGTGTTTGAAAGGGGTTAAGCGTATTACAAAGTAGCTCAATGAACACAGCACCAGTAATGCGGCGATAGAGCCAACCCAGTAGCTGGCGTTAATAAAAAACGTTAGCCAGCTAATTTCTGGCATCACAAAGGTGCGATAGAGTAAAATACTGACCGAGCCCAAATAACCGGCAGAGTCAGCTAAGTAAATTAAAAACCCGGCATTGGCGGTTGAGCCCACGGCTGAAATCATGCGATCAAATAAAAAGCAATTGTAGGGAATGTAGCTAATATAAAGGCCAGCTCCTAACAGCACCATCCACACTTTAGCGTTAAGTAATTGGTTTTCAAAAGCAAAGGTACTGCCTACGAACAAGCAAGCGCCAAACAAAATAAAGCCGTGGTTTACATAAAAAGCGGTTTTATTATTTTTTACCAACACCATAGCACCCAGTGCTATTAGTACGATAAAGGCCATACGAATACCGGCATAGGCAAAGATAGCCGGCTCTTGACCGTAGCCCAGTGCCTGCCATATTTCGGCGGCAAAATTATCGCGAAAGTCACGAAAGCCAGTAAACAATAAAAAACTGAGGATCAAACAGCTAATACCAAACCAGTACTGCTTAAAAAATTGCCAGCGGGCTTTGCCATCCATAGGCAAACGAAGTTGGCGGGCCTGTTGATCTTCGTGTGTGGGGTCGGGTACTAAGGTTAAGCATTTAACACTAAGTAACAACAGGGGTAAAAAGAGTGCCCCGGTTGCCGCAGGCATCCACAGTTCGGGCACATTGAGATTGTCTATTAGCCATTTACCGACACTGCGTACTAAGCCCGATGCTAAAATAAAGGTGACACTGAGAATGGCACCGAGTATTTCTGAGGTCCGTCTGCCTTCTAAAAAGCTAAATACAATGCCCCAAATCATACCCAGTGATAAGCCATTAAAAAATAGCCATATTACATTTAACCCAACGGGGGTAATGGCAAATAAAATTAACGATAATTCAGCCGCGGCAATCATAGCAATGATGGCTAAACCACGGTGTTGGTGACGCATTTCGGCAATCACTTTAACGCCAATAAATTTGGCACATAAGTAGCCAAAGACTTGAGCAAGAATAAGCGCAATTTTAAAGCTCACTTGCCAACTTGGCATATCAAACTCAGTATAACTGCTAGCAGTAAACGGCTTACGAAATGCATACATACAAAAGTAGGTCATAAATGCAGCACTGGCGGCAAATAAAACAAATCCCACGCCATGTGCGCGTTGTAACCATTGGGGTTGCGTAAACATAGTCTTTCCTTTGCGTGGCTTGCGCCTCACATAATGCAAAAAAGTTAGAATTGGTAGTTAATACCGACCATGCCGCGCACACCGTAATACTCAACTTGCAGTGGGCGGCGTTCATTGCCTACATAGTATTTAAGGGGCTCGTTGGTGAGGTTGTTTAACTCAAGGTACACTAATGCATTTACGTTAAGCTGATATGACGTCGTGAAATCAACACTGATATTATCGCCATAATAGCTATCCGATTGCGTGTTACTGCCGTGCTCTTCGATGTACTCGCCTTTGTAGTTTGCTGCGATACGCGCAGCAAAGAAGCTGTTATCGTAATAAAGGGTGAAGTTGTAAAGGCGATCGGCCTGGCGAGGAATTGCTACTTTATCGCCCCGATTGGGAATGCGCATGGCTGAGTCCATCAAGGTGGCATTGGCCATTACTCCAAAGTTATCAAGTGCGGGGGCAATAAAGCCTAAATCACGATTAAAGGCCATTTCAATACCAGCAAGCCACGCACTGTCGCCATTTTCAGGGCGAACAATAGTGACACCACTGTTATTGGCAAATTCACCGATTGAGCTACCTTGAAAAATAGGGTCGCTAATGTCTTTGTAAAACAGCCCCGCAGACACTAAACCTACACGCTCAAAGAAATGCTCAACCATAAAATCAACATTATTTGCATAACTGGGTTCAAGTTCAGGGTTACCGGTAACAAGCGCGTTATCGGCTTCTAAATAAGTTGCCCCCGGTGTTAGTGAGCCAAAGTCAGGGCGTGAGAACGAGCGGGTTAATGCTAAGCGGTAATTGGTTTGTGCGTCGCGGTGATAGGTTATATGTAGCGCCGGTAGCACCGATAGATAATCGTTTTTAGCATGGTTTGGGGTAACACGGTCTTCATCAGCAAGGTAGGTATAACCATTCACTGCAGTATTGGTTTGAGTGAGACGCAAACCGCCGAGGACTTCCCAGTCGCTATTAAGAGTATAGGTTGCCATAGCATACACTGAGGTATGCTGCTCGTTAACATCAAAGTTGCGCCCTAATGCAGCGCCATTTTCAATTAATGCAGATGCACTTTTATCAAGTACAAATTTGTCTTTATTAGTATTCCAAAACTGGGCTAGATCATCGGTGGCAGCGACTTGCGAAAACTGGCTTTGATAATCAATCGCTAATTCATTTAAATAATCATTGCGGCCAGGCTGATCTGCCAAAGCAAAGTCACTTAAGCTAGGTGCAGCGCCATAGTTAGCTTCATCCCATGCGTAAAACTCATCGCTAAAGCGGGCGATCCGCTCTTTATCGCGGTATTTTGCGCCTACTTTGACAGTTAAATTGGCATTGAGCTGCCATTCAAAATCACTACTGGCGACGATGTTGTCTTTTTCATTAACGTATATTTTG
>NZ_JBFJHD010000271.1:0-3453 GCF_041613455.1 Pseudoalteromonas sp. | reverse complement strand
TAAAAGAACTGCAACCGCTTATAACTAGCCAAAATGCCTTAATGGCACGCTTAGCAAAAGGGATCAGCCGCGAAAAACACTTTACCAGTAATGCCGCGCATGAGCTAAGAACCCCACTAGCCGGTATTTTAGCGCAAATACAATTAGCAGAGCTTACGCAAGATGCCACCCAACAAAAAGCACTAGGGCAAGCAAAAAAAAGTGCGCAGAAATTAAATACCATTTTAGACAACCTACTGGTATTGGCCCATGTAGATGCCGACACGCCGCTAAACATTACAGAGCCTTGGGAACTTGAGCCGTTAATAGCTACTGTGGTAACAGAATCAAACAACAATAGTGCTCGCTTAACCTATAGCATAACAGCAAGCCAGCCAGTGTGCTGTATGCCCAGTGCCATGCTCACTATAGTGTGCCGGAATTTACTTGATAACGCATTTAAATACAGCAAAGCGAATACACCGGTGGTTTTAGCCGCTAATTTAACAGCCACCGCACTAAAGATAACCATTAGTAACCACGCCCATATTAACCCGGCCGATTTAGCTAATATGGCAACTCGTTTTTGGCGTAAAGGTGCAGAAAACGGCGCTGGGCTTGGCCTGTCAATTGTGGCGAGCATCGCCGAAAAGTACCAAGGCTCACTCATTCTTAAAAATGATAACGCGTTATTTATTGCCGAATTTACCGTGCCCGTTAAGGTAAATAACTAAGTAACTAAGTCATAATCCTCATTTTATGGCTAATAGCCGTTTTATTAAAATATGCTGAGCACGTACTCATCAATACGCAGCAACCCACACACTATCCCGCGCTAAGTGTTCGATAACCTTTGATATCATTAATAATATCAGCGATATCCTGTATATCATTCATTTACTTTACAACTACAACACTAACATTTAATTCACCCCATTTGCCTTGTATTGCTAGATTTAGAAAATAACAACTGGTATAACAGGTATACATCCAAAACAGTGTCACCCATTATTCTGTGTTGAACTTTGTAATAATAATAGGAATACCCGCTATGCACCGCCTTTGTTTAATGCGCTCCCACTCCCGTTCACTGCAAACCTTTCACCTCGTTATTTGGTTAGCTGCATTGCTGTTTTTCCTCCCTACATCGGTATCGGCTACCGATCGCATTGCGGTGCAATGGAATAAGACAACGGCCCCATTACAGGCGGTTTCGCGTCATGCACCATTAATTGGCGTACATGATGATTTGCTGGTAATCGCCGGTGGAATAGTTACTCGCCATTCGGCTAGTAATGCACCACAGTACCTAGACTCAATTTGGCTAGCAGAGCAAGCGCCTGATAATCCTGATGTTTTAAACTGGAAAAAATCAGCCATCCAATTGCCTGCAGCCCGTGCGTTTGGTGCCGCAGCCTCTTTTGCTGATGGTGTCGTTCTGCTAGGCGGTAGCGATGGTGACACTCACTTTAGCGATACCTTGTTGTTGCGGCGCAGCGATAATGCCGACATCGAAATGCTGGCACTTCCACCATTACCCGTTGCAATGCCTGAAGGCTCTGCAGCCGTTGTGGGTAACACCTTATATGCACTGTTCACCGCAACAAGCCCCAGTAATAGCAGTGTACTTTATGCACTCGATTTAACCATAACCACACCAACAGCACTTACTGATACGGGTAAAGTACCGCCCTACATTGCATCTTCAGACTGGAAACAGTTGGCTGTGCGGCCGAATGCCATTACTTTAGTGAGCCAAAATGATGGCCAACACGATGCGTTATTCGCCCTTGAAATGCCCAGCTCTGACAGCGAAACGACCTTATGGAAGTATCAACACGCACCTGCGCAAACTGCATGGCTGCCACTAACAAGCTTTCAAAACCAGCTTGCTGAGTTACCACTAAAATCGGCCAGTGCTTTGGCTATTGGACAGTCGCATTTTTTACTTTTTGCCAGCAGCGCTAAACAAACACACGTATTAAGTTATAACGCCATCACTAATGTATGGGCACAATACGACAGCAACGATCCACAGCACTTAGTCGAAGCCGAGCAACAAACACCCAGTTTTCATTATGCCGTACCTTGGCAGTCAAACATGCTAGTGCATCAATCAACTGAGCAAATTAGCCAGTTAAAATTTGCCGCCATTGCACATACTAATAATACTTTTGGCTGGCAAAATATGACAGTGTTGGTGGTTTACTTATTCGCCATGGTCTTAATTGGCGTGTACTTTGTGTTTAAAAACAAAAACGTGAATGACTACTTTCGCGGTGGCCAACATATTCCTTGGTGGGCTAATGCGTGTTCTATGTACGCCACTATGCTCAGCTCACTCACGTTTGTTGGCATACCGGCTATTGTGTATCGAACCGATTGGCTTTATTGGGGCGGTATTTGGATGATTTTAGCCGTTACGCCCATTGCAGCTTATGTCGCGATGCCGTTCTTTCGTAAAATAGACGCCACCAGTGCGTATGAGTTTTTGTCACTGCGCTTTAATATGCCAGTAAGGCTGTTTGCCAGTGCATTATTCACCCTATTTCATATCAGTCGCATGGGGATTGTTATGGCCTTAACCGCGCTGGCACTGGCAGCGGTCACGCCATTTGATGCATGGCAATGCGTATTAATCATCGGCTTATTAAGCTTAATCTATTGTACTCTTGGCGGAATTGAAGCGGTAATTTGGACCGATACCATACAAACCGTGGTTCTGCTGTTAGGCGCATTATTATGTTTTGCTTATATTGTCAGCGGTGTTGATGGCGGCATTGCGGAAATCTTCCGCAGCGGTATCGCCAATGATAAATTTAGAACCCTTGATATTGATTTCAGTATGGATAGTTTTACTAAACTGTCTATTTGGGTCATCGTTCTGGGTGGCATTGGGCAAAACCTATCAACCTACACCGCCGATCAATCTATCGTACAACGTTACATGACCACTAAAGATGTCGCCTCTGCCCGCAAATCAATTTGGACTAACGGTATTATGGCACCCGTTGCGTCTGTACTGTTTTTTATCATTGGTACTGGCTTATATGTGTTTTATCAATCTAACCCTGAAAAGCTCGATCCAACCAAACAAATTGACCAAATATTTCCGGCTTTTATTTCCAGCGAACTGCCGATTGGTATTGCAGGGCTTATCATTGCTGGTATTTTTGCGGCCGCACAGTCCACCGTATCAACCAGTATGAATTCGATGTCGACTACGCTCGTAACCGACTTTATGCGCCCTTTTAACCTTTGTCGTAGTGAGAAGGGCTATTTAAATGCAGCGCGGCTGTTAACCCTAGTGGTAGGCATTTTTGGCACTTTGGTTGGCTTGTTATTTATTAGCCCCGAAATCCGTTCGTTAATGGAAGAGTACTTTAAAGTAGTGGGCATGTTTATGGGCGCACTCGGTGGGCTATTTATTTTGGGAATTATAAGCACCCGAGCCAATGCCTCTGGTGCCATGGT
>NZ_JBFJHD010000270.1:0-3457 GCF_041613455.1 Pseudoalteromonas sp. | reverse complement strand
TATCAAAAGTGGATTAGCCCGCTATTAGGTCCGCATTGTCGTTTTAATCCAACTTGCTCTAGTTATGCTATTCAAGCAATTAATTTGCATGGATCGGTAAAAGGGAGTTGGTTAGCAGTTAAACGCATATTAAAATGCCATCCTTTACATTCAGGTGGGGACGACCCCGTTCCTGAAAAATCAATCCCTATTAACCACCAACACGAGAAATAAGAGCTGTTATGGAATCGCAACGCACGTTTTTATTCATCGGCCTGATGCTAGTGTCGTTTTTATTATTTCAAGAATGGAATAATGATTACAACACACCAAAAGCCGATCCTAGTGCCACAACACAAACACTAAAAGCAACATCACCTGAGTCAGACGATTATGTTCCGGCATCATCAGATTCTGCTTTACCGGGTTCAGCAACTGTAGCAAAACGTTCTGTAATTGAAATTACCACGGATGTTTTCAAAGTTAAAATTGACACCAAAGGCGGTGACATTGTTGAAGCAGACTTACTGCAATTTGAAGAAACTAAAGGCAGTAAAACACCTTATATGTTGCTTGGTGAGTTTGACGGTAAGCAATACTTTTCACAAAGTGGTTTAATTGGCTTAAATGGCCCAGATGCTTCAGCTAATGGCCGCCCTACTTACCATACTGAGCAAAAGTCATACCGCTTAGTGGGTGATGAACTTCGTGTGCCACTGCAGTTTACTGACAGCAACGGTGTGAACTTCACTAAAACTTATGTATTCAAAAAAGGCCAATATGATGTAGGCCTAGAATATAAAGTAAACAACACCACCAGCACCCCTATTCAAGTACAGCTTTACACTCAAGTAAAACGCACAGTACAAGAGAAAGGTAGCTTAGTAGATCAAAACTATTTAGGTGCAGCTTACGGTACCGATAATGAAAAGTACGAAAAATACAGCTTTTCAGATATGGCCGATAAAAACCTCAATAAAAGCACCTTAGGCGGTTACGTTGCGTTTATTCAGCATTACTTTGTAAGTGCTTGGGTACCTAGCCAAGAGCAAAACAATACTCTTTATAGCTTAATTACCAAAAGTAATGCCGCTATTATTGGTGCTAAAGCAGAAGCGCTAAATATTCAGCCAGGTACAGAGCAAACGCTGAGCGCTACTTATTATATGGGTCCTAAAGAGTCTGATGCGCTTGAAGCGATTCACCCTAATTTAGACCTTACTGTAGACTACGGTTGGTTATGGTTTATTTCGCAGCCATTGTTTGTATTACTAAAATGGCTACACAGCATTTTAGGTAACTGGGGTGTGGCTATTATTGCAATCACTATTATTGTGAAAACATTAATGTATCCACTGACCAAAGCGCAATACACCTCAATGGCTAAAATGCGTGCGCTACAGCCTAAAATGGCAGCGTTAAAAGAAAAGTTTGGTGACGACCGTCAAAAATTCGGCCAAGCCACGATGGAAATGTACCGCAAAGAAAAAGTAAACCCTATGGGTGGCTGTTTCCCTATTTTGCTACAAATGCCTATTTTCTTAGCCTTGTTCTATGTATTTTTAGAATCAACAGAACTACGCCATGCTGAATTTGTTTTTTGGCTAACTGACCTTTCTGCGAAAGACCCATACTACATCTTACCTATCTTGTTTGGTGCAAGTATGTTTATAACGCAAAAGCTACAGCCGATGACAGTTACCGATCCAATGCAGCAAAAAATGATGACCTTTATGCCGGTTATCTTCTCGGTATTTTTCTTATGGTTCCCATCTGGTTTAGTACTTTACTGGTTGGTGTCTAACCTTATTTCTATTGTCCAGATGCTTATCATCTATCGTGGCATGGAAAAGAAAGGCATTAAAGTAAGGGGCTAATGAGCTACCCTACTTAGTAAAAAGGCGACTTAGGTCGCCTTTTTTAATGCCTGTTTTTCACCACAGCTATTCGCTACAAATAAATCGATAGGTTACAATACCGCCATAAAGTAACTCATCGTTGGCAAATAAATAGCATGATCAATCAAGATACAATCGCAGCACAAGCTACCGCTCCAGGGCGTGGTGGTGTAGGTATAATTCGTGTTTCTGGCAGCCTCGCTAAAAGCGTGGCCGAAAAAATAGTAGGCCGAGTGCCTAAAGTGCGTTATGCCGACTATGTGCCGTTTAACAATTTAGCAGGCGAGCAACTCGACCAAGGCATTGCTATTTACTTTGCCGGACCTAACTCGTTTACCGGTGAAGATGTGCTTGAGCTTCAAGGTCATGGCGGCCCTGTGGTGCTTGATATGCTATTAAAAGAAATCAGCAATATAGACGGTGTGCGTTTAGCTAAACCCGGTGAGTTCTCTGAGCGTGCATTTATGAACGATAAGCTTGATTTAACGCAAGCAGAAGCCATTGCCGACTTAATTAATGCAACTAGTGAGCAAGCCGCTAAAAGCGCGCTACAGTCTCTGCAAGGTGAGTTTTCTAAGCACATAGAAACCTTAGTCGAAAAAGTGATTCATTTACGTATGTATGTGGAAGCCGCAATTGACTTTCCCGATGAAGAAATCGACTTTTTATCCGATGGTAAGGTATCAGGCGATTTAGACGCCATTATTAACCAGCTTAATACCGTCACCAATCAAGCCAAGCAAGGCAGTATTATGCGCGAAGGCATGCGAGTCGTTATCGCGGGACGCCCTAATGCGGGTAAATCAAGCCTACTGAATGCCTTAGCAGGCCGTGAAGCCGCCATCGTTACCGAAATTGCCGGTACAACCCGCGACGTACTACGCGAACATATTCATATTGATGGTATGCCACTGCATATTATCGATACCGCTGGGCTACGAGACAGCCCCGATCGGGTCGAACAAATAGGCATAGAGCGCGCATGGGATGAAATAAAGCAAGCCGATCGAGTATTATTTATGCTTGACGGTACCGACACCACAGACACAGATCCACATAAAATTTGGCCGGAATTTATGGCAAAGTTACCCGCCGGTATGGGCGTGACAGTGATCAGAAATAAAGCCGATTTATCGGGCGATGTTGTCGGTATGGAGCAAGAACAACAATACCCCGTGATCAGCTTAAGTGCAAAAAATGCCGACGGAATAGAGCTGGTGCGTGAACACTTAAAAGCCTGTATTGGTTTTGATGGCGCAACTGAAGGCGGCTTTATGGCACGGCGTCGTCACTTAGATGCCTTAGAACATGCAGCGCACCATTTAGATACCGGTAAAACACAATTAGAGATGCATATCGCCGGTGAAATACTGGCCGAAGAGCTACGGCTAACGCAGCAATACCTCAACGAAATTACCGGTGAATTTACCTCTGACGACCTGCTGGGCAAAATATTCAGCTCGTTTTGTATTGGCAAATAACACTAAGTTAATTTACCCATTAATAAAAAAGAGCTTTACGGCTCTTTTTTATTTGCTAAAACTTATTATTTACTGCTGTTTTAATCAGCTTAAAACAGT
>NZ_JBFJHD010000269.1:0-3458 GCF_041613455.1 Pseudoalteromonas sp. | reverse complement strand
AGGGCGCTGACGACAATAGACTGATACGCGGCCATAATTTTGTTCGGTTTAGCGCTACTTGCAGTATCACTTGCTTGCTCTTTAAATAACCAGAAACAAAATAGCGGCGTTAAGGTAATGGCAAATAACCAGCTATACAGTAGCGAAATTAAAATGACCCAAAATAAATGCCCAGTAAATTCAGCGGTGTCGCCAGGGGCAAGGCCTATCGGTGCAAAAGCCACAATACCGACTAAGGTGCCCCCAAGCAGTGGCCACTTGGTTTGCTTTACTACTTCTGAGGCAATCTGTAATTTTTTCCGCCCTTGTTTGGTGCCCACCAAAATCCCTTCGGTCACCACGATGGCATTATCCACCATCATGCCTAATGCAATGATCAATGCCCCTAAGGAAATACGGTGCATTGGAATACCACTAAAATCCATGGTCGCCAAAGTGGCAAAAATAGTCAGTAATAACACGCTGCCAATTACTAGTCCTGAGCGTAACCCCATAAAAATAAGTAAGGTGATCACCACAATAATTAACGCCACAATTACGTTAACAACAAAGTTATCAACCGACGCTTGTACCACTTTTCCTTGGTGATAATACTCATGAACCGTGATGCCGAGCGGTCGAAGTTCTTCGTTTGCTTGTACCGTAGCCTCAACACGCTCAAACACTTTGACCACGTTGGTACCCAATACACTGGCGACCCCTAAAGAGATAGCGGGTAAGCCATTGTACCTAACCAGTTTACTGCTTGGTTGTTGAAAACCACGGTATATATGCGCAATATCTTTCAGATAAATGGTTTTACCGTCATCAGTTGTACTCACTAATAAATTTTGAATGGTTTCTACAGAATCAATGGCACCGCTGGGATCAATAAACACCCGTTGATCGCCCACTTTTGTATTACCGGCACTGATCACGGTATTTTGTTTATCTAAAATGGCATAAATATTATTAATAGAGCCACCTAATGAGGCGAGCTCTTCGCGGGCTATTTCTACAAAAATACCTTCTTGTTGCACCCCGGTCATCGCCACTTTAGCCACGCCTTTCACTTGCAGAATTGTGCTTTGCAGGCTTTTTGCATACGCGTGTAATTCGTCGGGCGAGTAGCCTTCACCGGTGATCAAGTAACTTAGGCCATATACATCGCCAAAGTCATCATACACTTGTGGGGTTCCTGTGCCGGGGGGCAGTTTAGGGCGAGTATCATTAATTTTATTTCTAAGCTTGGTCCAGATTATTTGCAGCTCAGATTTAGTGGGCGAAAACTCAGATTTTATTTCGACCTTTATTTCAGCCATTCCCGTCGAAGAGGTAGAAGAAATAGTATCCACTTCTTGAAGTTCTTGAATGGCGCGCTCGAGTGGCTCGGTTACTTCTTTAGCGACTTCTAAAGGACTGGCACCAGAATAAGGTACAAATACTTGGGCGGTACGAATGATAAACTCAGGGTCTTCAAAACGCGCCATATTTTTATAAGACGAAAAACCAAACCCTAAAGTCAGCATAATAATGATGGTGCTAATGAGCTTATTGTTAATTGTCCACTTTGCTAAATCCATTACCTGTCTCCTATGACTTAGTCCAAGCGCGCACTTTCATTCCGTCAGTTACATAATTTGCACCGGCACCGACAATCACATCACCGGCATTGATACCGCTGGTAACCACGAGGGTTTCACCAATGCCGTCTTTTAATGTCACCATGGTTTTATGCACTCGCATCGCATCATCTACACGCCAAACGTAGTGCTGACCGTTGTCCTCAAAAATAGCAAAGGTGGGTAAGCTAATTTGCTTAGTCATTGATTTATTATCAAAGTTGACACGTAAACTGGCATTCATACCCGGTAAAATGTTTAGCTTTTCAGGCACCGCAAACGAAAACCTGACTTCATAGGTTTGACTCGATGCATCGGCTTGTAAATTGGCGCGGCGAAAGGTAGCAGGAATAGGGGTATCTGCGGCAGACTCTAAAATAACAAAAGCTTCACCGCTGGAGCGCGAGTCGACCGTGGCAATAATAGACGATGGAATATTAACCACCACTTCCATTTCGCCTTTACCAAACAAGGTAAGCACATGCTGCCCGGGATTTACATTTTCCAGTGCTTCAACGGGGACTGCAGCCACTATGGCATCATAGGGGGCAACGAGTGTGCTGTCGGCAAGTGCTTTTTTAGCCGAATCATAACGCGACTCCGCCACTTCTTTTTTAGATTTAAGCTGTTCAATATCGCGAGTTGAAATAACACCGGTTTTAGACAGTTCAATGCCACGTTTATAATCATTATTGGCGGTTTCAAACTGTGTTTTTGCCGCATTAACATCGTTAATGAAATTTCTTTTTTCTAACGATGCTAGCTCCTCGCCTTTACGTACGGTTTGTGCAGCAATAACATTTAATTTTTCTATTTTCCCTCCCACTTGAAAGGCCAGTTTTGAACTTTTAATTGCATCGACCGTGGCAGGGTAGGTCAGTGTTTTAGACTGAGTATTGCCTGCAATGGTAATTAATTTAACCGGTTTGGCCGGTTTTTCGCTTTGTTCGGCGACTTTAGGCTCTGAGCAGCCCGTTATTAGCAGTGCTAACACCAGACTGACTAGATAGGGTTTAATAGTTAAATTTTTTATATACATTTTAGTGCCTTATAAATATTAGCGACGCTTAAACAGGTGTAGTGGGCTCTCTCACAATAAACGCAGGGGATGATTGGCGATCGTATACCCCGCAGTTGTTATAAGATAACCCGCTTGTATTATCCTTGGCTATGGTTGTGTTGCTAAAAGTAAACGCCATAAAAGCCAATTTTGCAATTTGTGTGGTTTTTATAGCAGCGACTTAGCGTACTTTGATGATTCAAGTAATGGCATGAATTTAATAAATAACAGTTTAATTTCAATACGTTAAATTTACTGTATGAGAATGTGTTATTTTGTAGGATAGTGTAATTTAACATGATAAATCGCTGTAAAAACCACCAACTTATCATGTTTAGTGGTGCTTTGTTAGCCCGCAGGTATTAGGCTAGCTGACGCGCGCTAAGTAGCGCCCGCGTTTGCAAACAGCTGAGGTTAATAAAGCACATAACATTATGGCTATGTGCTTATTAGTTTGCTTATTCGTGAGTGGAATAACAGGCCAACGCGTCTGCAACACTAAAGGCACCATCGAGTAATGACTTGCCTAAAATGACGCCACCGACTCCCAGCGCCTTAAGTTGTTTAATGTCTGCTAGTGAGCTTACCCCACCCGAGGCTTGCACTTTAATATCTGCATTATGATTAATTAAATCTTCATAAAGCGTAAACGATGGGCCGCTCATGGTGCCATCTTTACTGATGTCCGTGCATAAAAAGTCAATAACACCCAAGTCAACGTAAAAATCGATCAGTTCAAATAAGCTAAACTCAGATTCGTTTAGCCAACCGTGTGTGGCCGGTGCCCAGCCGTTAGT
>NZ_JBFJHD010000268.1:0-3464 GCF_041613455.1 Pseudoalteromonas sp. | reverse complement strand
TGCTGAGCCACAGTATGTTGGGAAGAAAGCAAGGTCACGAGTACCTTTGCGAATACAACGCTTCACATCTTCAATTGAAGGGATTACACCTTCCATGTACGTTTCTAGTAGCTCATCGTCTTGCTCAACAGCAGTTTCGATAAGTAACTCATGGTATTCCTCAACTTGGTCAACCATGTCTGCAGGAACATCTTCAATAGTGTAGTTCTCTGGAAGACCAGTCGCATCCCAAACATATGCTTGCTTGGTTAGAACGTCAACAACACCAACAAACTCATCTTCTCTACCGATTGGTAAAGTCATGATTAATGGAGTTGCACCAAGTACTTTTTGTACTTGATTAGTTACACGGAAGAAATCAGCACCCATACGGTCTAATTTGTTTACGAAAATAACACGTGCTACACCTGACTCATTCGCATAACGCCAGTTAGTTTCTGATTGTGGTTCAACACCACCAGAGCCACAGAATACACCGATGCCGCCATCTAATACTTTAAGTGAACGGTAAACTTCAACAGTGAAGTCAACGTGTCCAGGAGTATCGATAACGTTAAAACGGTGATCTTTCCAGAAACAGCTTACAGCCGCAGACTGAATAGTAATACCGCGCTCAGACTCTTGATCCATGAAATCTGTAACTGATGTGCCATCGTGCGTGTCACCACTTTTGTGGATTTGACCAGTAAGCTTTAGTATACGCTCAGTGGTGGTAGTTTTACCCGCATCAACGTGCGCGAAAATACCAATGTTTCTGTACTTCGATAAATCTGCCATTAGTTTACTCTTAATAAAGTCGAAAAATTATTCGGCCAGAGTATAACATCACTTAAAGCGAACATCACCATAGAAGTCGCTTAAAATGCAGCCAATTATATAAAAAAAATGATCCATCCTTTGAAATAGCTATTTTTTGTAGTGCGAGCGAGCGATCTATTTACCTAATGAGGCCTTACCTTACTCTGTACTCTTTATTTTATTGGCATATTTTATAGCAACGCTCTGGACGACCAATACTACCATAGCTTTGATCAGCTCTAACCTGCTCTGCTTCAAGCATGTATTCTAGATATCGGCGAGCAGTCGATCGGCTTACACCCACTAAATCACCCATTTGCTGAGCTGTAAATGCTGTTTCTTTATGTTCATTAAATGCAGTTATTATTTTTTTTAAGGTAAGCGAGTCGACTCCTTTGGGTAAGCGTGTTGTGGTACTAACACGCTCTTTTGAACCAAATAGGGTATCAACCATAGACTGCGTCACCTCAACAGCAGCCGAAAAGCATTGTTGGCGAGCTTCAAAACGTGCCAGAGCTTGATCTAACCTACTTAACATGAGTGGTTTTATAACGCGGATTCAAATTGGTAGCTTTTAAGTTATAAAAAAACCCGCAACAATGCGGGCTTAATTAATAAGCTATTATTAAAATGTCATTTCGGGTGTGTTTTTAGGGATAATTAAACGCCCCTGTGTTTTCGCTTGAATTTCTTCTACGCTCACTCCGGGGGCGCGCTCTAATAAATGAAATGCACCATCTTTAATTTCCAGTAAGGCCAAGTCGGTAATTACTTTATTAATACACCCCACACCGGTGAGCGGTAAGCTGCACTCACTGAGTAATTTTGACTCACCATGCTTATTAGCGTGGGTCATGGTACAAATAATGTTTTTTGCACCAGCCACTAAATCCATCGCACCGCCCATACCTTTTATTAACTTATTGGGGATCATCCAGCTAGCAATATTGCCGTTTTGGTCAACCTCAAAGGCACCCAATACGGTTAAGTCAACATGACCGCCGCGGATCATCGCAAAGCTTTCGGCTGAGTTAAAAATTGCTGCGCCAGTGGCGGCAGTAACGGTTTCTTTACCGGCGTTTATCATATCAGCATCGAGCGCATCGGCAGTAGGATACTGCCCCATACCCAGTAGGCCATTTTCTGATTGCAGCATTACTGCAATATTATCGGGGACATAGTTAGCTACTAAGGTAGGAATACCAATGCCTAAATTAACGTAATAGCCATCTTGTAATTCCATCGCGACTCGCTTGGCGATTTGTTCACGTGTTAATGCCATTAGCTTACTCCTTATTGCTTTGCTGCTTGGGTGGTCACTTTTTCTATGCGTTTTTCAAACACCCCTTTTATAACCCGATCGATATAAATACCGGGAGTGTGTATTTGGCTTGGCTCTAACTCCCCAGGCTCTACAATTTCTTCTACTTCGAGTACAGTTATTTTACCTGCGGTGGCGGCCATAGGATTAAAGTTCATCGCGGTATGGCGATAAATACAATTACCAAAGCGATCCGCTTTCCAGGCTTTTACAATGGCAAAGTCACCGGTAATACTGTGTTCTAACAAGTAGTCTCGACCATTAATATTGCGCGTTTCTTTGCCCTCAGCCACTGGCGTGCCTACTCCAGTGGCGGTATAAAAAGCAGGAATACCTGCACCACCAGCGCGCATTTTTTCAGCCAGTGTACCTTGTGGAGTAAGCTCTACATCTAGCTCACCACTAAGTAGTTGCTGCTCAAATAAGGCATTTTCGCCCACATACGAGGCCACCATTTTGCGTATTTGTTTATCCTCTAGTAACACGCCTAAACCAAAACCATCTACGCCACAGTTATTAGACACCACAGTTAAGTTACGAATACCTTGGCGTTTAATTTGGCCAATAAGTCCCTCCGGTATACCGCACAAGCCAAAACCACCGGCAATCACTGTCATGCCATCCTCAAGCCCTGCCATTGCTTCGCTGTAACTGCTTACTACTTTATCGAATCCTGCCATTGTTAGCTCCTATTGTGCGGTCCAGCCGCCATCTATTGCTATAGCTCGTGCGGTAATGTTTCGCGCCGCATCAGCCATTAAAAAGGTTACCGTATGGTGTATTTCATCTAAACCAATAAAGGCTTTTTTAGGCATGGGTGCTAGCATAATAGTATCGATAACTTGTTGCTCAGATAAACCATGCTCTTTGGCTTGTGCGGCAATTTGCTGCTCTACTAGCGGAGTTTTCACATACGCGGGGCACACGGTATTAATGGTTATATTGGCATCTCCTGTTTCAAGCGCTATGGTTTTACTAAAGCCAATTAAGCCATGTTTGGCGGCCACATAGGCCGACTTATATTTAGAGGCCACCATGGCATGAATAGAGCCAATATTAATAATTCGGCCAAAATTTTGTTCCCGCATTTTAGGCAATACCGCTTGGGTCATCATTGCAGGCCCAACTAACATTACTTGCTGCAAAAATTGCCATTTATCAGCCGGAAATTCTTCAAGCTTTGCTACGTGCTGAATGCCGGCATTATTTATAAGTACATCAACAGCTTGCGGTAACTGCTTAAAAAAAACGGTAATTGCCTCGCTGTCGGCCACATTTAATGCATAACCTTGGGCTTTTCCGCCATTAGTAACAATATCTTCTGCCGCTTCTTTTGCGTGCGCTG
>NZ_JBFJHD010000267.1:0-3474 GCF_041613455.1 Pseudoalteromonas sp. | reverse complement strand
TGTGTTGGAGTGATAAAGCCAAAGCGTGCGGCATTATCCATACCTGATTCCCACGCAGCGCCATGCTGAGCGCCAATATCAATATCATCATAATCACCACGGTTCAGTACGTGTTGATATAATGCCATGCCAGAGCAGTGATACCAGTGATCGCTTTTCGCGCTGCAACTGCTTAAGTCGGTCGTTTGAAATTTCTTATCATGCTTATATTGTACTTTAAAGCTGATGTTGCCATTCTCATCATTATGAAATCTATGTTTAGTGGCACCGTACTCCACTAAACCATTTTGATTATGGTCGCGGTTTCTGTACCACCATTGATGATATTGCTCAAGTTTTGGAAACATCTCGGCAATAAAGTCACTATCTTGGGTTTTTAAATACACTTGCCAAATAGCCCAACTCGCCAATGGTGGTTTGCTATTGCGCTCATTCCAATTACCACCATCCCCGCCCCGAGGCTTATCTTTATTATAGAAGACTGCGTCTGTGACCATGCCGTGATCTTCGGCTCTGAGAGGATCATTCGCTTGAATTTGATAATCAAACATCGCTCGAATATTGTTCTTTGCTAAGCTTGGGTTAAAGCTGGCCATAGCATAGGCATGTTTCCAGGTATCCCAGGCCCAAGTGCCGTTAAACCACCTTGCAGTGACCGAAGGAGTGACACTGTCGTGTAATAAGTTACCCGCAGCGCTACGCCAATTACCGATCAAGGTTTCTATCGACTTAATAGCGACTAGCTTTTGTTTTTCGGTTTTGTTTTTAAGGTTAACGCCATTATCTAAATAGCTTTGCCATCTTTTATTCGACGCTAGCAGGTATTTATTAGGCTGAGTCAGTGCATCAGCAATAAGTGTCTGCTCATTATTGGCTTCGGTTTTATTGTGAAAATAACTGTGTGTGGTAAATAGTTCAATGTTGCTTTGTGGAGCAACTTTTATATTGCTAGTACTACTATAGCTTTGTTGGTTTGGCTCTATTTGGGTTGAACTGGCTAGACTTCGGTTAATCTGATATTGAGCACTGTCGCTGGTAAGTATGTCCCATGTCGCTCTTATTTCGTCAAAATTAATATTTAATCCATACTCGTGGCTTGTGATGTTTACTGACCAATCAGGTAAAGCCGCTTTAACCGTTTTATTATCATCCCACTGCGAAAGCAAAGCACCTTGCCAACTAAGTTGTAGTGATTGCTCTTGGTTGGTTTTGTTAGTAATTTTTGTGCTAATCAGTGCCGTTCTATTACTAATAAAGTGTAACGACAGCGCGAGATCAAACTGTGGTAATTGATAATGCTGTATCAGTGCCCCAGGTTGTGAATAAATTGCTAACTTTGCTGATGATAAGTCAATCGTTTTTTGTGTTTTATTATTAGTAATGCTCAGCTTTTCCAATTGTTTAGCAATAAACAAACTGTATTCTTGCGCGATGATCATTGGGCCAGTAAATGCGCCGTAACTGCTTTTATCATTAGGTAGTAAGAAACCATGCCAAGCCCCTAAATCAAAAAAAGGATTAAATTTTTGGTTTTGGTAACTATCGTAATCTTTATATTGCTGTGGTGTTCCAGTCCGCTCAATAACATTGCGGGCAAGAGGGTGATCAGCTGTAATTTTTATCGTTGATTCAGCTTGCACTATTGCAGTATTCAAAAAAAGTACTGATAAGCACAAATTTACCTTAAACATATTAAAGTTTTTTAACATGGTATTACTTACCTCATAGCAACTGTATGTCACTTTACAGTGATTCTAAATAATAAATTATTTCTCTTCCTTTAGGATTATGCCAAAGAAAAAACAATTATGCGATTATTAATATAGTATTATTTGTATTATAAATGTTGCAATTGATAGGATAATGATTATAGTTGGTAATGACCCAGTTAAAAATTGCGTGCTTTAACCATAAAATTATAATCATGTCAATAGGTGGGCGATGCATCATTAATTACTACATAAAAGGGGAGTCTACGTGCGAATTAATAAACCCAAATTGAATTATTTATCAATGCTAGTCATGGTTAATTTAGGGCTATCAACGGCTGCTAACGCAGCAGAAACTAATAATACAAATAAAGAAATTGAAGTCATTGCTGTAACGGGTATCCATGCCAGTATGGTCAAATCGATGGATATTAAAAAATCATCAAGTGGTGTTGTAGATGCCATAATTGCAGAAGATATTGGTAAGTTTCCAGATCAGAACGTTGCGGAGTCACTACAGCGTATTTCGGGTGTAGCAATTGACCGCGATGGTGGCGAAGGCCAATTAGTAAGTGTTCGAGGTTTGGGTCCAGAATTTAATGCTGTGCTGGTAAATGGTCGCACTATGGCGACGGTTAGTGGTGGTAGAGCATTCAGCTTTGATACGCTTGCTTCGGAGTTAATTAATGGTGCTGAAGTGCATAAAACGCAATCAGCAAAATTACAAGATGGTAGTATCGGCGCAACGATTAATATTACTACTCATCGGCCATTAAGTATTGGCGAATTTAAAGCGATTGGTAGTGTAAAAAGTACCTATGACAAATTGTCAGACTCTCATAACCCAACATTCTCTGGGTTAATTAGTGATACTTTCGATGATGGCAAGTTTGGTGTTTTAGCCTCGCTTGCTTACAGCGACAAAGACAGTCGTAGCGACGTCGCACAAACAGCGGGTTATATACCAGAGACCTTAGATTCATTAACCAGTGGTGAGGTATTAGAAGATGTCTTTATGCCACGCAACTATGATCAAATCGTAAAAACTGAAAACCGTGAACGTACCAGTGGTAGCTTAGTATTACAATATCGTCCGCATGATGATCTGCTGTTTACCACTGACGCTTTATATTCAAAATACGATGTGAGCTATCGCGAGGATATTCTTGCTCACTGGTTCGAGTCGGGCAATATTGTTGATGCCACGTTAGATGAAAACCGTACTGTAGTGCAATTAGCGACCGGTAATAATAGCGCAACCGATTACTTGAATCGCTTATCTTATCGTCCTACCACCACCAAAGCGCTTGGCGTGAATATGGATTGGCAGTTAAATGATGAAGTTAATATTAGTGCTGATGTCTCATATTCTAATGCTAAATCTGACGGTGGTAATGGTACAACGGATACTGTCGCTGGCTTTTTTAATAGCTACACTTTTGATGCCACGCAAGGTGGTTCCGTCCCTGTTTTAGGTTTTGAAGAAAACTTGAGTAAAGATATTTTAGGCGCAAACTGGGCCAGTATCTTTGGTGATGATATTGAAGATGAAATTGTCGAAGCACGCCTAGATACTGAATGGATGATCGACGCGGGTTCACTGTCAAAAGTGAATTTTGGCGCTTCACATTCAAGCCGCACTCTATCCACTATGCCAACGAATACAGACCGAACTGTACGTAATGGTTGGGGCGGCTATGTGGTAAAACTTACTGCAAGCTTGTTCAGTGACTTTAACGCAGACGGCTTTTTATCTGCCGTTGAC
>NZ_JBFJHD010000266.1:0-3489 GCF_041613455.1 Pseudoalteromonas sp. | reverse complement strand
CTACGCAGTGGCAATGTTTAAATTACTTTGATAAGCGCTGTATAGAAATGTCGGGGCGTCTATTTGGCGGCTGCCTCGATACCGTGGGGTTGTTACTCGACTCGCCGTTTTTAGCACTGCATGAGTTTAAAAAGCACAGCGCGCCCGAAGGGCTGATTTTATACTTAGAAAACTCAGAATTAACCCCCGCCACCGTTGCGCGCTTTTTATTGTCGCTCAAACTAGCTGGGGTTTTCGACGATATTAACGGTATTATCTTTGGTCGCAGCCGCATTGTTCAGGGCGAGGATGCAGAATTTGATTATTACCATGCACTCAAAGTGGCCTTAGGCGATTGCTTATTTCCAGTGATCATCGATGCCGATATTGGCCATGTTGCGCCAAACTTAAATTTAATCAATGGCGCTATGTGCACCTTAATCGCCGAGATAGATCAAGGGCGTGTCATTGATGCGTCAGTGACGACCTTGTTAGCTTAGTGGCTTGCTGCAGCAAAGTGTTGCCCTTAGCCAAGAAATACTGCGTGACACTCGCGGTGAGTAGCGTGTTATGTGCGGTCATTCAAGCTGACTAGCCTGCACTAATTAGCCCCTGTTTACATTAATGTAAACAGGGGCTTGAAACGTAAATAGTGATTTTTTACAGATTATAAAACCTGAATTACTTGCTCGGCCGCTAAGCGAGATTTAGGTAATTTTGCATTATAGTCTTCACTTTGGTGATGATAACCAAGCGCTAAAGCCACATCACACACGTAGCCATCAAGTTCTTTAGCAAACGCTTCACCAATCAGTTCAGCATCTACGCCTTCCATCGGTGTTGAGTCAATTCCTAAACGGGCGGCCACATGCATAGTATTACCTAATGCAATGTAGGTTTGCGCTTTAGTCCAAGCTGCATTATTGCCGTGCTCATCGGTATTTAACTCCACAAAGGCAAAAGCCCCAAAGGCTTGCTCGCGGTTTTCGCTCAGTGTACGGCCATTTTTAATATCAGTATCAATTACTTGTGCGTAATCATCACGGCTGTAGTTAGGTTTGTGAGCAAACAACACGATATGCGAGGCAGTTTTAGCATGCTTTTGATTAAACTGAAATTTATTTGCAAAAGTAGCATGAAAGCGTTGCTTAGCTTGCTCAGACTCAATCACAATAAACTTCCATGGCTGTGAGTTAATTGATGACGGCGATAAGCGCATTGCTTCGTAAATAACCTTAAGGTCTTGCTCGCTAATACGTTTATTGGCGTCATAGTGTTTTGCTGTATGGCGTTTTTCAAGATCACTAATGATAGGGTGAGTCATGTATTTCTCCGAGTAAATTGAGTGTTAAACAAATAGGGTCAACAAATAAACAGTCATTAAGGTTTGAAAAATAGCTGTTTGATGTGGCTGGCAGCTAATATACGCCTTGCTTTATATAAAATAAACAGCATAATTATTGAAACATTATCAAATAAAAATAGATAATATGCAGATAGACGACCTTAAGCTTATTTTAAAAGTAGCCGAGTGCCGCAGCATTACGCTCGCCGCCGCGAAATTAGACATGCGCGCAGCCACCGCCAGCGCAGCCCTGAAACGGGTAGAGCAGGCATTAGGTTGTGAACTATTTATTCGTACCACCCGCCACTTACGGCTTTCAAGCGCCGCAGAGCGTTATATTCCGCAGTGTGAGCAAGCGCTGTTGTTACTCGAACAGGCGAAGCAAAATCTGCAAGGGGAGCATGACGCCATTGAAGGCGAGTTACGCGTTGCGCTGTCATCTGACTTAGGCCGTAACATAGTGATCCCGTGGATTGACGAGCTTATGCAGAGTTACCCCAAGTTGAGTTTAAGAACTCATATTAGCGACAGTAATGTGGACTTTTATCGTGACTCGGTGGATATCGCGCTGCGTTATGGTCAACCCAATGATGCCAGTGTCTATGGCTTTAAAATATGCAATGTGCCGCGCTTATTGTGTGCCAGTGAGCAATACTTAGCTGTGCATGGTCGCCCCACACACCCCGATCACTTAGCCCAGCATCAGGGGTTATTTTATCAACTGCAAGATATTATCAATAATGTCTGGGAATTTACCGATGGGCAGCGTAAATACAAAATAAAAATGCAAGGCCGACGTGCCGCTAACGATGGCGATTTAGTCAGGCGCTGGTGCGTAGCGGGGCAGGGACTGGCAGTAAAATCCGCGCTTGATATCGCCGCTGATCTAGTGAACAACAACGTAGTGACTGTGATGCCAAACTACCAACATGTAAGTGGCGAGTTATGGCTTATCTGCCCCAGTAGGCAGTCAATTACGCCTACGGTGCGCTTGTTACGGGATATCTGCAGGGAAAAGTGCCACGCTATTTTAACCCAACTTGTCACCAAAGGGGTGATAGACAAAAGTGTGCTAGATAACTAGCGCGTGTTGCCCTTACACTGAAGAAGCCGGCTTTGCGTTTTATTTGCGGCTATAAGCCGCATAGCAGGGGATAAACCGACTCACGGAGATATTAAAAGCTGGGCGCCACGGCAAACTCTAAGCGGCGGTGATTAATCGGGTGCGTAAACGATAAATATTCCGCATGTAAATGTAAGCGGTCGGCTTTTACGCCGTAGTGATCATCGCCAACAATAGGCGTATTTAAACCACGCGGATGTGCGCAATGGACGCGTAATTGATGAGTACGGCCGGTTTTAGGAAAAAGCTGTAGCCGAGTGGTGTTCTCTTTTCGCTCCAGCACCTGCCAAGTGGTCAATGACGGTTTTCCGTGCTGATAACAGACTAATTGCCGTGGCTTATCATCAAAGTCTAAGCGCAGTGGCAGGTTAATAGTGCCGCTATCTTCTGTTATATTCCCTGCAACTAACGCTACATAGCGTTTTTCTACTTGGCGTTCAATAAACTGCTTTTGCAATGCTTTATGTGCGCGTTTATTCAGAGCAATAATTAATAACCCCGAGGTCGACATATCTAAGCGGTGCACAATCAGCGGGCCAGTAGCGTGTGGAAATTGCGTTTTAATGCGTAGGTACACCGAATCTTCTATATTCACTCCCGGCACGGATAAAAACTCCGCCGGTTTGTTGACCACTAATAAGTCATCATCCTGATAAACAATCGTTAACTGTTTCCCTTGCGCAGGATTAACTAATAATGGGTTTTCGGCAACGGTTAAGCCTATTAGCATATGGCCTAATATGGGTTGGCACTTACTGTAGCACGACGGGTAATAGTGCTTATGATGGCGGATCGCCGACTTAGGCGCCGCCCCCCACCAAAACTCAGCCATCGCAATTGGGCGCAGATTATGTTGATACGCATACTGTAATAATTTCGGTGCGGCGCAGTCACCGGCGCCCGCGGGTGGGGATTGCTCAGGAATGGCGGCAAAAATGGAATTAAGATCACTGACGTTGCCTTCGGCATTCAAAAACTGATATTGCGCAAACAACTTTTTTTGTAAATTTTTAGAGAGTGTTTTACGGCGCTTTTTTAACTG
>NZ_JBFJHD010000265.1:0-3536 GCF_041613455.1 Pseudoalteromonas sp. | reverse complement strand
GAAGATTGCAGCGCCTGTTGTAACCCTATTCATTTAAATATGCATATTGACTATGCACGAAATAAACTAGAGTTACATGTAGACAGTGACGACGAGCAAATATTTTAACCCTGTTGGCTTAGGTAACTTTCAACGGTATTTATAATAGTGTAGGTTTGTTGATCAACCTCAATGTTAAGCGTGTCACCTAGTTGTGCAGCGCTCAAATTAGTAATTGCCAGGGTTTCTGGAATGAGGTGTAACCAAAACCCGTGCTCATCAACATTACCTACCGTTAAGCTGGCACCATTAATAGCCACAAAGCCTTTATATAACACATATTTTTGCCATTGCTTTGGAATGCTTAGTTGCATTTTTACGTTATTTTGCTGTTTAACAATTTGCTCTATGCTGGCAACACAATGAATATGCCCCGACACAATATGCCCGCCAAGCTCAGTGCCAAATGTCACTGAACGCTCATAATTCACTAAACTACCTTGCTTAAGCTTACCTAGGTTAGTGAGCGCAAGTGTTTCGTCAATCACATCAAAATATACTTGCGCCTGATCATTATTTGCAGTTTCAACTACTTTCACTACGGTTAAACAACAGCCATTAATTGCAATACTCGCTCCTAAGTTTAACTGCGCCACATAAGGAGTATTCACTGCGATTATTAAACGCATAATGCCATCAGTATTTGTCACTGACTCAACTGTTGCTTGAGTTTGTATAATTCCTGTAAACATAAAATCTCTTAATTTTTACAAAGTTAGTGGCTGTTAAGCCTTTCAAAGTTCACCGCCCTAGTTTAACGTATCACGCGATAAAATCATGTGCTTTTAATAGTTTTCGAGATAGCGTGGTACAAGCCAATAGATTACAATTGGATCCCGTATTATTTATTAGCTGTTTTATATGAGATTTAGTAATTGGGAAGCTAAACGCTTACTTTCCCTTGCCATTCCCGTTTTTTTAGCTCAAGTTACCCTCGTGTTAATGTCTGTTGTCGATACCATTATGGCCGGACAAGTCAGTCCAACCGATTTAGCGGCGTTATCGATTGCCACCGGTATTTGGAATCCACTATTACTTGCGCTGCAAGGTATTTTATTGGCGTTAACAGGGGTTATTGCCCAGTTCGCCGGCGCCAACGATAAAAAGGGGATCAGCCATTACTTTCAACAAGCATTATATTTAACCGCTATTTTATCTGTTGCGGGGTTTAGCATTGCCCAGTTTGCCGATATTGTTATTTTAAAGCTAGATACCAGCCCTGCCATTGCCAGTTTAGCCAGTGACTATATTCGCTTTGTGAAGTGGGGTGTATTTGGCTTTTTGATCTTTACCGTGTATCGCAATGTTACCGAAGGGATGGGCATGACCAAACCGGCTTTTTATATTAGCCTATTAGGGCTTGCGGTTAATATTCCTGTTAACTATATTTTTATTAATGGCTTATTTGGCTTACCTGCCTATGGCGGCGCAGGTTGTGGTATTGCAACCGCTTTAGTACTCACCGTTATGGCAACCGCCCAAGTTATTTATTGCCAAATGAGTAAAAAAATTGATGCTAAAGGACTGATGACGCCATTTGAAAAACCTAACCTCACCACCATTGGCATACTAACCAAGTTAGGTGTGCCTATTTCATTAGCCACCTTTTTTGAGGTTACCTTGTTTGCCTGTATTCCGTTATTTATCGCCCATTTAGGTGCCGTTGCCGTATCCGGACATCAAATCGCTGCCAGTGTCACCACCTTATTATTTATGATGCCCCTGAGCCTTTCTATTGCGATTAGTATTCGCATCGGTAACTTATACGGGCAAAACCACTTACAAGAGTTAAAAGTTGCGGTATCAACCAGTTATATTCTTGCTGCGGTGATTGCGCTGTTCATTGCTACCACCACCTTTTTTGGCCGTGACTTAATTAGTCAACTTTATAGCGATAGCCCAGCAGTGCTAGCATTGGCCTCTTCTATTATGATTTTAGCGTGTATTTACCAATTACCGGATGCATTACAGGTGGCAGCAAATGGCATATTGCGCGGCTTAAAATACACCGCACCGATTTCCTATATTACCTTTATTTCTTACTGGTTAGTGGGTTTTGCGCTTGGTTTTGTATTAGCGAGAACCGACTTAATTGTACCGGCAATGGGCCCCCACGGCTTTTGGTTAGGTATTATAGTAGGTTTAACCTTAGCCGCAGCACTACTCATGTACACAGTACATAGGCGCTTTAAACGTGAACCATCCTTGCAAATTTAGCTCTCTGTTAATCACACCACTACCAATACGCTGTTTATTGGTAGTGTGTTTGTTATTGCTCAGTGGCTGCAGCAAACAACCCAGCGACACCTATCACACCTACGTGGCGCGACTTGCCAATATACTCCAACAACAGCCGCCACGCAGCCTCCCATTACAGCAACTAAGGTTAACGACACCTGCGGCGATAGAAGAGCCCAGCGATACCTTAAGTATTTTGCAGCTTGCTAGTTTGAGTCACTGCCAGTTAGGCGGGTTAATCAGTGAGCGTAATAATCAACTAGGGAAAACAGCCACTGCCGCCAGCACCTTTAAATACCAAGTTGAGTTTATCCAAAGCGCCGCGCAATGTTTACAAACATTAAATAGCACAAGCACTATTTATAATACCATCGCCAGTGCCACTGCATATAAACAACGCTATTTAATGCATTACTTTAATAGCATGCTGTTTAAAGAGCCCGAATTGAATCAAACATGGCAGTTAACCAGCCGCGAATTAAGCACCGCAGCCGCAGGCTACAGCGATACGCTTGCAGCCATGACAACATTGGTGGCTATCAAACAACACATAGCAGCCCAGCAATTCTCAGCAATTGATACCCACGCATTATTCAATGCGCTAGAGCAACTAAATAAGTATCGGTTTAATCAACTGTTGATACAGTCAGCCCGCACACAAATCGCGTTAAATGATCGCGCCAGTCAGTTTTTACGCTCGGTCGATATAGCGACGCTATGCCCTAAAGGTAAAAGTAATCAATCAGCGCAAATACTCAGTAATATCTTTAAAAAGTTTTACCTTGCTGATATCCAGCCTTACCAAGCACAGCTCACAGGTTATTTAGAAACACTGCAGCCATTGTATACAGAGCTATGGTTTAAACAGCCTATTAGCAGTGAGCCAATAAATACCCTCCTCGCCTTCGAACAAAACAGTAACTTATTGAAGCAACTAAAAAGTTCAGCAAAAAATCATGTGGTATGGTGGCAAACATTTTATAAAACGTGTGAAATAAACCCAATATGAATAAAAAAACGGCAAATAAACTGAAAAACACTAAAGGTGCTTGATCCTGCTCTCGTCACGCTATATATTAGCGACCGCTGGTAATTAACTTTACCGCATCTTAAATCGGTAATACGACTGTAGCTCAGTTGGTTAGAGCACTACCTTGACATGGTAGGGGTCGGTGGTTCGAATCCACTCAGTCGTACCAAATTTATTCCATACTTAACGAATAAATTATATTTAAGAACTCACTATTATACGACTGTAG
>NZ_JBFJHD010000264.1:0-3547 GCF_041613455.1 Pseudoalteromonas sp. | reverse complement strand
GAATGACGGCATTGCCGATCAAATCATAGCCAGCGATTTAACCTACCCTTCTTTTGGTGCCGATAAAAATGTATTTGGCGTGTGGAATACCGCAACTGGCGGCGCCGATTGGTTTCAATTAGATAACGGTATCGCGAGCCTCAGAACCCCCAGCAGTAACGTTCAAGATGGTTGGCTGGCAACCGATGGCAGTGGCTTTGATCCGCTAACCTGGGGTATGGCAAGAAACCCTTACGATCGTGTCAATGCGTATGCGCGCTTAGGCTACATGTTTGACGAGATCACCATGGCCGTCGATGTTATGTACTCAAAGACCAAGTCGCAAGATGAGATTGATCCGCCGTTTGTTTGGGATACCTGGACCACAGTAGAGCGCTTAACCGCCGATGGCATCACGGTGCCCGACTCAGTGCAGGATACACTGGATGCTTACGGTGATAATTGGCTACTGCTACCATATACCTTTGACGAAGCGGGCGGGCGTGGTCATAAAAATGAGCGCGAATACTTATCTACTAGCTTAACGCTGGAGGGCGAGCTCAATGAAAACTGGTTGTGGGATATGTATCTCACCACTGGGTTTACTAAAGCCACGCTGCAAAGTAATAATGCGCTGCGCAACGACCGCTTTAATAGCAGTAACTTTACCCTAATTGGGCCATGTCAACAGCAAGGTAATTGCCCAAGCTTTAGCCCTTTTACCGCGGCATCAGCTGACGTACTGGATTACGTTATGGCAAGCCACGAAACCAACACCGATGTTAAAGGCCATGGTTTTGCCGCAAACCTGTCCGGTGAAGCATTTGAATTACCCGCAGGTCAGGTGCAACTCAGTGCCGGTGTAGAAATACGTTATGAAAGCTTAGACTATCGTCCATCAGACTTGTGGGCTTCAGGTAAGTTATCTTCACAAATGACCGGTATTGATGATGTTAGCCGCAATATCAAAGAAGTGTATGGGGAGTTTTTAATCCCGTTAGTCAGTGACGCACCATTTGCAAAGCGTGTCGAGCTTGAGGGCGCGTTACGTTATGCTAAATATTCAACAGAGTCAGCAAGCTTTAGCAGTTCTAAGTTAGGCGTAAACTGGGCTGTAAATGATGATCTGCGTTTTAGAACCACCTACTCTCGTGCCGTTAGAGCCCCGCAACTCGGTGAAATGTTTGCGGGTGTGTCTATTGGCTATAGCGACTTGACGGATCCCTGTGATGCCGATCAAATCGATGGCGGACCTGCTGATGGACGACGCAAAGCCAACTGCCAAGCGCTGGGGATCACTGCTGATTGGGACTCTAACTTAAAGGGTAAGCGCGGCAAAGTGATCAGCTCCGGCAATACCGACTTAAGTGAAGAAACCGCCACCACTTTAACAGCTGGCTTTGTTTTTCAGCCACGCTTTATTGATAACTTAAGACTCTCTATCGATTATTATGATATTGATTTATCAGATCTTATTGTAAGTTTTGGGGCCAGCAGTGTGTTAAGCAACTGTGTTGATTTAGAATCAATTAACAATGAATACTGTAACCAAATCGAGCGCGATAGTAATGGTAATGTGTTATCGGTGCGCGATACTTTCTTAAACGCCGATAACTCTCGTCGCCGCGGTATCGATATCGAAGCGGACTACAGCCTAGATATGGCAAAATCATTTGATCTTGCCGGTACACTTGCTTTGGCAATGGGCGTTACTCACCAATTAGAAAAATCATACACCGAATACGACTTTGTTGAGGGTAAACCCCTTAAATCAGACTCAGTCGGCACATTAGGCTCGCCCGAATGGAAAGCAGATATAATGGCCACTTATTCACTCAATGATTTAACCGTACGTTGGACCACTAAGTTTACCCAAGGCGGGCCGCGTTACAATGATCTAAACCCCGATCGCTATGAACACCAGCAGATTGAAGACTCCATTGTGCATAACCTTTGGCTTGGCTATAACGTCACCGATGAGGCAAATGTATATCTCGGGGTGAATAATGTGACTGACGAAACCTGGTTAGATAATCCATTTACCAACTGGGGACGCCTTAACTACTCTTTATTGGGTCGAAGCTACTACGCAGGTTTTAGCTACCACTTCTAAACAGCGTTGTTAATCGCGCAACTTATAGTGAGCTGGTATCGCACCCGTTATCTAGCTCACTACTATAAAAGACCCCGTTAGCCAACGGCTTATTTAAACGTAACTTTACCACCAATCATTTTATACGCTGCGGTGCCTCTGATGGTCGCGGGGCGGGCAAACGCTTGCTGGCACTTTGGGCAAATACAAGGCTGCTCGGTATAATCTTGGCTAATACGTTCAATAAAACATTTCACTAACGCGCCTTTGCCCCCTTTACGGTATTTAAACAACGGCGCTCTACAAGCTGCGCAAAATATGTCGACCGTTTTACTGGGGCCTTTTTTATTTGGCTTCGCCATCTGATCTCCATTGAACTAAAGGTTAAAACTCACCTAATTTTGCCGCTGTTAGCTTCACTAAGTCATGTGGGTCAATAGCGATGTCTAAGCCACGCTTACCGGCACTCACATAAATACACGCAAACTGCGTGGCACTACAATGTAAAAAGGTGGCAAGGCGCTTTTTTTGCCCAAATGGACTCACGCCCCCTAACACATACCCGGTACTGGCTTGGACTTTTTTGGCATCAGCCATGGCTACTTTTTTAGCGCCACACAATGCAGCAAGTTGTTTTAAATTAACCTGCTGCGCGACCGGTGTTATTGCAACCAATAGCTGGCCGTCTTGATTTTCAAGCACTAACGTTTTGAACACCTGCGTGCTATCAAGGTTGAGCTTGTGTGCTGCTTCAAGGCCAAAACTGCTGGCATCTGCACTGTGTTGGTAGCTTAACAATTCAAAGCTAACCTGGTTATTTTTTAGTAACTTTATTGCTGGGGTCATGGTATTTCATGCTGCATAAAAACGACTAAGCAAAAAAAACGACGCTAAATAGCGCCGCCTTTCATGTTCACTATTTACTTGGTTAAATCATCAAAAAACTTTTTCACGCCATCAAAAAAGCCTTGCTCTTTTGGACGGTTTTTTGAGCTATCTTTGCCCATGCTTTCTTCTAACTCTTTAAGTAAATCGCGTTGACGCTCATTTAAGTTAACGGGTGTTTCGATCACAACTTTACAAATTAAATCACCAATTGCACCACTGCGTACAGACTTCACCCCTTTCCCACGCATACGGAACATTTTACCGGTTTGCGTTTCTGAAGGAATTTTTAGCTTCGCACGGCCATCCAGTGTCGGCACTTCAATTTCGCCACCAAGGCCCGCTGTGGTAAAGCTAATTGGCACTTCACAATGTAAGTTATTGCCATCGCGCACAAAAATACGGTGATCACGCACCGACACTTGTACGTATAAATCGCCCGCTGGCGCACCATGCATACCCGCTTCACCTTCACCGGTTAAGCGTATACGGTCACCGGTATCCACGCCCGCAGGAATTTTAACCGACAGCGTTTTGGTTTTTTCAACACGGCCTTGACCATGACAGCTGTTACAAGGATCTGAAATAATT
>NZ_JBFJHD010000263.1:0-3613 GCF_041613455.1 Pseudoalteromonas sp. | reverse complement strand
TTTCAATATTTAGCCCCCATCGTGGCGGTTAAATCTCGGTCCTTAAGTCATCACCCTATCTGTTGGTGTATCTGACTTAAGAGGCTCTATGTATGTTGTTAATAAAAAAGCCACACACAGCTTTTACAGCGATACATAAACAACACTTTTTAAATTTTTTGTTAGTACTATTCAACACCGTTGAGTTGTTGCTATTTAGTACTTGCGCTTAAATCTATAACAACAGTTTTAGATAGAGTCGCGTTTCGTGTGTAAAAAATTGTTTTTAAATGATAAACCAAATTCGAAGCTATGTTTTAAACCTAGCTAACTAGTTTTAGCTCATCACATTGCATGAGCGCAAATAAAATGGAAAGTTGAACATTTATGAATAAGTTAAATTGGCGACGTATAGTACTTAAAGTAGGTAGTGCTTTAATTGCACCGGATCAAGATGGCTGCCGTTCACGTTACATATTAACCATTGCACAGTTTATTGTTCGCTGTCGTGCTCGTGGTATTGAAGTTATTTTAGTTTCGTCAGGCTCAGTTGCTGCAGGGGCACATTTGTTCCCATCAGATACAGCACGTTCAGTCGTGATGAAAAAAGCAATGGCTGCCGCAGGTCAAACAGAAATGATAGCAATGTGGGATAGGTTTTTTGACTTTCCATCAGCTCAATTATTATTAACCCACGGTGACTTACGTGATCATGAACGCTATCAAAGTATTCGCGAAACTGTATTTACTTTACTTGAGCACGGCGTGTTACCTATTATTAATGAAAATGATGCAGTAACAACCGATGATCTAAAAGTAGGTGATAACGATAACTTATCTGCTATGGTTGCAGCAGCAGCTGATGCAGACGCACTGCTTATATTTTCAGATGTGGATGGGTTATATGATAAAAACCCTAACTTGCATGACGATGCTATTTTACTGCCTGAAATAAAATCAATTGATGACTCTATTTATGCTATGGCAGGATGTGCAACTAGCGCAGTTGGTACAGGCGGTATGAAAACCAAAATTGAAGCGGCTGAAAAAACAACCTCACATGGGATTTCAACTTATATTATTAACGGCTTTAAAGAAGAGACATTTACGCGTTTACTTGCAGGTGAAAACCCTGGGACTATTTTCTTACCATACGAAAAACCAATGCAAGATTCTGTACATTGGATGACGCACACTGCAAATGAGCAGGGTGAAGTTGTTGTAGATGGCTCGTTTGATAAGTCACTCGAAGGCGAAACAGGCTGTATTCGTGGCGATGAAATAATGGCCGTGCATGGCGAGTTCGCAATTGGTGACACTATTTTAGTACGCAGTGAAGATGGTACGCGTTTAGCCAAAGCAACCGCAAATTATAGTAGCTGTTTGTTGAGCTTTATTGCTGACAACGAACAGAGTGAATTCAGCGAAAAAATGCAGGACTCAATTGGACCTGTTATATCTGAAAAACATATCGCATTATTGGAGAAGTCATGAGTTTAATTACGGATATTTCACGCCAGGCAGCAAAAGCTGCTCATCAGTTAGCGTTACTCGATACCGAGACAAAAAATAAAGTGCTATTGGACATGGCTGCAGCACTACGTGCAGAAAAAGCATTTATTATTAAAGAAAACGAAAGCGATTTAGCCGCGGCACGCGACAATAACTTAGCAGCAGCAATGGTTGACCGTTTAACGCTTAACGATGAACGTGTTGAAGCAATGGCTGAAGGCATCGAAGTGATAGTAAGCTTAGATGATCCGGTTGGTCAGCTACGCGATATTACCGAGCGTCCAAATGGCATTAAAATTCGTAAAATGCGCGTACCACTAGGCGTAGTTTGTATGATTTACGAAGCGCGCCCAAATGTAACCGCAGATGCGGGTGCATTGTGTTTTAAATCGGGTAATAGCGTTATTTTACGCGGCGGTAAAGAAGCACTAAAAAGCTCACAAGCAATTGCTAGCGTAATGCACAGCGTGCTAGCAAAGCATAATTTACCAGAAGCACTTATTTCGGTAATTCCTGACCCCGATCGTGGCTTATTAATGGAATTAATGCAGCAACGTGACAGCATTGATTTAATTATACCGCGTGGTGGTGAAGGGTTAATAAACTTTGTAACCGAAAACAGCACAATTCCAGTGATCCAACACTTTAAAGGTGTATGTCATTTATATGTTGATAAAGACGCCGACCTTGAAGTGGCAATTAACCTACTGCTTAATGGTAAAACGCAACGCACCGGCGTGTGTAATGCTTTAGAAGGCTTAGTTGTACATCAAGATATTGCCGATGAGTTTTTAAACTTGTGTGCGGTAGTGTTACGTCAAGAAGGCGTTAAAATTAATGCCGATAGCCAAGCAGCTACGTATTTTGACAATGCAACAGTACTGGGCGACGATGAATTTGGTGAAGAGTATTTAGATTTAGAAATAGCCATTCGCGTGGTTCCAAGTTTTGCGGCAGCTGTAGAGCACATAGCGCAATTTGGTTCGCATCATACAGAAGTAATTTGTACTAAAAACGCTGCTACGGCAGAGTTATTCCAACGTAGTGTTGATGCTTCGGTAGTAACTGTTAACGCTTCATCGCGCTTTTCAGACGGTTCACAACTGGGCTTAGGTGCCGAGATTGGTATTGCAACGTCTAAGCTACATGCCTACGGACCTATGGGCCTTGAGTCACTAACTACTGAAAAGTATTGAGTTAATGGCGACGGTCAGATCCGCGAATAAACTTAGTTTATTTCAGGACAAAACATATTATGAATTTCAAAAGCCGAGCTGCAGCTCGGCTTTTTTGTGCAATAAACTAACTTAGGCTCTACTTCGCTAGCCAGTAAAATTAAAAAGCGTGCAATAGCGTTAGCTATATGGCGTATATTTTGGGGTTTAAATACAGAGTGAAACTTAAGATAAAATAGCGAATAAATTGATGGCTTTGAGACAATACTAAAGAGGGAGTAGGAAAGTGGTGGAGCTAAGCAGGATCGAACTGCTGACCTCCTGCGTGCAAGGCAGGCGCTCTCCCAGCTGAGCTATAGCCCCACATTCCTAAATTTTACATATTACGTAAAAGCTTGATTGCTGATTCTCAAGCGGGACGAACTTTAAGATTTTTTATAAAATAGGTCAAGTATTTTTTCACTAATTTTACCGTTTAGATGAAATTTTGGTAGACTCAACAACAATATTCAGTAAAAAGACAATTAAAAATGAAAAAGTATGCCTTAGTACTGATGGTTTTGCTTGTTGGCTGTGCTAACTCAAGTGACGAGCAACCTTATGAAATAAATAATAAACAGTTTCATGAAAAACAAGATGAACAAGGAAATAAGCTATTTGCCTACGTAGTATCGGTAAAGGCTAAAAGCCGCCAGAACATTAATTTAGATAAAAAGTTTACCCGCAGTGACTTTGAGCGTTTTGCAGCGCAAGAGCATTTTGAAGAGTCGAGTATTTTAAAATTGCAGTTAGAAGATCAAGCTGTTGAATTGTTAAATAAAGAGCTTGAAACACGCAACTATTGCCCCGCTAAGCATGAAATTAATGAGGTACTGTGGCGTGATTTAAGTGTGCAATTAAGAGGACGTTGTTTGTAGTATGTTAGCTGATAAAACAAAGTTAGCAGC
>NZ_JBFJHD010000262.1:0-3630 GCF_041613455.1 Pseudoalteromonas sp. | reverse complement strand
TAGCGCTAAACAATCAAAATAGCGTTGTTGACTTACATTCGTTAAATAATGATATACGCGCAAATGTTATAAATATACTCGCCCAGCAGCACCATATTTTTGATGGCACATTAAGTGAAAACTTACGTTATGCCGCGCCAAATGCAACTAAAGAGCAAATGATTGAAGCGCTCGCATTAGCTCAATTAAGCCCATGGTTTAATGAACTAAAAGAAGGTTTAAAAACACGATTAGGCACTGGCGGGCGTAACGTGTCGCAAGGTCAATCTAGGCGTATAGCTATTGCACAAGCATTACTTAAAAACCCTGCTATTTTGGTTCTTGATGAACCAACAGAAGGTCTTGATAATCAATCTAAGCAAGGAGTAATGCAAGCAATAATGCATGTTATGGATAACGCGAGCGTGCTGACAATTACGCACGATCCCGCTCTACTTGCTCAAATGGATAATGTTGTGTGGTTAGAAGACGGCAAAGTAGTTGCGCAAGGCTCTCATAAAGAGCTCAGTGGCACTTATCCCAACTATGTGGCGCTCACTACTCGGTTTTAGTTAAAGTCACCTGAACTTTGGATAATAAATCCTTTAACCAGGGTTCAGGTTAAGTAACAATTCCATTTTTAGTTTTTCAGTTGAACAGTACCGCTTAAACCAACCTGCATAAATTTTTGAGCAATTTAACAAATTAAATTGCCCCTGAGCAAAACCGTACGGGCAGCACATGTTTGGCATTTATTCTACGTTATCGCCTATTTATGGGGAACACCGCACTACATAGGCCCTGTCTTGTCTAAACACCAAGCTTACTGCTGTAAGTTCAGCCTCGAAAGATAAACAGGCCCAAAATGAAGTATTTCTTAGTTGATTACAAAAAAAAGGCTGTGATTACAAATATACACACTTTCTTAAATGCATGATATTTATATGTTATTTTATTGTAAATTAATTATTACAAAAAAGATCGCTCCATCTAATCCTTTTTACTTATTGTTATTATTATTATTTAAAGTGAATATGCCACCGGTGGCATTTGTGGTTCAAGAATAAAACTTGTTAATGATCACTGCAGTCTTAAATACAAAAGTTTTACACTGAAAACCATTTTAATTGGAGTTAAAATGAAAAAAACTAATATTTTAAAATACTCTTTACACACAACTGCAATATTAGCCGCGATTTATGGCGGCAGTGCCCTAGCTGCAAATGCATCTGGATATGCTTCAACAAACGGTAATACAACAGGTGGTGCCGGTGGTGATGTTGTATATGCAACAACAGGAACCCAAATACACCAAGCTTTATGTAATCGTGCATCGAGTGATACACCAATTATCATTCAAGTTGAAGGCACAATTAATCATGGTAATACAAGCAAAGTATCTGGTGATAGCTGTAACACTGGTCCTGACTTAATTGAACTAAAAGAAATTAGTAACGTTTCTATTATTGGTGTTGGCAGTGGTGCTTTATTTGACCAACTCGGTATCCATATTCGTTCTTCGTCAAACATTATTATTCAAAATGTTCATGTCCGAAATGTAAAAAAATCAGGCTCACCAACCTCAAACGGAGGTGATGCAATTGGTATGGAATCTAATGTTCGAAATGTATGGGTTGACCATGTAACACTTGAAGCAAGTGGTGGTGAAAGCAGTGGCTATGATGCACTTTTTGATATGAAAAATAATACAAAATACGTAACTTTATCTTATAGTATTTTGCGTAATTCAGGTCGAGGTGGTTTGGTTGGCTCAAGCGACAGCGATGATGCTAATGGCCCAGTAACATTTCATCATAACTACTATCAAAATATAAATTCACGAACACCTTTACTCAGACACGCAACAGCCCATGCTTATAATAACTACTATAGTGGCATACAGTCATCTGGGATGAATCCACGCATAGGTGGTAAGATGCGCGCTGAAAATAACTACTTTCAAGACTCTAAAGACCCACTTGGTACTTTTTACACTAACGATATGGGATATTGGCAAGTAAGCGGTAATATCTGGGACAATATTGATTGGTCTGAAGATGAAAGTAAGCTTCACCCTGCAGGCCCAAATCCTTCATCAACTACTTCTATTAGCATACCTTATAACTATCAACTGGATAATACTCAGTGTGTTCCTGCAATTATTGCAGCAACCGCAGGTGCAAATAAGGGCTTAAAAGAGTCCAATGGTGAATGTGGTACGACTGAGCCCACAGATCCAACTGAGCCTACTGATCCAACAAATCCACCTGAGCCGACTCCTTCAGGGGAAAATCTTGCTTTGGCTGCAGGTGTAGATGGCAGCTCTAAAGCCAGCGGTACAAGTTATGGTAATGTTAAAGATGGAGATACATCCACTTACTGGTCGCCAAATTCCTCTACTGGCACAATAAATATTAAAAACTTAAATACGACAATTAATGCAGTAAAGATTATTGAAGCGTCAGGTGCTCAAGGAAATATTACTTCATGGTCGCTGGTTAATTACGATACAGGCACAACGCTCGCTAATGGCGGGGCTGTACCTAATGTAATCACCTTTTCGAGTGTAAATTTGTCAAAAGTCAGTTTTGTTATTAACTCTTCAAACTCAACACCGAGAGTTGTTGAATTTGAGGTTTACAATGGCTATAACGACTCAGGTAGTTCAGTCACTAATACCCTAGTTAATGGCGTATACAGGGTTACACCTAAGCACAGTGCTAAATCACTTGATGTAGCTAATTGTGCAAATGGCAATGGTGCTAACATATCGCAATGGTCATGGTTGAATAACGATTGTCAAAAATTCAATATATCAACGGTCGATGGTATTTGGCATAGAATTTCACCAGTTAATGCTCCATCAAAGAGCCTTGATGTAGCCGCTAATTCAACGGTTAATGGTGCAAACATTGCTCTGTACACATATACCGGTAGTTATAATCAACAATTTAGATTCCAAGCCGCTGGTACAGGAAAATGGCGGATAATAAATCGTAATAGTGAACTTTGTTTTGATGTTGAGGGAAATAAAGCAAATGACGGGGCAAATTTATTGCAATGGACTTGCAGCGCTGGATCTGAAAATCAAATGTTTGAACTAACGCGACAGTAAACTTTAAATAATAAAAAACCACCTTCGATTTCTCTAAGGTGGTTTTTTTAATTAAGAAGCCGTTATCTTACAATACCGCGCTCAGAACCTTTAACAAAGTCGATCATCAACTGCACTGCAGGGTACTTTGCAGCATCTTCACTAAGCGACTCAATAGCTTCTTCAGCACCTAGGCTCTTACGATAAAATGCTTTATATGCACGGCGTACAGCCATAATTTCGTCACTTTCAAAACCACGGCGTTTCATGCCTTCTTTATTGATAGCTGCAGGGCCTGCTGGCATACCAATGGTAGTAACAAATGGTGGTACATCTTTGTTAACACCAGAATACATGCCAATAAAGGCATGTGCGCCGATTTTACAAAACTGATGAACTCCCGAATTACCACCTAAGATAACCCAATCGCCTACATGTACATGACCAGCCACACTTGCGTTGTTAGCAAAAATTACGTTATCGCCAATTACCGCGTCATGTGCAACGTGTGTATAAGCCATAAATAAGTTATTACTACCAATTTTAGTAACGCCTTG
>NZ_JBFJHD010000261.1:0-3673 GCF_041613455.1 Pseudoalteromonas sp. | reverse complement strand
CCAAACAAAATTGCTTTAGCTGCTTGTTTAATATCGGCTTTTTCGGTGATAATCGCTGGCGATTTACCCCCTAGCTCTAATGTCACTGGGGTTAAATTTGCACTGGCAGCGGCCATAACCCGCTTCCCCACAGCAATAGAGCCGGTAAAAAATAAGTGTGCAAAAGGTAATGACGAGAATTCACTGGCAACCTCACTGTCTCCTTGCACCACATGGCAATGCTGTTGTAGTTCGCCGCTAAAGAGCTTTTCAAGCACCGCATTAGTGTGCGGGGTAAACTCACTGAGCTTTAACATAGCGCGATTACCTGCTGCTAATGCGGTTATCACGGGCACGATTGCTAACTGGATAGGGTAATTCCACGGCGCAATAATTCCCACTACGCCTTTGGGCTGATAGATAACACTTATCTTAGAGGGCCATAAACTCAAGCCCACCGAACGTTTACTTGGCTTTGACCAACTCGGCAGTTTTTTTATGGTATGCGCTAACGCTTGCATAGTAGGTAGCAAATCGCCCACTAAGGTATCAAATGCGGTTCTGTAACCAAAGTCTTTAGACACCGCCGCTGTTAACTCATCTTCTAACTCCACTAAACGGCCACGTAATTGTTTTAACACACTAATACGCGTGTTAATGGCTAAATACGGGTGTGCAACAAAATGCTGTTGTAACTGGGTAAATTGCGTAGTTAATAAAGACGGTTCGGGTGTCTGGTTAGGCAAAATAAATCACTCGCTGTGTAACGGTAAGGCAAACTATAACCTTGTTCTGTTTTACGAGCAATAAAGAGTAACTTAACATCGAAAACAAGGGTTTTAATGCTAAGTTACTCTGCATGGTGGTTGGGAACTTACTTAACGATTAATTTTAAAAACCAAAAACGTGCGCGGCTATGGTCATGGTGACTAAGGTAATTAATACAATAGCCACTATATTAAGCACAAAGCCGGCACGGATCATATCGCGCATTTGTATCTGCCCTGAGCCAAATACAATTGCGTTGGGCGGGGTTGCCACAGGCATCATAAATGCACAACTACAGGCAATAGCCGCAGGAATAACCCATACTAACGGTGAGCCAGCAATCGACTCGGCCACCGGCCCTAGTAACGGTAAAAAGCCTGCTGCCGTTGCGGTATTACTGGTGATCTCGGTTAAAAAGGTGATCAAGGCCACCACCACTAAAATGCTCAACACTAAGGGGATTGCACTGGCACCTTGGATCATTTGCGCAATATATTCAGCCAAACCCGAAGACTTAATTTGTGCAGCCAATGTTAAGCCACCGCCAAATAATAATAACACGCCCCATGGCACTCTAGCGGCGCTTTCCCAGTCGAGTATGCGCTCGTGGCTGCCATTGTTAGCCGGTAACACAAATAATAATAAGGCGGCGGCAATCGCGATGGTAGTGTCAGAAATACTTAGCCCACTGATCTCCCCCAATAACGGCCTAAATATCCAACACACGGCAGCCAGCACAAATACAAACAACACGCCTTTTTCAGCACGTTGCATGGTTCCTAATGCGTGTAATTGTTGAGTAAATACCGTTTTGGTATCCACTTTTTGGCTCGTTTTATTGCTTGCATCGACTTTATAAGCAAACTTTGTCAGCCAGATCCAGCTAATCACTAACATGCTAACGGCAAGCGGCACGCCCACTTTCATCCATTGCGCAAAGCCAATTTCTATTTGGTAGCTGTCTGACAAATAGGCGGCCATTAATGCATTAGGGGGGGTACCAATCAGCGTTGCAATGCCGCCAATACTGGCGCCATAAGCAATAGACAATAAGAGTGCTTTACCAAAGCCGTCATTACTTGGATCTGACTGCTTCACTAAATGCGTAATAGACAGTGCAATCGGCAGCATCATTACTGCGGTGGCGGTATTTGACATCCACATAGATAAAAACGCGGTCACTAACATCATCGCTAAAATTTGTAAGCTTGGCTTAGTACCCGCATACAGCATAGTGCTTAGCGCTATACGTTTATGTAATCCCCAGCGCTCCATGGCGATAGAAATTAAAAAGCCGCCTAAAAATAAAAATATGAGCGGGTGAGCATACGGTGCAGCTACACTTTTCATTCCCGCTATATTTGCTAAAGGCGATATCACTAACGGTAGTAGCGCTGTTGCTGGAATAGGCACTACTTCGCTGACCCACCACGACGCCATCCAAAAGGCTAAGCCTGCGGTTTTAAATGCGGCGCTGGACATGCCTGAAGGTGGATCGAGCAAACACGTCAGTAACATTACGCTTGGCCCAAGCAACAGTAAAAACCAGTGTTTAAATTGATTTTTTTCGGTGTCATTTTGTAAAGTTTGTTGTGTCATCATTACACCTTAAAATTTATACCTAAGACCCAGCGCTAAGCTGCTATCGTCATCATCTTTAAGCTCTAAATCGGTATACAGCAAGTAAGCCGTAGTTTGTTTGTCAAATAGGTAATCTACCCCAGTACTCCACTGCGTCGCCTCTGTTTTTTGACGTAGAGCAGAATCGTCTTTAGCAAACTGTAATTTAGGTACCCACTTATCCATAGTGTAGCTGGCACTAAGCACATAGCCATTACCCGATTTAGTGCCATCAATGGATTCTGAATGCTGATACAAGGCGCCCAGTTTTAATTGCGCAAATTTGTACACCCCAGTGATACGACTTGCTTTAATATTATTCAATGAGTCAACATGGCTCAGCGACAGGTAATAAGCGGTATTGTTTAAATTACGATCGCCGTAAATAATTGTCGCTGCAAAACCTGCCTGATTGTCTTTATTATCGTCTTTGGGGGCGTAGGTAAATGAAAACTGAGTGTTATGCCAATAATTAGAGGTGTAGGTAATGGTGTCACCCAAACGGTCTTGCCCTGCGATCACCTGTGCTATATCGGCTTGTGTTTCATTAAAGCCATCTAACTTACCTTCTGAATATTTAAAGCGGCTGTCGTTACGTCCCACAACCACTTCACCAAATGCGCCTTTTAAACCTAAATAAGTATTGCGCGCAGCAAATGGGTCGTTGGTATCGTCGTGTTCAAAGCCTTTTACTTGCACTTCGTATTTAAACACTGCAGTAAAATACTCATTCAGTGTGTGTTGCCCTTTAATGCCAATACGCGAAAACGGCGCGTCAATTTGCGTGCCTTCATCGGCGTAACGCATTACACCGGTATCGGTTTTAGCAATTTGCACTTCCGCTTTACCATACACGCTATATTCAGCGGCTACGCTCACTGTGGGTAAACACACAGCTGCACACAGCGCACTGTATTTAAACAGGGTTTTATTCATGTTGTTGTCCTAATTATTATAATTTACTTATTGTTGTGCACACTAATAGCAAAATAATGGCCAACTATAAAATAACCTATATTATCAGTAGTTTATTATAATTTTAGGATTCTGCAATGGCTTAAGTGTGCGGGTTTCCACACACTCAATAAGGAAGGTGTTACTGATACCACACACTCGCGTGCGTGGTTTTAGGCAAAGCAGCGGGCACACCAGCGGTTACGGGGTGCGCTGAATGAGCTGTTAGTCAGTAAACATATCGCGATTTAATTGGTATTTGTGCATTTTATCGTAAAGCGTTTTGCGGGCAATTTGCAGTGTGGCCATGGTGTTTTTAATACTGCCCTGGTTGCGCTGCAGTGCTTCTTCT
>NZ_JBFJHD010000260.1:0-3703 GCF_041613455.1 Pseudoalteromonas sp. | reverse complement strand
CCACCGGGGTGTCTAAAGGGGCGATGCTAAGCCATGGTAATTTAGTGGGTAACCTTGAACAGGTATCGGGCTGTTTAGATCCGGTGCTAGATCGTGGTAAAGAAGTGGTGGTAACCGCGTTACCGCTTTACCATATTTTTGCGTTAACCGCTAACTGTCTTACCTTTATGAAATACGGTGGCTTAAACATACTGATCACTAACCCACGTGATATGCCAGGCTTTATAAAAGAGCTAAGCAAAAGTAAATTTACTGCCATTACTGGGGTAAACACCTTGTTTAATGGTTTATTAAATACGCCAGGGTTTGCAGATCTCGACTTTAGTCATTTAAAAATGTCGTTAGGCGGCGGTATGGCTGTGCAACGTCCAGTGGCTGAAAAGTGGCAAACCGTCACTAAATCTAAATTAATGGAAGGTTATGGCTTAACCGAATGTTCGCCATTGGTCACGCTAAGCCCTTATGATTTAACAGCTTATAACGGCTCTATTGGTTTGCCAGCCCCAAGTACAGAAATCAAATTGATGCTAGAAAATGGCGAAGAAGCCGCAAAAGGTGAGCCTGGCGAGCTGTGGGTTAAAGGCCCGCAAGTAATGTTAGGTTATTATAATCGCCCTGATGCAACCGCTGAAAGCTTAAAAGACGGCTGGTTTGCCACCGGTGATATTGCCACCTTTGACGATGAAGGCTTCTTTTATATTGTTGACCGTAAAAAAGACATGATTATTGTCTCGGGCTTCAATGTGTTTCCAAATGAGATAGAAGAAGTGGTTGCCATGCATGATGGCGTGCTTGAAGTGGCCGCAGTGGGTGTTCCACATGATATTAGCGGTGAACAAGTTAAAGTTTTTGTTGTTAAAAAAGACCCATCTTTAACTGAAAAAGATATAATAAAGCATTGTCGTGATAATTTAACTAATTATAAGGTGCCTAAGCTTGTTGAGTTTAGGGATGAGCTACCTAAAACTAATGTAGGTAAAATACTCAGAAGAGCCTTAAAAGATTAGCAACCATTAAAAAAGCCGACCTAAGTCGGCTTTTTTATTGTAGGAGAGTAAGTGCATTACCAATTAATAGAAACCCAAGATCAGCTAAATAGTTTTGTTGAGCAGATCAAAAACAAGCCAGTACTCGCCATTGATACAGAATTTATGCGCCGGCGTACTTTATACCCAGAGGTCGCGCTTATTCAGGTTTACGACGGTGAGCATTTAGCGCTTATCGATCCACTGGCAGAATTATCGTTATTCGACTTTTGGCAAATTTTAAAAGATCCCGCTGTTTTAAAAGTATTACACTCGCCTTCAGAAGACATTGAAGTATTTCAAAAGTACGCGGGTTTTGTTCCTGCGCCCTTGTTTGATACCCAATTCGCGTTACAGTTATTGGGTGAAGGCAACTGTATGGGTTTTGCATTAATGGTTAAAACCCTGCTCGGTATTGAAATTGATAAAAGCGAATCACGTACTAATTGGTTGCAGCGGCCATTAACAAATAAACAGCTTGAATATGCCGCGGCCGATGCATTTCATTTATTACCGTGCTTTAAGTTGATTATAGACAGTATAAATGCTGCGGATTTATATAATATTGTGATCAGCGAAAGTGAGCTGGTCGCTAATAAACGTGCCTTTCAAATTCCGGATGAACTATTATATAAAGAGATTAAAAATGCGTGGCAGCTAAAACCACACGAATTAGCTGTGTTAAAAGAACTCGCGGTGTGGCGTCGTAATAAAGCCATACGGAAAAATTTAGCGTTAAACTTTGTGCTCAAAGAGCACAACATGACAGAAATTGCCAAGCGTGGTCCTTCAAGTCTTAATGCTTTAAGGCAAATACCGGGAGTCGAAGCCATTGAGGTGAACCGCTCTGGGGTTGAAATATTAAAATGTATTGAGCAGGCCAAAGCGCTACCTGAAGAACAGCACCCTGCGGTGCTAAAACGTTTAATTGACTTTCCCGCTTATAAAAAAGTCGCGAAGGAGCTTAAACAAAAAATTAATAAGGTGGCCAAGCAACATAATATTCCCGAAGACGTGATGGCGTCTAAAAAGCAGGTAAACCAATTAATTAGTTGGAATTGGAAACTCACCGAGCAACAAAAAGCCAACCATATCAAACCTGACTTATTGAGTTCATGGCGCTATGATTTTGTTAAAGACACACTAAAAGAGTGGGATGTGTAATAGCGAGCTGCATGCTGCATTGAGTTATCAATAGGAGGCTATGCCCGTTTGTTTCAATAAACTGTTCGCAGATTTTAGAGCCTAGTGAGTAATAAATACAGTGTATTGCCCTAATTAGCTTTTCCTTAGGGCACTTTTACCAATACGACACCTTTAGCTTATAGCGATTTAAATACTTTTATGAACCTTGACATAATTAAACGCAAATTATCACAAATTTATAAACCCGCCTGGATACTGGCGTTGCTGGTTGCCTTTAATGGCTATTGGCTGATAAAGCCAGTCGTTTCTCGCGTGCAGCAAATGCTGCCAGGCATGGTTAGCTGGTCACACGATTGGTTAAACTTGATTGATAAAATAGGCATTAGCGAACTGCCGCGCTTTATATTAGGGGCCGGGTTAATAATCATGTCGATTGGCTTGGCTTTAAAAGCACGCTTGGCATGGGCGTTTTCACTGATCTTATTGCTAGTGGTTGCAATAATAAGTATTTTATCGTCAAGCTCGGGATTGATACTGTTGTCGTATACTGTGGTAGTGAGTATGCTGCTGTTGGTCTATTGGCGCAGTTTTGATGGTTCTAGCATTACCGCCGGTAGCCTATTTGCGTTAACTAGCACTGGGGCTTTAATGTTGTATGGGGTATTTGGTACCTTGTATTTAGGTGATGAATTTAGCACGCCGATCACCGATTTACCCACGGCATTTTATTTTTCAATTGTCAGTATGTCGACGGTGGGCTATGGCGATCTTTACCCAGTTACTGCAACCGCGCGGTTATTCACCGCGTCCATTATAGTGATGGGTATTACCGTTTTTGCCACGTCGATCAGTGCCATTATTGGCCCTGTGATCGGTGGCAATCTTAAAAAAATCGTTAAGGGTAGGATTTCAAACGTGATGCGAAAAAATCATTTTATTATTTTAGGTATTTCACCAACGGCGCACAGTGTTTACGCGGGTTTAATTGAGCGTGGCGATCAAGTTACTTTAGTGTGTGCAACCGGCTCTGAACATGCGTATCCTGCCGATGCCGATATTGTATATGGTGACTCAAGCTCGGCAGATATTTTGCTAGAAGCGGGGGCTAAAAAAGCCAACTACATTTTAGCACTGAGAACCGATGATGCGGAAAATGCATTTAGTATTTTAGCTGCCAAAGAAGTTGCTGGTGAACACACTAAGACCATTGCACTGGTGAATTCAAGCAAGCACATTCCGCAAATTAAACGGGTAAAACCCGATATCGTGTTTTCGTTACAATTGCTCGGTAGTGAGCTACTCGTGCGCACCTTAAAAGGCGAAACCATAGATAACCAACTGATCACGAAATTGTTCTTTGGCGAGCAAAGTTAATCACCACGCACTGCCAATCAATAAAAAAGGGCGTATTATACGCCCTTGTTTATTATACTTTTGGCTCTTCGTCAGGTAGGGTGACGTTTAGTTCGAGTACCGCTAAATCATCTTCATTTTGATCAAACTGTACTTGAACAGCATCACTGCTGACATTT
>NZ_JBFJHD010000259.1:0-3727 GCF_041613455.1 Pseudoalteromonas sp. | reverse complement strand
TGTTAACTTTGTAGCGGCCATACTTGTATGGCTAAAAATGCAGGCAGTACAGCCACTTGAAGGCGTTATTATTTTAGCCCCAAAGCAGTTTAGGTTTGAAAATAACACACGGTTAATTCAAGGCGAAATAAGTGCTAAAAGCCGCTTAATTGGCAACGGTGTTTGGCTTTATATTAAGGGTTTTAATAACAACTATTGGCTGATTATTACAGCCAATAGTGTTGATGTACAAAGCTATGCGCGCCTAAAACGCGCCACACTTAATGCAATTAACGCTGTGGAGTTAAAATAGTAGGTGTTGGATTAGCGTTTTGCTCTGGATAATCAATAGTGTAGTGCAGGCCACGGCTTTCTTTGCGCTCAAGTGCACTGCGAATAATTAGTTCGGCAACTTGTACCAAATTACGCAGCTCTAACAAGTTATTACTAACTCTAAAGTTAGCGTAATAGTCATGTATTTCCTGCTGTAACAACTCAACTCTATGTAGTGCACGCTCTAAGCGTTTAGTTGAGCGCACAATACCCACGTAGTCCCACATAAACAACCTTAGTTCATGCCAGTTGTGAGTAATCACTATTTCTTCATCTGAATTAGCTACGCGGCTTTCATCCCAATGCGGCAGATTAATGGGCTCTGGTGCATGTTCAATTTTGCTTAAAATGTCTTTTGCAGCCGCATGGGCAAACACAATACACTCTAGTAATGAGTTACTCGCCATACGATTAGCACCATGTAAGCCGGTATAAGCAACTTCACCTACTGCATATAAGTTATCTAAATCGGTTTTACCATTAAAGTCAGTCATTACTCCACCACAGGTATAATGCGCTGCAGGTACAACAGGAATAGGATCTTTGGTAATATCGAGCCCGACACTTAGACACTTTGCATATATAGTGGGGAAGTGCTCAATAATAAAATCTTTATCTTTGTGACTAATGTCTAAAAATACGCAATTGGCACCCAAACGTTTCATTTCAAAGTCGATAGCGCGAGCAACAATATCGCGAGGAGCAAGCTCTTCACGCTCATCAAACTCATGCATAAATCGGCTGCCGTCGGGGCGTCTTAAATAAGCGCCTTCACCACGCATTGCCTCGGTAATTAAAAAGTTTTGTAATTCAGGGTGGTACAAACTGGTTGGATGAAACTGGTTAAATTCCATGTTCGCCACTCTACAACCCGCACGCCATGCCATAGCAATACCATCACCACTGGAGACATCAGGGTTTGAAGTATACAAATACACTTTACTAGCGCCACCTGTAGCTAAAGCAACAAATTTAGCCGCAATTGTTTCTACTTTTTTGGCGTTTTTATTCCATACATACATGCCATTTATATGCGAGCTGGCTTTATTGCCGCTTTTATCTGTAATTAAATCAATGGCGTTGTAATGCTCTAACAGGGTGATGTTTTTGTGGGCTTGAACTTGGCTGATTAATGTAGTTTGTACGGCTTTACCAGTAGCGTCGGCGGCGTGTAAAATGCGTCGGTGGCTGTGGCCGCCTTCACGCGTTAAATGAAAACGCTCTTTACCATGGCTATCCAGCTCTATATCAAACGGTACGCCTTGATTAATTAACCATTGCAAACAATCGTGGGCATTACTAGCGGTATAGTGCACTGCTTCTTTGTCGCATAAGCCACCGCCCGCATCGAGCGTGTCTTGCACATGTGATTCTATACTGTCATGTTTCTTATCAAATACCGCGGCTATACCACCTTGGGCATAGAGTGTGGAGCCTTCAGTGAGTGCTCCCTTACTGATTACGGTAACGTTACAATAGTTAGCTAAAGATAAGGCAAGTGATAAGCCCGCTGCGCCGCTACCGATAATAGCGACATCTGCAATGTGATGTTTATTTTGGTTCATGTCAGAGGTACTTTGCGGTTACAATGCCCATATAGAGCAATGTTTGTTTTCAATAGTGGTAGTTGTATCATATTTGCCATCATACCAAGTAGTAATTTTGGCTCTAACTACGGTTATTTACGACTATTTAATAAAAAAACAATATAAAGCAGAACTTTTTATTCATGTAAGAGTCAGAGTATCTGTGAACAATGGCGACACTATGAATGATAAGCAAAAATTAGACACAGGAGTACCGGCTCGAATGAGCGAGCAGGATCAAGATTTAGCGCTAGTAAAAAGGGTTCAGCAAGGAGATAAAAACGCCTTCAACCTATTAGTAAAGAAGTATCAAAACAAAATTGCCGGTTTGATCTCACGTTATGTGTCAAATCAGGGTGATATTGCAGATGTAGCACAAGAAGCGTTTATAAAAGCTTATCGTGCGCTTCCTAACTTCAGGGGCGATAGTGCCTTTTATACTTGGTTGTACCGTATTGCAGTAAATTGTGCTAAAAATTATTTAGTAGCTCAGGGGCGTAAACCGCCAGCAAGTGATATAGACGCACAAGATGCCGAATTTTATGACTGCGCGGACTCAATGCGTTCTAACGCATCTCCTGAAAATTTACTGCTGAGCGAAGAAGTACGCGCTGTTATTTTTAATACGATTGATAGTTTGCCTGAAGATCTTAAAACCGCAATCACCCTCAGAGAAATTGAAGGGATGAGCTATGAAGAAATAGCTGTGGTAATGGATTGCCCAGTCGGGACGGTACGTTCGCGTATATTTCGTGCCCGTGAAGCAATTGATAACAAATTAAACCCATTAATAGGCGAGTCTTAGTATGATAAAAGCACACGTTAACAGGTTAGATGACGAATCGTTATCTGCATTACTTGACGGCGAGCAACAACTAGCAGATGCAAAAATTGCAGAGCAAGACGTTGCTACCTTTGGCCGTTATGCGTTAATTGGTGATGCAATGCGAGCTCAAAAAGATCACAGCGATATTCATATTGATATTAGCAAGCGTGTTGCGTTAGCACTCGAAAGCGAACCAGTATATGCAGATTTCAGTCAGTCTAAAGCGCAATCTGCGCCGCAAAGTGATACTATAAACAACAATAAAGTTGTGGCATTTAATTGGCGCAAGCCAGTGGCACAACTTGCGATTGCAGCAAGTGTTGCTATGTTTGCTATTGTAGGCGTAAATATGTTGCCACAGGGCGATGGCGCGCAACAAAGCGAAATTCCATTGCTGCAAACAACACCTTTTACAGGTACTGCATCACCAGTGAGTTATTCATCGGAGCCCGCGCTTAAAAACGCAGAAAATGGTTTGCGTGAATTGCAGCAGCAACGTATTGGCGCACTTGTTTTAGAGCATCAACGCCAAGCTCGTGTTGCACATTCATTAGAGGCTGCGCAAACGGATGCAAAAAAACCAGAGGAAAACAACTAATTAAATGAAAGTAATTACTTTTATTCTGTCGCTGGCAATCAGCTTTAATACCTTTGCCAGCGACACCAATCCTGCCAAAGATTTACTGCTTAAAATGGCTAATGCCGTTCATACCCGTAACTTTGACGCCTCGTTTGTGGTTGTTAAAGGTAAAACCATGGAACCCTACCGTTGGTTACATGCAAAACAAGATGACATTGAGATAGAACACTTAAGTGTACTCAATGGCGCGGGCCTAGAAATGGTACGCGTTGACAACCAAGTTACTTATTTTGAGCCGCAATCAGAGCCTTATTCACTTACAACTGATTCAATTGCAGGGCCAATTCCTGAAGTACTGTTTAAAAACGTTGAGCGTTTAAGTGGCCATTATGACTTTGTACTTGGTGGAAAAGGGCGTATATC
>NZ_JBFJHD010000258.1:0-3755 GCF_041613455.1 Pseudoalteromonas sp. | reverse complement strand
CGGCATTAGAGATGTATCGCGAAGTATTAAAAGTATTTCAACAGTTAGGTGATGAAGATGGTGTGGCTCAAGTGTATGGCAATATTGCGGTTGCTTATAGTGAGTCGCGACAGTTTCAGTTAGCCATACATTATAATCAGTTAGCGCTACGCTACTATCAAAGTATTGGTAATGCCTTTCAACTTTCTACAAAACACGCCAATTTAGCAAGTATTAATCTGCAATTAAATCAGTTTGATGTGGCGTTGTTTCATGCCAAAACGGCGCAGCAGTTTGCGCTAGATGCGGGCAATGAGTCGTTATTAGCGGCAGCACTGTATGTATTAGCCACCGCGCAGTTTGCTAAAGGTGATATAGAAAATGCGCAACACACCTCAGAACGCTCTATTGTGTTAGCTAAAAAGTATAAAAATGGCATGCGCATTAAAGATGGCTTAGGGATGGAGGCGCTACTCCATGCTAGCCAAGGCGACTTTGAAAATGCGGTCCGCTTGCATTTACAGTATATTGACTATCAGCGCAGTATCAACAGCGAAGCGGCCTCAAGTGCCGTGAGTAAATTTCAAATTCAATTTGAGGCTGATAAATTAAATCAAGAAATTATTCAGCTCAAACAGCAGCAGCATTTACAAGAGTTAAAAATATCACAGCGTTTGCAGCTCACTATTTTACTGAGTATTGTCGCAATACTTATCTTAATAACGGTGATTGCAATTTACCGTCGCAGAGTAGATAAAAATGCCAAATCACAATTAACCGAACAAGTAGCGCAGCGTACTCTAGAACTGCAAAGTGTGGCCCAAGAGTTAAGGGCGGCTAACGATGTTAAAAGTCAGTTTTTAGCCAACATCAGCCATGAGATACGCACTCCGTTAACGGCTATTTTAAGTCAAACAGACGACTTAATTAATGGTCTATATGAGCCGACACAGTTGCAGGATGAACTGAGGGTTATTCAGCGCCAAAGCGAGCACTTAAAAGGCTTAATTAATGATGTGCTTGATTTAAGTAAAATAGAAGCAAATAGATTAGAGCTGCATATTTCTTGTTTTGACCTGATCCAAGTGCTTAATGATATTTATGCGATGGTGAGCCCTCAAGCAAAAGCAAAAAATTTAACCTTAGTGTTAGATAACCAATTGGGTGATGAGTTTTACACTAAGCTTGATTTAACGCGGGTAAAGCAAATATTAATTAACTTGTCTACTAATGCGATTAAGTTTACCCATAGCGGGCAAGTGACGCTGATGGCAGCGAAAACAGAGCAAGGGGTGGCGCTCAGCGTAAAAGACACCGGTATTGGTATGAATGCCGCGCAGTTAAAGTATATTTTTGAATGCTTTAATCAAGCCGATAATAGCATTAGTCGACGTTTTGGAGGAACCGGGTTAGGGCTTAGTTTATCACAACAATTAGCCGCTATGATGGGGGGCTACATTAGTGTGCAAAGTGAAGAGCATAAAGGCAGTGAGTTTTGTTGTTTTCTGCCATGCATTGAAGTGGCAAAAAGCCTTTGCAGCAACCCAGCGAAAGAGCATGAGAGTGATTACACAGCGCTCAGCGCTAAAGTGCTGCTAGCGGAAGATCACGCTGATAATCGTAGATTAATTACGCGTTATTTACGCTCTATGGGGTTAACTGTGATTGCGGTGGAAAATGGCGAACAAGCAGTTGAGCAATGTTTAAAAATACACCCAGATTTTGTGTTACTCGATATTCAAATGCCGGTGATGGATGGCATTAGTGCATTTGAACTACTAAGACAGTGTGGCTATGAGCAGCCAATATTCGCCTTAACCGCCAATGCCATGAGTCATGAAATAGAGCAGTACTTAGCATTAGGGTTTAGTGATTATTTAGCCAAGCCAATAGATAAAGAGCGCTTTTACCGCACCATATCTGAACACCTTGAAGCTATTGAGCTACATCATCATAAGTATAGCGAAAATGTTGATATGAGCGACTTAGTGGTGAACTTTAAGCAAAGCCTAGCACTAGAGAGCGAACTAATTACCCAACACTTTAATGCCGGTGATTATGCTGCGTTACAAAAAGATTGCCATCGCGTGTTTGGGGCTGCACAAATGTTTGAGCTAAACGACATTGCCACCGCCGCCAGCGCACTCGATAGAGCCTGCAAAAGCAAAGCGAATAACCACGACCTAGAACAATTAGTGAGTAAGTTGCAAGCGTTATTTTTACAGTATAGCTAATCTTTCATAGCCATTGCAGCCGTAGAGAGGGCAATGATATTAGCGTGTGTTATTGCTATAAATATAGGTGTTGCTTACGCTGAGTAGTGGATTTTTCTGGTGCATAAAAAAACGCCTAGCAATAGTATTGTTAGGCGTTTTTTTAAGCGCTAAGGCTTATTATTGGCGTTTCATTGAATCGAAAAATTCATCATTGGTTTTACCCATAGATAATTTATCAATCAAAAACTCCATGGCGTCAATTTCTGACATATCATGGACAATCTTACGTAAAATCCATAGCTTTTGCAGCTCATCCGGTTTCGTCAATAGCTCTTCACGACGAGTACCAGAACGGTTAAAGTCGATAGCTGGGAATACACGGCGTTCCGCTATTTTACGGTTAAGGTGTAATTCCATGTTACCGGTACCTTTAAACTCTTCGTAAATAACTTCATCCATTTTTGAGCCGGTATCGATAAGGGCAGTGGCAATAATAGTTAAGCTACCGCCTTCTTCAACGTTACGTGCAGCACCAAAGAAGCGCTTCGGTTTGTGAAGTGCATTAGCATCAACACCACCGGTAAGTACTTTACCCGATGAAGGAATAACCGTGTTATAAGCACGGGCTAAGCGCGTAATTGAATCGAGCAAGATAACCACGTCTTTTTTGTGCTCAACTAAACGTTTTGCTTTTTCAATCACCATTTCGGCGACTTGCACGTGGCGCGAAGCCGGTTCATCAAAGGTAGAAGCAATCACTTCGCCTTTAACAAGACGCTGCATTTCGGTTACTTCTTCTGGACGCTCATCAATCAGTAATACCATTAAGGTTACATCAGGATGATTGTGGGTAATTGATTGTGCAATATTTTGCAGTAGCATGGTTTTACCCGCTTTTGGCGGCGCGACTAATAAACCACGTTGACCACGGCCAATGGGCGAAGCTAAATCTAATACACGGGCTGTAATATCTTCTTTACTACCATTACCGCGCTCCATGCGAAAACGTTCGTTTGCATGCAGTGGTGTTAGGTTTTCAAAAAGGATTTTAGTGCGTGAGTTTTCCGGTTTATCAAAGTTAACTTCGTTTACTTTAAGCAAAGCAAAGTAACGCTCACCATCTTTAGGTGGACGAATAAGACCTGAAATAGAATCGCCGGTACGCATACTGAAACGACGAATTTGGCTAGGCGACACATAAATGTCATCTGGGCCAGCTAAGTAAGAAGCTTCTGATGATCTTAAAAAACCAAAACCATCTTGTAATATCTCTAATACACCGCCGCCGAAGATGTTCTCTCCGCCTTTAGCGTGTGATTTAAGAATTGCAAAAATGATATCTTGCTTTCTTAAGCGGGCTACGTTTTCGAGCCCCATGGACTCAGCTAAGTCTACAAGCTCTTTTATAGATTTGTCTTTTAATTCGCGTAAATGCATATTGGTGGGTTCTTTATTACAGTTGTCATACTCAAAATCGCTATGTTTGATCATTGAGTGAGGTTTGTTGAATATAACTAAGGATTAGTTGGCTTTATAATCTAGCAGCTCACAGGCACAGCG
>NZ_JBFJHD010000257.1:0-3767 GCF_041613455.1 Pseudoalteromonas sp. | reverse complement strand
GGCGGAGTGGACGGGACTCGAACCCGCGACCCCCGGCGTGACAGGCCGGTATTCTAACCAACTGAACTACCACTCCACACATCTTGCTTCTGTAAATTTTAAAAGGACTTACAACCTTTGAAACAATTGGCGGAGTGGACGGGACTCGAACCCGCGACCCCCGGCGTGACAGGCCGGTATTCTAACCAACTGAACTACCACTCCACATTTTCGTTGCTGTTTGAGTCTCCCCTGACAGCGGCGTGAATAATACGAATCAGCCCCTGCTTCGTCAAGGGGTTTTTCGTTTTTATTTAGGTTTTTTAGTCATCTGTCAGCGAAAGGTTTAAAATTTCACCGGATCTGTCACTTTTCGAGCTATTTTTAGCGGGCTGATTTTTTTCTGCGGAACTCGGCTCGGGCTCGGCCTGTTGCTGTTTATTGAAAAATGTTCGCTTCAGCTTCAATTTGACTGGTTTTTTTTCAACAAAAATTCGCACCGTCAGCCAGCCAAGTAATAAAACGATTAAATTTCCGCCAACAATTAAACTCACCAGTACCGATGTGGCCATTTTCGGTTGTTGCGGTGGCGACTCAATTGGCTGACTGGGTTTAATTAACGTGGCTGGGTCAATTTCGGGCACTGCGACAATCGGTCGTTTAACGCTAAATTGATAGGCGGGTAAAGTTGCCATAAATTCTCGGCCATTGTTATTTGTGCCAAAAATAGCCATTTCAACACTATATCGCCCCCAACCATAGTTTTTAAGCGACAGAGTACGTGATGGCTGCTCTGTTTGCGCTAGGGTAAATATTTGCTGCTCATCATTTGGGTAAAATAGCTTGCCTTGTATAATCACTGTGTCGGGTTGCACTATGCTGCTATCTAAATTAATTGTTAACAAATGATCGCTAACGTCTTGTTCTGCTAACGCTAAGTTATACTCCACTGGCGCAGGGTGCACCTTAATCACGTTTTGTACTATGCGGCGCTGAAATTGTGGCGTGGCAATGTATAATTCAGGGATCCATTCACCTTCGGGAAAGTCCAGTTTAAACTCCCCGGTGAACACCCCGTCTCTCGCTTGCTCGTCAAACCCCTGTCCATCATCCCTAAATTCGGCCACTTCTTGAGTACCGGCACCAAAATTAGCGGCGTTTTCATTATTAGTACTCACAAAGTCAACATTTAAGGTAACAACATCTTTAAACAGGTGCGCATTGATTGGCTCATCGTCATTTAAAATTTTGCCGGTTACTTTAATTGTTTCGCCTCTAAATACCATAGGTGGCAGTGGCTCTGCTTGCAGCGATATATCCCCTAACACCACGATACGACTATTAGGCATGATACTGCCAATCACTTGCCAAGGGCCTGCCATTGGGTTGCGAATGGTGACTAGGTCATAACTTAGCTCGTCGTACCATTCAAGGTCCGGATTTTTCAATGATTCGGTGGCAAAATACTTGCTGCCGTCGGGCTTGACTAAAATGACGGCAGGGGAGCCCGGCTTTCTAAAAAACAATAAGGTAATTTCATCTATATTATGATCGATACGAAAACGATTATCGAGTAACGGGATTTCATTTTGCTTACCATCACGCTTGAGTTCTTCAACTTGTTTTACCGCAAATGCACTGCCGCTAAAGACACTAACAAACAGTAGCGCGGTGACAAAATACATCGTTTTCATAAAGTAAGCCTTATTCAGCGCGCCATAAGCATTGGCCGCCCTCTTGATTAACTAAATCCAATCGTGCTTCATGTGCCGCGTGCTCTGCCTCGCTTGCACGCAATACAACGAGCGGAGCTCTATCGCTGTTTAAACGCCTTATACCGCCCTGCTGATGTTCACTACTGTCATCTTTATTTTGATTCAGGTTGAGCTTAACCTGCCCCCCCGTCATTGCTAAATACACATCGGCTAAAATTTCAGCATCTAGCAATGCGCCGTGCAAAGTACGCTTAGTATTATCTACATCGTAGCGGCGGCATAATGCATCTAAGTTATTCTTTTGTCCTGGATGCAAGTCACGGGCCATTTTAAGGGTGTCGAGCACTTGGCAAAATGCATGGGTTTTCGGGTGGTGCTGATTCAGTAGCGCAAATTCGTTATCCATGTGGCCCACGTCAAAGGGGGCATTATGAATTACCAGCTCGGCACCTTTTATGTACTCAAAAAACTCTTCGGCAACTTGATGAAATAAAGGTTTGTCGCGTAAAAACTCATTGGTAATACCGTGAACGTCTATCGCTTCTTCTTCAATGCTGCGCTGTGGATTAATATACACATGAAAGTTGTTACCGGTTAAGCGGCGATTTACCAGCTCAACACAACCAATTTCGATAATACGGTGCCCTTGTTTTGGGTCGATGCCGGTGGTTTCTGTATCTAAAACTATTTGTCTGCGTGCCATATCGAATTAATCCTGACTCTGGTATCTTTCTATAATCACTTTATTGTACATAATATCAAGGTAAAACAGTGGAAAAAACCGTAGAGATTTATACTGATGGCTCATGTTTAGGTAATCCAGGCCCCGGCGGGTATGGTATTTTTATGATTTATAACGAACACGAAAAGAAATTGAGCCAAGGTTATAAACTAACGACCAACAACCGCATGGAAATGCTCGCGGCCATTGTTGCACTGGAATCTCTCACTCGCCCGTGTGTGGTTAATCTCACCACCGACAGTCAATACGTAAAGCAAGGGATTGAATCTTGGATTGCCAATTGGAAAAAACGCGGCTGGCTTACCTCAGCTAAAAAACCGGTTAAAAATGTCGACTTATGGCAACGCCTCGATAAAGCATGCAACAAGCATACTGTTACCTGGAAATGGGTTAAAGGACATAGCGGCCATAAATACAACGAAATTGTTGATGACTTAGCCCGCGAGGCAGCAAGCAGCAAAGAGTTGCTTGACGATGTCGGTTATCAAGCTTAAATAAAAATCACTTTTTACTTTGCTGGTAATGTTGTTTTGATGTTTGCCTGAGCCCCGCTCCCTTTACCGGGGAAAATTGCGGCCTTGCATGCCACTTCGGCTTAATTGGGGTTAACGGCGCAACACGTTTACGTGCTACCAGCATATACACACTGCCCATAGGTTTTAAATACTGCTTGGTAAAACTGCGCCAACATGCAAATCGAGATAGCCGATTCCCCCGCGCCAGTGATGAGTAAATAAACCGCTCATCACTCACAATTTCAAAGCCTAATAAATTCAACCAATCTTTTACTCGCCCGGGAGTAAAAAAGCGACCGGTCCACGGCAGCTTTTCGCCGCTAAAAGGTAATAATTGTGCCAGTCCACATAAGCTGAACGGATTAAAGCCGGTCACCACGATATAGCCGCCAGGTATTAATGTGCGGTGTACTTCGCGCAAAATATGGTGTGGATCTGAATGATACTCTAAACAATGGCTTAAAATACACGCATCTATGGTGTGCTCATAAAAGGGTAACTCATCTATATCGGCTACCACGCCAGTATAGGGGCCTGGCTCAGCAACACAGACTTGATGCCGAATGCTGCACTGGCTGGTATTTAATTCAGCACTTAAACTGCCCAGCTTTAACATATGATAACCAAACATACGCGGTAACCAAGGCGCAAGTTTACGTTCTATGTCGCAGCGTAAATAATCCCCATGAGGGAACTGCTGCCATGACAACGGTTTAGGTCCTTCTTGAAAACTAAGGGCTGGTTTCATTTTATGAGCTCGTTATACTATAGGTAACTGTCACTTTATAGAGCAACGTAACATGGTGCAAGTCAAAG
>NZ_JBFJHD010000256.1:0-3817 GCF_041613455.1 Pseudoalteromonas sp. | reverse complement strand
CTCACCGTCGCTAAAACGGCCAACAACAGCATCGCCTAATTCAATATATAAACGTTTTGCAACTTTTTGAGCTAACTCAGGTGTTGCGTTACCAGCGAAGAGCTTCATGTCAGGCACGGTAGGGTTCCTCAGGCACTGAATTTTTGGACTAACCGGCAATAGTAAAAACTACGCCGTGTTAACTTATGGATTACTTGTACGGTACTTCAATCAAATATGGCGGCTAACTCCGTATGAGCAGGAGAGGTGTTAACGCTAGACGCGATAAAACCTTGCCAAGTATGGGGGAGGTTAGCAAGTACATCTTGTGCTTGAACTTGCGTAGCAAATTCGACAAAACAACATGAACCTGTTCCGGTCATTTTTGATGGAGCGTATTTTAGCAACCACTGGAGGGTTTTTTCAACCTCGGGACACAGCTTTTTCACTAAAGATTCGCAATCGTTAGTTAAACGCTGTTGTCGCCAGTCACCGATAATTTTTGGGGTGTCGCGTTTTAACTCCGCATGGGTGAATATTTTTGCGGTACTGACATGCTGATTAGGAAACACCACGCAATACCATTTGGGTTCAAGTGTTACCTGCTCTAATTGCTCACCAATGCCGTGTGCTATGGCGCTTTGGCCGCGAATGAACACCGGCACATCGGCCCCTAACTGCACGCCGAGTGCAGCCAATTGCTCAATACTCAGCGCGGTATTCCATAATTTATTTAACGCTAATAAAGTGCTAGCAGCATCGGAAGATCCTCCCCCCACACCGCCGCCCATCGGTAAGCGTTTAATTAAATTTATTTTTGCACCGAGGGTTATTTTACACTGCGTTTGTAACAATAATGCTGCTTTATAGATAAGGTTGTCGGTTGTAGCAATACCTTGGGTGTCACCCGTGACAATAATATCGGCTGTTTCTGTTAGCTCAAAAGCAAGCTCGTCACCATAATTCAAAAATGTAAACAGGGTTTCGAGTTCATGGTAACCGTCATCGCGGCGACCGTTGATATGTAAAAAAAGATTCAGTTTTGCCGGAGCAATCAGGGAAAAGGAAGTAATGTTATGCATGATTAATTAAATTGCCAGTGGTAGAGTTGAATTTTAATTTTAATTTTTTGCTGGGTTAACGTTAGCCGAGTCGGCAGCCAAAAACCGTGTTGTTGTACGTAGTTTGCGTAGTCAATTTGCCAGCGTTTACCGCTGTTATCAAACCACAACACGCGCTTAGCGCGACCTAATGGGTCGACGGTTAAACTCGGGTTGTCTATCACTCCTTTAAGCCAACTATCGGCGTCATTGACGGGTAAAGTAAACCCGGTTAAACGTTTAAGTAGCGCCGCCGCGTCGTGGTCAATATACAGCTCATCATCAAATTCAAGCGTGGCCTGATGCGCGTTTTGCTGCAGCGATAAAATCCGCGTGCCAATAAAGGTGGTCAGCACTAAATGGTTGTTATTCTGGCCTTGTTGCCAATTTAAGTTGGCAGATTGACGTTCTTCAGGGCTAATAAACGCCATCTTACCGGTTACTTGCCAAATATCTTGCTCCGCTAGCTTGACCTTCCAATCATCGTAAAGCTCTGTTTTTAAATCTCTTTTTTGCGCGCAACCGGCTAGAAACAAAAAAACAATGACTAAAATAAAATATTGTCGAATCAAATGTCACTCCTTACTTTCCATATTCCTGAGATTTTTGATAAAATTGCCGCCTTTGAAGTTGGGTTCAGCAATATTTGGCGGATATGACCATAATAGCACTTGGTATTAATCACAAAACAGCCTCCGTAGAATTACGTGAAAAGGTGGCCTTTTCCCCTGAGCAAATTTCAGAGGCGCTACAGCAATTAAGTGGTGATGCTCAATTTAATGAAGCGGTTATTGTTTCTACGTGTAATCGAACCGAGGTCTATTGTAGCCTCGCACAGCAAAATTCCCAAACACTGTTAACTTGGCTTGCCAGTTTCCATGGTTTAGATGAACAAGAACTGAGCAAAAACACCTACTGCCACGAAGGCAGTGCCGCAATTAATCATTTAATGCGCGTTGCCTGTGGTTTAGATTCCTTGGTGTTAGGTGAACCACAAATTTTGGGGCAAATAAAGCAAGCTTACAGTAGTGGCAAAACGCATAACTCAGTAGGTGTCACCTTTGATCGCTTGTTTCAAAAAACCTTTTCGGTTGCTAAGCAGGTGCGTACTGAAACCAATATCGGTGCCAGTGCGGTATCGGTGGCGTATGCAGCGGTTAATCTAGCCAAACACATTTATGGCAAGCTGGATAAAACCAAAGTATTACTGATTGGTGCAGGTGAAACCATTGAGCTGGTGGCTAAACATTTATACCAAAATGAGCCACAAAATATTACCGTAGCTAATAGAACCATAGAACGCGCGCGCGGGTTAGCCGATCAAGTTAATGCCGATGTCATTGCCTTGGCGCAGTTACCTGAGCGGTTACACAAAGCCGATATTGTTATTAGCTCAACGGCCAGTACGTTGCCGATTATTGGTAAAGGGGTGGTCGAGCAAGCACTGAAACAGCGTCGAAATAAGCCGATGTTATTTATTGATATTGCCGTACCACGCGATATTGAAAGCCAAGTGGGCGAACTTGATGATGCTTACTTGTATTCTGTTGATGACCTACAAACCATCGTTAGCGAGAATATGAGTGCGCGAGAAGAAGCCGCAGCGCAAGCTGAGGTGATTATTAATGAGCGCTCGGATGAATTTTTACAGTGGGTGCGCTCGCTCGATTCAGTGGATTTAATTCGCCATTATCGTAGTGATGTACAATCAATAAAGTCTGAACTAGTAGAAAAAGCAATCACTCAGCTTAATACTGGTAAAGAAGCAGAAAAAGTAATTTTAGAGTTGGCCAACAAATTAACCAATCGCTTAATGCACGCGCCTACCCGTGCTATTCAAGATGCAGCGAAAAATGGCGAAGTGGCTCAACTAAAACAGTTGAAAAAAATGTTAGGTATAGACCAGGAATAACAGTTAAATGAAAGAGTCCGTTTATCGTAAATTAGAAACCTTAGTTGAGCGTTATGAAGAAGTGCAAGCGCTATTAAGTGACCCATCGGTCATTAGTGATCAAAACCGCTTTCGTGCTCTTTCAAAAGAATACTCTGAGCTTGAAGAAATTGTAAAAACGTTTTTAGCTTATCAACAAGCGCAAGAAGATGTTGTTAGCGCTGAAGAGATGCTAAAAGATTCAGACCCTGACATTCGTGAAATGGCGCAAGAAGAATACAAAGAAGCCAAAGCAAATATACTTACCCTTGAAGACGATATTCAGCTGCTAATGCTACCCAAAGATCCTAAAGACAATAACAACGTGTTTTTAGAAGTGCGTGCCGGTACCGGCGGCGATGAGGCGGCAATATTTGCCGGTGACTTATTTAGAATGTACAGCCGTTACGCTGAAACGAAAAAGTGGAAAGTTGAAGTGGTAACCACGAACGAAGGTGAGCACGGCGGCTACAAAGAAATTATTGCTAATATTAGCGGCGAAGGGGTATTTGGTCAGTTAAAATTTGAGTCAGGCGTACACCGTGTACAACGTGTGCCCGAAACTGAGTCACAAGGGCGTGTTCACACCTCAGCATGTACAGTGGCGGTCATGGCAGAAATTCCAGACGCCGAAGCGATTGAAATTAACACCGCCGATATTAAAGTCGACACGTTTCGCGCATCGGGTGCCGGTGGTCAGCACGTTAATAAAACCGACTCGGCGATTCGTATTACGCACATTCCAACCGGGGTGGTTGTTGAGTGTCAAGATCAGCGTTCGCAACATAAAAACCGTGCTAAAGCGATG
>NZ_JBFJHD010000255.1:0-3827 GCF_041613455.1 Pseudoalteromonas sp. | reverse complement strand
CGCATGGATCCTGCGCGCGATACGACGCTTATTGAAAATACTCCAATCGACTATTTAGACTTTGCTTCCCCGGTATCTGGGCTTGGTTCAAAAATGGGCATGGATGCAACCAATAAGTGGCCGGGTGAAACAACGCGTGAATGGGGCGAGCCTATCGTCATGGATAAAGCCACTCAAGATCGCGTCGATGATATATGGCAAAGCCTGAACATTCTCTAATATGCTAGACCAATAGGCTATAAAATAAACCCGCAGATATGCTAAACTCAGCGCATTCGAGTGCATATCTGCTGTAACAAGCGCTGCTAAAAGGTAAAAAATGCAAATATTAAAAGCTGAAGTTGTAGCTATCAGCCCACTTACAGAATTTGTTCATAAAGTAATTTTAAAACCACAACAACCGGTTACGTTTGAAGCGGGTCAATATATGCAGCTAGTGCTAGGCGAAAAAGACAAGCGTGCATTTTCGATTGCAAACCGCCCTTCACAATGTGATGAAATAGAACTACATATTGGCGCATCCGCTGCTGATTCCTACGCCATGCAGTCGCTTGAGCATTTACGTAATGCCCACAATAAGCAACAGTTAGTTGATATTGAAGCCGGTTTAGGTATCTCTCAGCTACGTTTACAGTGCGATCGACCGATTATTTTATTAGCCGGTGGTACTGGGTTCTCGTATGCAAAATCTATTGCCGAGCACTTAGCTGAAATTAACTGCGATCGCCCGGTATTATTTTATTGGGGTGTCAAAGAAGAATCGGCGCTCTATGCACATCAAGAAATGCAAGCTTGGGCTGACAGCCGCGAAAACTTCAAATTTATTCCGGTTGTAGAAAACCCATCGGCAAACTGGCAAGGTCATACCGGCTTTGTACACAAAGCGGTAATGCACGATATCGTTTCTCTGGCACCGTACGATATTTATATGGCGGGTCGTTTTGACATGATGGGTGTGGTACGCGATGACTTTATTAATAACGCCGGTGCCATTCGTGAAAACATGTACGCCGATGCATTTGCATTTATTTAATAAATAAACACACCAGCCCCTTATCCTAATTTTGCGATGCACGCTATTGGCTTTGGGGCTATTTATAGAATTACAGCGCCATTTAATATCGATTGGTATTTTCTATCAATTTCATCAACATAAACTATTTCCTAAAATCCAATCTATAAACCATACTTTGTATAGAACATTCAGCGGGAGAGACGCAAATGCTAAATACAAAAGTAAAAGATTTTATGCAACACAAGTTGCCCAATATTACCCCCGACACCGAAATGACCACGGCGATTGCTGAACTACAAAAGTTTAAACTACTCGGTGCGCCGGTCTTTGATAACAATAAATTTTTAGTGGGCTTTATCTCTGAGCAAGAGTTACTGCAACCACTAATGCAAAGCAGTTATTTTTGTGATGGTATGGTGAGAGTATCGCAATTGATGCAAACCGAAGTGGTGACGGTGCACGGCGATACCAACATTATTGAACTTGCTGAGCAAATGAAACCCGGTAAGCCGAAAAATTATCCCGTGGTAGACGGTGAAAAAGTGATTGGCATGATCAGCCGCGCCGATATTCTGAAAGCACTTTACGATAATTACGTTAACTGCCAAACCCATATTTAAGCTGTAAAAAATGCCGCTATTAACACAGCGGCATTTTTGATTACTAAGGGGTTTTATTGGCGCGCGCTTGCCGCTGCTAACAGTGCTTTTTTATCGTCATAGCTCAAATAAGCTATTTCTAACGCATTCGCTTGGGCCTTTTCAATATCAGCGGGTGACAACCCGGCTTGTGGCGCTGCAACGGTATATTCATGCTCAATTTCAATACCTTCAACGGCTGGATCATCGGTGTTAATACAGGCCAAAATACCATGATCTAAAAATCGTTTCAGCGGGTGGTTTGCTAACTCAGCCACCGTGCTAGTTTGAATATTACTGGTTAAGCACGATTCAATACCAATGCGCTTATCACGCAAATAATCCATTAGCTTTGCATCTTCAATCGCTTTTACACCATGGCCAATTCGGCTGGCGCCTAATTCATTAATGGCTTGCCAAATACTTGCTGCGCCTAGCGCCTCACCGGCATGTATGGTAGCGGCTAAGTATGCGTCGTGCACTTGTTTAAAGTGTTTTACAAACAGTTCACCGGGAAAGCCTATTTCGTCGCCGGCTAAATCAACTGCGACTAAATCATTTTTAAATGCCAGTAACGCCTCGAGCTCTTGCTGACATATTTTTTCACCATAGGTGCGCGATAAAATACCAATTAAGTTCGCTTTTACCTGACTCCCTTTACTGGCTGATTTAATGCCATCAACCACCGCCTCTACCACGCCTTGCGGGTGTAAACCTTGGCTTTGTGCCATATAGTAAGGGCTAAAACGTAGCTCAACGTAATCGAGTCCTTGTGCTTGTGCGTCTTCAATATTTTCAATCGCGATGCGTCTACATGCATCATAATCACCGAGTACCGCCACCCCCCAATCTAATTTTTGCAAAAACGCCATCAGGTTAGGCTCAGGATCGATTACTTGTACGTGGGGAATTAACGCGGTCACGTTATCGGCCGGTAACGCAATATTAAACTGACGACCAAGTTCTAATATGGTTTGTGCTCTTACATTTCCATCTAAGTGACGATGGATATCTAGCAAAGGTAATTTTCTATTGATCATAATAGCAACTCGATTTAGTTAAAATTGCGCGCATAATACGCAAATTAAGTGATACTTCAAGTTTAGTGTATTTAAAGTCTATTTTAGCGGTCATATGTCTGCTTTAATTTAGAAAAATAATCTCGGCTAATTTTCTAAGCGTGATAAATAATGCCAAACTGTTTTAAAGAGCACATTGGCCTCAATGGGTTTAGTAATATAATCATTCATACCGCAATGTGCGGCTTTTTTTATATCGGCTGCATGGGCATTCGCCGATAAGCCAATAATAGGCAAATCGAACATGCCAAGCTCATTGCGGATCACTTTGGTGGCTTGTAAGCCATCCATTTTCGGCATTTGAATATCCATCAACACTATATCGTAGCTCTGTTCGCTAAGCATCTCTATGGCTTCAAGGCCATTATTAGCAATTGCAGTAATACACCCTTTAGTTTTTAACATGGCGCTCGCTACGTGTTGATTTAACGGGTTATCTTCTACTAGCAGTATGTTATAACCCACCAATGTTAGGGCTGCAATATCGCCCTCGTGATAGCTGGCTTGGCTATGCTGCTTTTTGGTGAGTGGCGTATTGAGCGGTAAGCTAATAGTAAATGTAGAGCCCTGCCCCACACCACTGCTAACAGCAATAGTGCCGCCCATTAACTCAACCAGCTTTTTACAAATACTTAAGCCCAAGCCTGTGCCACCATATTGGCGCGACGTGGAATTATCTGCTTGCGAAAAGGGTATAAATAGTTTTTCTTGCACCGCGCTGCTAATACCAATACCGGTATCCGCAACACTGACAAAGAGGCTGGTTTTAGACTGCCAAATTTTAACGCTAATGCTGCCGTGAGCGGTAAATTTAATCGCGTTATTGACTAAGTTGAGCAAAATTTGTTTTAACCGTATCGGGTCGGTACTGACCACTAACGGTGTACTTTTATCATACTCTAGCGTTAGCGCTAACGATTTAACCGATACGTCAAACTGCACTAAACTGATGATCTCTTCAGCTAAGCGTGCTACATCCACTGGCTGTGGAATTAAATTAAGCTTACCCGCCTCCATTTTCGAAAAGTCGAGTACATCGTTTAATACCCGCAGCAACACCCCAAGAGCCCCGTCCGCTTGCTCAATATAGCTGCG
>NZ_JBFJHD010000254.1:0-3838 GCF_041613455.1 Pseudoalteromonas sp. | reverse complement strand
GCAAGAAGCGAAATACGGTAAGTTATGGGAGCAAGGTGAAGCGGGTATTAAGCATTATAATCAGCTTAATAAAGTGGAGCCGATGACTCGAGCACTAAAGGATATTGCTGCCGGTACTTGGTTTAGTGGTTTGCGGCGTGATCAGGCCACAACCCGCGCAGATAAGCAAGTGGTTGAAATTAGCCGCGGCACGGTGAAAGTCTATCCGATTATCGAGTGGAATAACCGTGATGTGTATCAGTATCTCACTAAACATAATCTGCCATATCATCCACTGTGGGAGCAGGGTTATGTGTCGATGGGAGACGTGCACACAACCCGTAAGCTAGAGCCAGGTATGACAGAAGAAGAAACGCGCTTTTTTGGTTTAAACCGCGAGTGTGGTTTGCATATAGATGGCGATGGTATTTAATTGGTTAGCAAAACCCGTATAAATAACACGCAGCTTAGGCTGCGTTTTTATTTAAATAAAAAAATTGCCAGATTGATTGCTTTTTATTAGACTCCACGGAAGAAAGGATTAATTTTAAGCAGGAACGCTATGAAATATTTTACCTATTTAGCAATATCTATCATGGTTGTTGCTGTTCTCTCATTGTTTTATTTAAAACAGCCGAACGGACAAAGTTGGCTTTCTACCTCTGTTATCACCAGCGAAACGCAGCAACTTAAAGACAAGTTTGTTAGCTTTACCCATACTACATACACTCAAGCAGTGACAGGGGTTTCACGTACTGCAGCGCACGTTATCGGTAAGCTATTAGGGGACTCTGCTGGCAGTAAAACAATTTATAAATGGCAAGATGATTATGGAGTGTGGCATTTTTCAGATACGCCAAACCCAAATGGGCTGAGTGTCGAAGCACAATTAAGCCCTACTGAAGTTAATGTAATGGTGGCGGAAGATACCGCTATTTTGTCGGGTAGTGCTAAGTCTAGCACACCACAACACAGCTCAGCGTCGCCCGCGGTATATGATCCTAGTGCGATTAAAAAGCTGTTTGAAGATGCTGAAAAAGCGCAGCAAAAGCTACAGCAACGCAGCCAAGAGTTGAATGATTTGATCCACTAATTATATAGTGTTATTGCAGCTAACAGCGTAATAAAAAAGCCTAACAACAGCGTTGTTAGGCTTTTAAATTGCTTTAATTAGGCGCTTATTTAATCAAGCATGTTACGTAATACATACTGTAAAATACCGCCATGTTTGTAGTAATCCCACTCTTTCGGAGTGTCTATGCGGACATCGGCACTAAAGCTTAACTTTTTACCTTCGCTATTGGTGGCAATCACGCTGACTTCGTTGGTTTTATCATACAAACCTTCAATATCAAACTGCTCTTGGCCGGTTAAACCTAGCGACTCATGACTTTCACCTTGCTTAAATTGCAGTGGTAATACCCCCATGCCAATAAGATTAGAGCGATGAATACGTTCATAGCTCTGTGCGATTACAGCTTTAACTCCTAACAACAGTGAGCCTTTTGCAGCCCAGTCACGCGACGAACCGGTGCCATATTCTTTACCTGCTAGCACCACGAGTGGGGTATCACTTTCTTGGTACGCCATCGCCGCATCATAAATACTGGCTAGCTCATCATCGGGTTGAGTGCGAGTAACGCCGCCTTCAGTGCCAGGTGCCAATAAGTTTTTTAGCCTAATATTAGCAAAAGTACCGCGCATCATTACCTCATGGTTACCCCTGCGCGAGCCATAAGAGTTAAACTGTGCTTGCTCTACGTTATGCTCTTGTAAATATAATCCAGCTGGTGAATCCGCTTTAATCGCGCCTGCGGGTGATATATGGTCGGTGGTCACTGAGTCGCCAAGTTTGGCTAAACAGCGTGCGCCAGTAATGGTTGGAATACCCGGCGGTTCAATCGTCATACCATCAAAAAAGGGCGCTTTTTTAATGTAAGTTGAGGCATCATTCCAATCGTAGAGTTTACCGTCTGGAATTTGAATTTTTTGCCAGCGGCTGTCGCCTTCATACACATTGGCATAACTGGTTTTAAACATTTCTTTAGTGACTGTTTCCTTAACTAAATCGTTAACTTCTTTTACGCTTGGCCAAATATTTTTTAGATAAATATCGTTACCATTCGCATCTTGCGCTAAAGGCTCGTTGTACACATCTATATCGGTTCGCCCAGCAATAGCGTAAGCAACCACCAGTGGTGGAGAGGCTAAAAAGTTCATTTTAACATCTTGGTGGATACGTCCTTCAAAGTTACGGTTACCCGATAAGATAGAGCTCACTATTAATTTATGCTTTTGAATGGCATCTGATATTTCAGTGGCTAATGGGCCAGAGTTACCAATACAGGTGGTACAGCCATAGCCCACCAAGTTAAAGCCTAGGCTTTCTAAGTCATCCATTAAACCTGCTTTTTCGAGGTAATCAGTCACCACTTTTGAGCCTGGTGCCAGCGATGTTTTAACCCAAGGTTTAACATTAATACCTAGTTGTTTGGCTTTTCTAGCCACCAAACCCGCCGCTAAAATAACACTCGGGTTAGAGGTGTTGGTACAACTTGTAATGGCTGCAATAACACATGCCCCATCTGTTAATTCAAACTGTTGACCTTTATAGCTTACTTTGGCTGCGCCAATAAACTGTGCTTCGTTGGTTGCTTCATCAGGGTTAGTTGTTGGACCTTCGCTTTCTATGCGTGCTTGTTCTTCATCACTTTTTTCTCGGCGAGCTAAGCGTTCGTCTTGAAACTCTTTTAAATGTTGGCTAATGACAGTGCCGGCTTTATCTAACGAAATTCTATCTTGCGGGCGTTTCGGGCCAGCTAAGCTAGGTACCACATCATCTAACTTAAGCTCTAGTTTATCGGTATAATTGGCTTCGTCGCCATCATTACGCCATAAGCCTTGGTGCTTTGCGTAGTCTTCAATGAGTTTAAGTTGTGTTTCATCACGGTTGGTTAAGCGTAAGTAATTAATGGTTTCGTCATCAATAGGGAAAATACCACAAGTTGCACCATACTCCGGAGCCATGTTGGCAATAGTGGCTCGGTCGGCAAGCGGTAAGTCGGCAAGTCCGTCACCGTAAAACTCGACAAATTTACCCACTACGCCATGGTTACGTAACATTTCGGTCACTGTGAGTACTAAATCGGTGGCCGTGGTGCCTTCTGGTAAACGCCCGCTGAGTTTTACCCCTACCACTTGAGGGATTAATAAACTAATGGGTTGTCCCAGCATAGCTGCTTCAGCTTCAATCCCCCCAACACCCCAGCCCAATATACCTAAACCGTTGATCATTGTGGTATGCGAGTCTGTGCCGACTAACGTATCGGGGTACGCAAATTTTTGTCCATTACGTTCTTCATTAAACACCACACGGCCTAAGTATTCTAAGTTTACTTGATGCACAATACCGGTGGCCGGCGGCACGACTTTTAAATTATCAAAGGCAGTTTGCCCCCAACGTAAAAACTCATAACGTTCTTTGTTGCGGTCGTACTCAAGCTTGGCGTTTAAATCAAATGCGCCATCATTACCATAGCCATCTACTTGTACCGAGTGGTCAATAACAAGCTCTGCTGGGGATAGCGGGTTTATTTTTGCGGGATCGCCGCCTAATTTCTCCATCGCATCGCGCATTGCGGCCAAATCGACAATCGCGGGCACGCCGGTAAAGTCTTGCATCACCACGCGCGCCGGTGTGAAAGCAACTTCCGTTGCCGGCTTAGCTTGCGGATCCCAATCTAATAAGGCTTGAATGTCTTGCTGTTTAATATTTTCGCCGTCTTCATTACGCAGCAGGTTTTCGAGCAGTATTTTTAATGAAAAAGGTAAGCGTTTGGCTTTATCGCCTAGCCCTTTT
>NZ_JBFJHD010000253.1:0-3842 GCF_041613455.1 Pseudoalteromonas sp. | reverse complement strand
CCAATGCTGCTCGCGTCTAGCCAGGTCAATGCAGCCAGCAACCATGTAAATAACGTGAGCAACTCCATTTCAAACTTTGACGTTACAAAAGTGCCAGTAGTGAATCAATTGCAGCAAACAGCACTGACACAACTAGCCAGCTTAAGTGACGAACAAACTCAGGCTATTGCACAACTAAAAGCAGCGAATCCACAGGCACAGGTGTCGGTTAACGAAATGACCGGCACCATTGACTCATTAACGGGGATTGCGATACAAACCTCGGGCGATTCAATAGAAAATATGGCGCGCAACTTTATTAGCGATCATCAGGCAATGTTTGCTGGCCTAAGCGCTGACCAACTACAGTTTAATCCGCACCGCTCTAAAGCAGCACTGGGCGGACATATAGTGCGCTTAGATCAAGTTGTTAATGGCATTAAAGTGGACGGTAATGGATTAGGCATCATTATTGATAAAGATAACCAAGTGCGTGGTGTAATGGGGCCTTATCAAAAGCAGTTATCGCTTTCGGCAAGCCCAGACTTGTCTGCTGATGAAGCAGTACTTGCGGCAACGAACGATTTAGCCTCTTTTGCAAAAAATTTGCCCGCTGCGGCTATGTCGGTATTAACCCCTGCATTTGACACCATCGCAGCGCAGTTGGGTGTGTTTAAAACCCCGATTCCTGAACTACGTATTGTGCAAACAGCCGACGGTCATAATTTAGTGTGGCAGTTTTACTACTACTCAACCAACCCGTTTGGGGTATTTAAATATATGGTTGATGCGCAATCGGGCGACGTTCTGTATCGCGAAGATCAAGTGCGTACTGCCGAAGAGTCACAACCCACTGATCAATTTGCCGATTACTTTCCTACTTTCCCGCCCATTACACCACAACTACAAAACGACTGTGAAATTGTTGATGAAAATGGTGGAGTAAGCGGTCGCCCTGAAGGCTTACTACGCATTAAATTAAGAAAGTTTGATGATACTAACCGTGTAAGCGGTTTAGCAGGCGCTTTAACAGGCAAACATGCGCATATAGAAAATGCACTGCCTACTAAGCTGCCTTTTGCGCAAGCAGCGCTAGGCACCTATTACTTTGATAAAGACGAAGCCCCGTTATATGCCCGCCCTAATGAGAAAGATCATTTAGCCGAGCCTGCCGAGCACTTCGATGGCATTAGCCAATTTATTTACATCACCAACTTAATGGAGTATTTGGATTATCTACACAAAGACGGTGATGCAGTGCATGCACGTGGCTTTGGCAGTGGTAGCTTCCCTGATCAATACCCAAATGAATCAGTGCCGCTCGTCGGGGTAGTGCATATTCCAAACGTATTAGATGCGCCAACAGATAGCAGCGATCCTGAATTTGTGAAAAAGTTACTGGGGCTAGATAACGCCTTTGCAATACCGCTTTCACAAGAAATAAACGGCGAAGAAGTGGTGGTTAACCCAACATTTTACGGCCATGGTTATTTATTCAATAATTTAGCGGTTGATTTTAGTGTGCCAATGCACGAAGGCACGCACGCCACGATTACTCCAATTGCCGGTTTTGAAGGCAGCCCAGAAGGCGGCGCACTCAACGAAGGTCAAGCCGATTTATGGGCTTACACTATAGGCGAAACACCTGACTTAGGGACTTACCCCGTTAACTCATGCGACTTAAGAGCGTATTTACGCGATAAAAATGTTGATCCCGATTCGTTTCAATATATTCGCAGCGGTCAAAGCCAATTACGTTATTCCCAGTTAGGTACTCGCGATGGCGCGTTTGAAGTACATCGCGACGGCGAAATTTATGCCGGGGCTATGTGGGATCTACGAGAGCTGATGCTCACTATGTATCCTGACAACGACTTTGCGCGCCCCGATCCGGTAACCGGTGAAGCCAGCCAAGCGGCAAGTTTAGGTAAAGAAACTTGGGAGCGTATTTTCTTAGGCTCTATGTATGTGCTTGGAGTGAGCGCGCCAGATACCTTTGTAAAAGCACGCGATGCCGCGTTAATTGCCGATGCCATGCTCTATCCTACTAATTCAGTGGATGCTAAATCGTTAGGCAAACATCATGCGTTGATTGAACGTGTGTTTGCTGCACGCGAGCTGGGTAAAAACGCTCAAGCGCCATTAGGCGGAGTACAAATGATTTCAACGGCCGTCAGCGACTTTACTGCAAACCAAACGGCGCCTGACGTACCACAAAACATTATTGCCGATATCGTCAACCAAGATAGCATTGAGGTGTCGTGGGATGCGGTTGATAATGTTATTGGTTATCAAGTATTAAAGCGTAAAGGCGGCAGCCCTGCTCGATTATTTGCCGGTGTTGCTGGGCGTGAATACATGGATGGCGATTTAACAACCAATGGCTACACCCATGTAGAATTTGTAACCGATACCCGTTACTTAGATAAAGGCCAAGGGTTTGGCCGTGGTGCAGGCCAAGGGATTGACGCATTTGACTATCAATATGTGGTGAGAGCAATTAAAGCCAATGAATCTGGGCAAGTGGGCTTTTCAGACCTTTCTGGCACAGCTAAAACTAAGCTTAAAGCTCGAAATGTAACAAAACACGTTAAAGCATCAATTAGTAACGTATCGTTTTCGATGGGCGAATTTGCCTTTGATAACACCCTAACCAACAACCATAGCAAAGCATTATTCGCACCAATTAACTTTGATATCGTATCGATTAGCAGCCCAAGCGTAACGGTAATCAATGCCGATAACGATGGCAACGGCCAGCGTGGTAACACCGCACGCTTTACATACGATGAAACGTTAGCACCGATGATGGACTCTGCGGCGCGTCAATTACGCTTTGCCAACCCACTGGCTGAAATGTTTACCTTTAAAGCAAAAGTATTTGCTCAAGTAGAAGGCCAAGCACGCCCAGCCACGGGTAGCCAAGCAGCACACGACACCTCAGAGCCTGCAGAGCGTAGCGTGGTATACCATGCTATTTCTGAGCATAAAGGTATTGTTGCTGTGGGTACTACCGACATAGAAGTACAAGAAGGCGTTGATTATGTTGACGTAAACTTTACTGCCTTAAGCAGTGCAAAAAGTATCGTTGCCACCTTAACAGCAGACACTGAAGTAGGCGGTGCTTACCCAGATCTTGATTTCTCAATGTTAGATAGTAGCGGTAAAGTGTTAGCTACGTCAGGCAATTTAGGTTCGTCTGAGCAGGTAGGTAGTACCGTGGTTGGCGAGCAAGACTATACCTTGCGCGTTAAAGGCTATGCCAATGTAGCCACGCAATTTACCATTGTACTCGATCAAATGGTCACTGATGCCGCGCAAGCAAGCACGCAAAGCGCAGAGCAAACATTACCTGAAGACAGTGAAATTGAAATTGTTGAATTTATGGTTAACCCCATAAACGGCAGCATTATTAGTCTTTAATCAATAGATGCCACCTAAATAGCCCACTCATTATGTAGCTGGGCTATTTTTTTATTTTTAAAACACAGCTTTAGGTTCTAGGCCCTAGGTTTTAGGTCCTAAGCCCTAGGTCCTAAGCCCAGTACCCGCTGCCCGTCGCCCGCAGTCTCCCTTTTTTCTTCTCTAAAGCGCAGCGCCTCTTATTCTCTTTGTGAATAATCTCATCTCTGGTTATGAATGCATAAGCGTTGCTTCTCATATTATAAGTTTTAGCCTTTAGCTCGACGCCCTTAGCCCTCAGCCCGTCCCTCGCCGCCCAATTCCTTAATACCCAGATTGTGCATACCACTGACAACAAAAATACTGTTACAATAGCTAGGTTTACTACCCACCATCAATGCAAGGCGTGCTGTAATGGAAAAATTTATCAACCACATACAACTTGGCTATTTAGGTTTGCT
>NZ_JBFJHD010000252.1:0-3860 GCF_041613455.1 Pseudoalteromonas sp. | reverse complement strand
GGGAGCTGGATTCGAACCAGCGAAGGCTGAGCCGTCAGATTTACAGTCTGATCCCTTTGGCCGCTCGGGAACCCCTCCACACATTGTTGTTACATTTGGCCCCACTTTACTTAGCGGTAAGAAAAGTGGTGGAGGGAGCTGGATTCGAACCAGCGAAGGCTGAGCCGTCAGATTTACAGTCTGATCCCTTTGGCCGCTCGGGAACCCCTCCAATGCAACGGCGCTGATAATAGCAAACATCGTGTTTAAGTAAAGAAAAAAGCTAAAGAAATTTTAAAAAATGCCGATAAATAATTATTCTTCACAACAATCGGCTAAAGTCTATGCAAATAGATGATTTGTTAATCACAGAGAGTCAACTCAGCTCTCGTCTTAATCAAAGCGTGCAACAACATCGCCGTGGCGAGTTTGCGTTATTATTAGCGATGCTATCGCATGATGCGCTCGATTTTAGTCAGTTTCATTTACCAAAAACAGAGCTGCGCGATAAGCTTGAAAGTGAAGAATCATTGCGTAAGCAATTTGCGCTGGGGCCGCAGCAGCAATTAGCCCCCGATGAGTTTGATATGTTGATAGGGCAATTTAATGCGTCGGCTATTGCAAACTTGGGTGAGCGCGCCGGCATGGTCGATATCAAACTTAACCATTGTCTACACCCCGAACCCCTCGCCATTCGAGATGAGCCACAGCACATACCTTTAAATGTTGTTGATAATTGTGAATTAGCAGTGCGCAGACGTATTGCTAAGCAGCACACTCAATTAGTGCCCCCACAAATGGATGCCGCCGGCTTCTACGCCAGTCTTAATAATGCTGAGCTGCATCGCCCCTTGCACGTGGTGAGCGCATAAAGTGGGTTAAATGTACCAAGCTGAAGCCAGCTTAATAACAATATTGGGCTCTTTGCACCCCAGTGCTACCTTATATATGGATTTATAATTGATTTAATATAAAAAAAGCATCCAAAAATTAAATGCAATTGCTATAATGCACGCAAATGGTATGACATGAAATGCCGTTATCATTAAACCAAGGTAATTAGGAACGTAATGAAGAAAGTATTCACGCTAAATCACGAGAAAATCAAATACCCTCGAATGGTTGACGCTGCAAAGCATGAAGTGAAAAAATATTTGAAAAGAGAGCGTAACAAAACTTTACCCATCGATGCTGATTACTGGGCGTTTGATTGTAAGTTTGGTCATACTGCTGAAGACGCTGAAGTCGTTCACGTTGCAGAACTTAGCAAATGTATCAGTGAAATCGAAAAGCAAAACTTAATGTCTTTTTATGTTGAGATTATTGCTAGACCCGCTCAGCGCCAACAACTTGATTTGGATGACGACGAGTAACTCACGTTTATCATATTCGCGTAATTTTTAAATGGGCCTTAATGGCCCATTTTTCATTGTTGCAGTATTTGAAATAGTAGCCGCTTCGCTTTTTCAGAAGTGTGTTGATTAGAATGCCGTTAAATCCCTAGTAGCCGCTGTGCCATAAACCTCGTGCCAATGTGTACTTTTCCCGCTTCAGTCATGCAATGGCAATATCGTTAGATGATTGTATAGCAAGATTTTTATTCTAATTGCGGCAACATAAGCGCGCTGAGTGCCTAGCTTATTGCCCGCTGTGGTGATGCTGTTTATGTGAAGCCACACGAAGAGAAAATGAAGGTTAACCTTTGCATAACAAAAACTACTACTATAGAGTGTAAAAGGTAATCACTAAATTTAGGCAAACTCATGCCGTTAAATTATGCAGATAATGAAGTTTCGCTCAGTCTGAATAAATCTAAAGTGCTTATTGTTGACGATCAGCTACTGAGCTTGGTTGTGCTAAAAAAAATACTAATGCAATATTTTATTGTTAGCACAGTGAATAGTGGTGAAGAAGCCATTGAACGATGTAAAACCGACACGCCAGACATAATATTGCTCGATATTTCTATGGGCGGCATGAGCGGTGTAGCAACCTGCCAACAACTTAAAGCTACCATGAACACCCAACACATACCCGTGATATTTGTTACTTCACTTGAGAGTGAAGAGTCGGATTGTTGGGAAGCCGGTGCGGTCGATTTCATTAAAAAGCCAATCAACCCCGAAACTGTGTTCAGGCGAGTAAGAGCCCACTTAACCATTAAGTTGCAACATGATTTATTAAGTCAAAAAGTATTCTTGGATGAGTTAACGCAAGTATATAACCGCCGCTACTTTGAAGCGCATGTTAATAAGGTGGCTAAAAGTGCCATGCGCGACGACACCCAATACGCGTTATTATTTATTGATATAGACTACTTTAAGCAATACAACGACACCTATGGACATATGCAAGGAGACAATGTGTTAAGCGCTATAGCGCAAACAATCATTAGCAACATAAAAAGGCCAGCAGACTTTGTGGCTCGCTATGGAGGCGAAGAGTTTGTTGTAGTGTTGCCCCAAACCGCTCGTGAGGGCGCGCTGTGCGTTGCCGAGAAAATTCAACAACATATTGCTCAATTAGCGATTGCACATCAGCATTCAGAATTTAAAGTTGTTTCTGTGAGTATTGGCGGGGCCACGTCGCAGCCAAACGAAAGTGAAAAAAGCTTATTACAGCGAGCGGATAAAAAAATGTATCAAGCTAAAATCCACGGACGTAATCAAGCCTGCTTTTAAGCAACTGGCTGTGAATACACCTTATTACCCGTGTATTCACGCTGTACTATGTGCCGTTATACGCTATGACACTTTTTATATTTTTTACCGCTTCCACATGGGCAGTTGTCGTTACGGGCTACTTTTATATCTGCAACCGGGAATATCGTACCGTCTAGGTAACGCCACTGCTCATCTTCTTTAATAAATAATGAATGCTCGTGTAGTTCACAGTACAGATTTTGATAAAAGTAGTGCGCTTTAAACTCAACAAAGCCTTGGCTGCCTTGGTGCCCTGAATTTAGCACGGTTAAATTTATAAAACGGCAGCTATTAGCAAAATCTTCAATTTCTTTAATGGGGTTAGCGGCTTGTTTGTCGCTGGCATAAGTGCGGTATACATACTCAGCATTTTTAATGGCATAAGCGCTGTAACGAGCACGCATTAGCTGCTCAGGCGTGCTGGCTGTTTGTGTTGCCAAATGAATCGGCTCGCAGCAGTCAGCATACTTTTGCTGGCTGCCACAAAAACAATAAGAGGTCGTTGGTGTGGTCATAATATTAAATAAGCGATTTAAAATACCAGTTTAACAAGCTTATTGAGCGAGTGGTATCTCAAGGTTACTGGTATTTTTGGTAAAGCAGTACAGTTTAGTGCGCGTATTACTTAAATTTAATGCCAATTGTGACAGTTGCTGATCATTTACTATATCAGTCCAGGTGATCACCGCGGCAAAATTGCCATTATGTAACGCAGAGCTCAACACATACTCTAAATTTACTAAGTGTTTTTGTCGTATTACTAATAGTTTACTGGTATCAATAGAGCAAGAGTCAAGTAACGCTTTGCTCGGTACATGATCGGGTGCAATAAGCAAAGTCCACGCGTTTAAACTATTGTATTGATGTAATACTTTAAGCAGTTCAAAGGTTGCTGAGATCTCATCTTCGATTTGAATTAAGTTTACACAATCATTTTGCACATCTTGCTGGTAACTTTTAACTGTTCTTAAAGTAATTGGCTGTAACATAATAGTCTCACTCACTGGGTTTTTATACAGTACATGTATACAGTAGTTTATACAGTATTTTCGCGCAAGTGTTTTTTGCTATTTTTTTGTACATATATGCTGCAGTTGTTCTTTCTCATACAGTTTTGGAATGGTTTCTCACACATCTGGAATGAAGAGTCATATATAGCAAGAGCTGTAGAGGAGATGC
>NZ_JBFJHD010000251.1:0-3870 GCF_041613455.1 Pseudoalteromonas sp. | reverse complement strand
TTGGCTTGCTCAAACAATAAGTTAATAAAGCTTTGCCGATTGTTGGCGTCAAGCGCCGAGGTGGGCTCATCGGCAATAATTAGCTCGGGGCTGCCAATAAACGCCCGTGCTGCTGCCACTCGTTGTTGCTGACCAATACTTAACTCACCTACACTTATATTATGAAACTGCGACGCTAAGCCCAGCGCATTAAGTAATCGAGTGGCTTCTGCATTTAAGCTACTAGCGTGTTTTAGTGCTTGTTGCTGCCGCGCGGTAGAAAATTGACAGCCTAAAGTCACGTTTTCAAGCGGGGTTAAGTAGGGCAATAAATTAAAGTTTTGAAAAATATAACCAATATGATCCGCTCTAAAGGCATCGCGCTGAGTATTGCTTAAAGCACTCAGATTTTGGCCTAAAATACACACTTCACCGCTGGTGGCGGTATTAATACCCGCTAATAATGCTAACAAAGTTGATTTACCACAGCCACTAGGGCCATGTAAAAATACATGCTCACCGGGTTTGATGTTTAGCTGCTTAATTTTCAGGGTGGGTGGGTGTGCATTTTTATGCCATTTAAATAACAGCTCAGACAGTGTGATCATAACAACTTAATAGTTAACCAATGATAGCGTGCAGCAATGTTAAGCGATAATAATCGGGAAAGGAAGGTGGGGCGCGCTCAGTGGGCAGATTTCAGCGTTCAGCAGGAATAGTTAAAGGCACGGGTTTTAGGTACTGGGTTCTAGGTGCTAGGAAAAGCGAGGTGTAAAACCTCACCTACACGCCAAAAAGCATGATATTCCACATCCGTAGGTGCGAATTTACTTCGCGTTTGGTTAATCTTTTGCTCTGCGCTGACAGCTAAAACCTGACCGCTGCTCTTCTTTATCTAAAGTTATTGATTACCAACCCCAATAGTTGAGTTTTCTGCGCATTTTAAATTGTCTGAGTAAATTTAATGGTTTGGCTTTGAACTGTTCGTTACTGAGTAATAGCTCGTTGGTAGCAGCAAGCACCCGTTCGCTTGATTTACCATCGGTATACGGATGTAACTGTTGGCAGTACTCTTCAATATTACTAATTAGTTCAGCTGGATAAGTAAATGCATGCTCTATTGCGGCTTCTACTTCATCGGCATGGGTTATATCGAGCAAATGCTTTGCTGGGGCTTTATTGCAAAAGGTGACTACTGGTTTTCGTTGTACTAAAAACATTTGTAATATAGATGAGGTGTCGCACAGCATCACATCAGCCGCTGTTAATAACGGTACCACGTCGTCGGTTTCAATAAAGCTTAAGTTTTCATTGCTGAGCGCTTGGTATTTAGCCACCCATTCGCTCGGCATTTTGGGATGAAACTGCATTAAAATACGCCACTTGCCGTGTTCACTAAAATGTTTAATTTGCTTGTATAGTTTAGGGGCTAGCGACAAACGCTTGGAAAATGTAGAACAAATTAATAATGTGGGGCGCGTGTCGTTGCTATCTTTGTAACGGTTAGTGCCTTCGGGAATAAAAAAGCGGTCCAACGGCGGCCAGCCTGTTTCGGTTACTTTAAAATAACCTAACTGCTGTTCTAATGCTTTAAACGGGCCTGTAGTATTTGGCCCTTGTGTACAATACAGATCAAAACACCCTCTGGCTTTAAAGTGGTCGTTTTCACCTTTTTTATTTAGCTTACCGGCATCAAAGCCATGAAAAACAGCAACTTTTTTACCTGGGAAAAAAGTAGGTATTAAATTAGCTGGGGCAAAAGTCGCATCGGGCGCCCACTGTTTTATTGCTTTAATTGAGTGAAGTTGTATTTCATCATCGGCTAAAAAGTCAGGATTAACGTCATCACCTTGTAAAAACCAACGCACTTCGCCACCGTGTGCCAAAATTTGTGCCTGTAACGGCCTTAAAATAGCGTACGAGTAATTTTGAGAAATATACATTAAGTACTTTTTGTTTTTACTGGCGGCTAGGTAGTCCAAGTTAACTCCTTGAGGTTTTTAACCTTGCTAGTTTACCTTAATGTTACAAGCAGATAAATAAAGCCGTTAACTTTGTTTCGGTGCGCGATTGAGCTTTGCACTTGGCTGCATTATTATATGGCCTCTATAACCCCATACCATACTTTGCTCTATGAGCATGCCAAACCCCGGAGATAGCATGACTAGCTATAAAGTTTTAGACGTAAACGATGATTTACCAATTCGTACCAAAGGTAAAGTTCACAGTGGTAAAGTGCGTTCAGTTTATTGGTTAACCGATGAAGACAGCGCGCGTTTAATTAACGAAAAAGGCTATAAAGTACCAGCAGATACCGAGCTGGCAATAATGGTTATTTCCGATAGAATTTCGGCGTTTGACTGCATTTGGCAGGGCGAAAATGGTTTAAATGGCGTGCCGGGTAAAGGGATTGCGCTCAACTCGGTAGCAGCACATTGGTTTAAATTATTTGATGAAGCAGGCCTTGCGGGTAATCATATTGTGGATATTCCGCACCCGTATGTGTGGATTGTGCGCAAAGCCAGCACCGTTAAAGTAGAAGCCATAGCGCGCCAATATATTACCGGTAGCATGTGGCGCGATTACGCTAAAGGTATACGCCACTTTTGTGGTATTGAGCTGCCAGAAGGTCTAAGCGCCAACCAAAAGCTCGATAACGTACTTATAACACCTTCTACTAAAGGCATTATTGAGGGTGTTGCCGATATTCCACCGGTTGACGATGTGAATATTACTCGCGATAACATTACTAATAACCTTGAGGTATTTAATTTTAAGTCGGCTGACGATGTTGCTCAGTACGAAAAATTATTAGTGGAAGGTTTTCAGTTGATCAGTGGTGAGTTGGCCAAACTTGATCAAATTTTTGTAGATACTAAATTTGAGTTTGGTTACGTTGAAGATATCAACGGCGCACAACAGCTTATTTATATTGATGAAGTAGGTACGCCTGATTCGTCGCGCATTTGGGATGGGGCTGCGTACCGTAATGGTAAAATTGTTGAAAACTCAAAAGAGGGCTTCCGTCAGCTGTTAATTAACAACGTGCCAGAAAGCGATGTGTTACTTAATAAAGATCGTATGGATGAGCGCGAACAGCTCGCTAAAGATTACATTTTACCTGAGTCGGTGATGCTAGAAGTGTCGAACACGTATGTTGGTATTGCCAGTAAAATAGTGGGTAAAGACATTGTAATACCAGCTGATCCGCGCCAAGAAGTGATTAATATACTCGATGCCGATTATGGTTTAATTAATAAATAAATTTTACTATAAAGCAATGGTTTAAGAAGCCCGGTTTAACGTGTACTAGCGGTTAAACTGGGCTTTTTTAGTTGTAACATAACAACAATTTTGAACCACAGCGGTATTCAAGTCAGTAAATCCTAAACTAAGGAAGAAATATTTGCGGTTATTTTTTTACGCTCAACATAAATACGCGTGCGATACTTTAAATTTCTAAAAAAGGTGCTGCGGTTTGAATGCTTGCCAGCGCTCACACGTGTAATTTCACTTTCGAAACTGCGATCTTCAGCAATTGGGTACGGTTTTATACCCACCATAGTTAAGCCTACTTCGCTATGGAATTGCATATCGACATCAACAGGGCGATAAAAAGGTTTACGCTGCAATAATTTTTTTGCGCCATCTAAACTTAAAATATAGCCTTGTGCGCCATTAGGCGCTTTAAGGTAATTACCTAAGGTAAGCTTGTGCGCTAAAGGGCTAGTTTCTACAAAAGGGAAATTCCTATTGTCGGAGAGCTTAACTAAATCCCAGTTTTGTAACTGTTGTGCTGCAGTAATAACCGTTTTTAGGTGTTTTTTGATAAACAAATCATCTTCGAGGATCACCGCCATAGGGGTATTTTCTTCGACCATTTTTTCCCAC
>NZ_JBFJHD010000250.1:0-3942 GCF_041613455.1 Pseudoalteromonas sp. | reverse complement strand
CGATGATGACGTTGCAATTTGGCTGTAATTACGCACATCAGCGCCATTATAGCGAGCATCGATGATATAACGGCCTTCGTCATCTAAGCCACCAAAGTCATAAATGGCTTGATCTTGGAAACCTAAACGTTTTTCTATACCCCAGTCACTGTTAAGTAAGTTAGCAAAGTTATCTATCATAAAGTAAACCTCACCTTTATGACCTTCAGCAAACCCAGGAATTTCTTGTTTAACACTAATATCCATAGTGGTTACCCAAGGTTGAGTACCTGAATTACGGTCTAAAATCGTGCCACGCTCAGAAATACCCGCACGGTTTAGTAACGTTTCAAGCTCATTCCACGACAAGCCAGACTCATCCCAATTTACATTGGTGTCATCAGCGCCGGTTGGAATGTAAGCAAGGTAAGCAGAGCTTGAGTTAAAGTCACGTGTATCACCTAAGTCACCGTCTCTGAACATACCCATAGTATAGCTAAATGGACGACCAGAGCGACGCTCAAAGTACATGTTAAACTTGGTTTGGTAGCCGGTAAATAATTCAGTTTTGTAGCTTACATTAATTTTAAAGCTATGCTCAACTTCATACGCACCGCGGTGCGCTAAATCTTGGTTGCGGTTTTGTGTCACATTGTATTGATAGTTACTTTGTGCGCGAGAAGATGAGCCAGAAGCGGCTTCAGTAATATCTTGGTGCGCATAACTGGTCGATATATACAAACCATTATCCCACTCTTTAGCAAGTGCTGTAGAGAAGATCACCGAGCGTCCGTCTTCGGCTGAGTTAGTCATCATAATATCAAAGTTATCTTTCAAATCACCAGAGTAGATACTTTCATAAATAATACGCTCACCATCAGCGGCAACGCCGACTTGTTGAATAGCCGTATTATGCCAAACAGCCTCATTTTCTTTTTTATGGTAAGCAATTTCAGCTTGCCATTTAAAGCCATTACCTAACAGTTCAGAATCAAACTCATAGTCAAAGCCAACTTGCGCACGAATGCTTGAAGGTAGTTTGAAATTAGGGTCGATATAGTTAGTGCTACCGGCACCTTGTACTAATGAGTTTTTAATTTCATCAGGTATTTTAGTGATATCGGCCTTATTATTGGCATAGTAATCATCAATCGCACTTTGCGGTGCTTCAACAAAGGTAATACCATCATTTTGGAACGAGTTATTGTACCAAACATTTGGAATACCGCCTTGGAAACGACCCACACCACCATTAACGGTTAGTGCTTCTGTGGCATAATATTTAAAGCCAATGCGCGGTAAAATAATATCAACACCGTCCAAGTTCTCTTGGTTAGTGTAGCCGTAGGTTTCTAAAAATTTTTCATTTAGCGTGGGCTTGTCGTCAGACGCTAAACGCTCATAACGAATACCCGCAGTTACTTCTAAATCATCGCTGGCGTAAAACGTGTCTTCGATGTAAAGCGCGAGCTGGCTGCGCGTTGCATCGTAAGCGGTATCGGCTGAGTTATTGGTATAGGCATTACCGTATGAAAAATCATATTCGCCTCTAAAGTTGCCCACTTCACGGTCGGCAAAGCCATCAAAGTTATCAAACTCCCATGAACCTAATGAGTTAGCAGCAAATAAGTTGTATAAATTAAGTGACTCGTACTTAGCGCCAAACTTAAGCTGGTGCTCGTCTAATAAATAAGTACCATCAAAAGTGAGGGTTAGATTTTCAGTGGCTGACTTATTAGCATGACGGAATTGGTCGGTACCAAATTCATACGCAGGACCGCGAAAATACTCTTCTACTTTAACACTACCAATACTTGAATTAGTGATGCTATCTGAAGTCACGTCTTTGTAGGCGATGCCAATTTCAGTAGAAAAGTCTTCATTCCAATCTGAATACAGCTTAGTAGCAAAGTTATTAAACTTAGTCGCATAGGTATAGCGAGTTGATGCTAGCTGAACTGTGCTGCCACCCATGCCAAAGTTACGTTCATCTTGATCGTCTTGCCATTGGTAAGTAAAGTCTAAGCGGTGATCGTCATTCACGTTCCAGCTTAATTTCACTAATAGTGATTCATTAGTGTCTTTCGGATCGCCACCTAAAGAGTCTTGCATGCCATACACGTTATCTAAAATAGCAATGAATTGATCAAAGCTTTCTTTGGTAACATCGTATTCGTTGGCTGCGCCTGAGCCTTCAAAACCATAGTCTAAATCAAGCTCACTTTTCCACGCATTGTAGTTTACAAAGTAAAACAGCTTATCTTCTAAAATTGGTCCGCCAAAGTTAAAGCCATAGCGTGCTTCAGTTTGGATTGGTTCTACTTGTTCAACCACAAAGGTTCTGTGGCCGTCTTCATCTAGAGCGGGTCTGCCGTTTGCGTATACTTGTGAAATGCTATCAACATCACCGGCCATATCTGGGGTTGAAGTTTCGTAAAAGCCAGAAAATTTAAATTCGTTGGTACCTGACTTTGTTACTGCGTTAATGGTACCGCCACCAAAGTTACCTTTGGCTGCTGAAAATGGCGATACATCAACAGAAATTTGCTCAATAGCATCAAGTGCAACAGGTGGTTGCGCTGTAGGGTAGCCGCCATAGTTCAAACCAAAATCATCATTTTGGCCAATGCCGTCCACGGTTAAGCTGTTACTGCGAGGATTATTACCAGCAAATGTAAGCTCACCATTACCATTAATGCTGGCAAGGGGGTTTAAACGGGCAATATCTTTAATATCGCGGTTAAAGCTTGGCATGTTTTGAATCGTGTCTTCACCAAAAGAGCTGCTTGAGCCACCCGATTGTTGTACGATTTTATAGCCAGAAACCTCAATTTTTTCCATGTTAAGTGGACGCAGTTGAGAGTTTAATCGGTAGGTGCCACCCAGCTCAAGGTAGATGTTTTCTAGTGTAGTGTCGTTAAAGGTATCAGAGTCGATAACCACAGTGTAAGGCCCACCAACACGTAAACCATTGGCAATAAAGGTACCACTGGCATTGGTGGTTAGTTCGCTCACTGTACCAGTAGGGCCGTGAATAACTTTAATTTTTACATTAGCAGCACTTTCACCCGATGGAGTAGTGATTTTACCGCGCATGGCAGATGACGTATCGGCAGCCATCGCACTGGCTGAAACACCCAGAGCCAATACTATTGCTCCGGTTAATTTCGACAGACGAAGTTTATTCATTATGTTGTTTTCCCGTATTGAAGGTTACTTAGTTGATTGTTTTTTCGTTAGTTTGCATCTTTAGTGCACTGACTAACGGAGTAGCTGATTCATCAAAAAGACTATTTAATAAACCAGCAAGTCTTATTCCGCTTTGTTGTAAGCGTGTTTTAATAATTGGCATATGGTTATAAACGTAACTGTAGCTGATGTCTGTTTCATTTTTATTATAAAGTGATTCGGCGATGTTGTTTGATTCAACTAACCAGCTTGTTGGCGAACTGGCTAAGTACTCACTAATTAATAGTGGATTAGTGGTATTGATAAACTCGGCAAACTCGGTGTACGACAAGTTTTCGCCTTCAATTAACTTACTGTCCCACAGACTATGTAAATTTGTTTCTTGGCCAAAATATTGCACCTTTATACGATTACCACCGCGGTCTTCGGCGCGACCAGCATGAAAAGGCTGGTGGCTATCACCCACCAAGTGGACTAAAAAGCGTAGGCTAAATTGCTTCGCATCAAGCGAGCTTGTTTCGCTTTTAAGTGTTTGAATAGAATAATGGATCCCTTCTAAAATATTCGTCACAGACTCTTTGTTTTTAGTGTGAGCATGATTAAGTATTAAGGGTTGATTTGCAGGTTTATTTATATAATGCCAGCGTGATGATTTCTTTTGCCAAAACTCACCGGGAGCCGAACGCATCTCATCCGGCCAAGTAGAAATTTGCGCTAACGATTCATTATTTAACAAAGGCAACAGTTTTTGTTTCGTTGTCGCTGTTAAATGTG